>CAJQSC010000019.1 GCA_905612465.1 uncultured Candidatus Pelagibacter sp.
CATTACTTTAATTTAAGAGGTAGAAAAATAATCAATAACTCTATATTAATTATTTCTATTTTAGCGTTAATATTTTTAGCGTCTTTAATTTTTATTTTTAAACCACAATAAGGATAGTAAATTACTATGACTGAAAAATTAATTGTTAATTGGGATGATTATAACAAAACTGTTGAAAGATTAGCAATTCAAATCTATGACAGCGGTTACAAACCCACTTTATTAGTTGGCATAATGCGTGGTGGAGCTCCAATGATTGACATTCTAAGTAGAGTTTTTAAATTAAAGTGTGCTTATTTAGCCGTTGAATCTTACAGCGGTAAAGGAGTTGAAGATGAACAGGGAGAGATAGTTTTTTCTAGAGAAATGAGCTCTATTGCAAAAAATATGGGTGGAAACATTTTGTTATGTGATGATCTTTCAGATACAGGGATTACCCTAAACAAAAGTGTTGATTGGTTGAAAAAATATGAGCCTATAAAAAATAAAATTAACAATATTAAAACAGCAACTTTATGGAAAAAGAACAAATCAACTTTTGATCCAGATTATTGTGCTGTAAAATTAGAAAATAACCCTTGGATTGTCCAGCCTTTTGAAATTTATGAAGAAATTCGAATTGAAGATATTAAAAAAAAACACCAGAAATAAAAAGGGCGATCCGAAGACCGCCCCAAATAAAGTATTTTAACTTCTTAAGATACGTAAAAACTAATTAAACTTAGTATTGCTATAACCCAAATAGCTGGGCTAGTACTACCAAATTTTCCAGTGAAAATTCTAATAGCAGCATAAGAAACGAATGCTAGTGCTATACCATTCGAAATCGAATAAGTAAAAGGCATGGCAATCATTGCAAGTACAGCAGGTCCTGCTTCAGCAGCATCATCCCATTCTATATCTGTTATATTACGAAGAAATAAAGTTGAGATATAAATTAATGCAGCAGCATCAATTTCTTTTGGTAGTGATGTTGCTAATGGACTAAAGAACAAGCATAATAAGAATAACAAACCTATTACAAGTGAAGTCATTCCTGTTCTTCCACCGGCTTTTACACCAGCAGCACTTTCAACATAAGTTGTTACCGTTGAAGTACCCATCATCGCACCTGCAACAGTAGATACACTGTCTGACAACATTGCTTTATCAATATCTTTAATCTTACCATCACTTCCAACTTTCCCAGCTACATTTGCAACACTAGTTAGTGTTCCTGCAGTATCAAAAAAATCTATGAAAAATAGTGTGAAGATTACAGTAACCATTGATGCGCTAAGTGCAGCACCTAGATCAAAAGTCATCAGATGAGTCATAGGTGGTGGTGAAGAAACAATACCATTGAAATTAGCCCAACCGCCAGCCCATGCAATTATACTAAAAGCAACGATACCAATAATGATGTTACCTTTAATTTTCATTTTCTCCATTACAATCATTGAAATGAAAGCAGCAGCACCTAATAAAGTTAGAGGATTACTTAAGTCACCAAGCTTTACAAGCACAACAGGATCATCAGAGGTAAGTCCCATTAATTGAAATCCAATTATAGCCAAAAATAAACCGATACCTGCACCGATTCCAAGTTTTAAACTTTTTGGAATAGAGTTTATTAACCAAGCTCTAAGAGGTGTAAGTGAGATTATTAAGAACACTACACCTGCGACCAATACAGCACCAAGAGCTTCTGCTGGTGTATAATTCATTCCCAGACAAACTCCGTAGGCTATAAAAGCATTTATTCCCATCCCTGGCGCTAAACCTACTGGCCATGTTTTTGCATAAAAAGCTGCTATAAAGCATGCTATTGCGGCAGCCAAAGCCGTGGCAGTAAAGACTCCACCAAAATCAAAGCCTCCATCTGCAAGTATTACTGGATTTAAAAACATTATATAAGCCATTGTTAAAAATGTTGTTACACCGGCTATAACTTCTGTTTTAAAGTCCGTCTTATGTTTTTTATAATCAAAATAATTATCTAACATTTGATCTCCTTTAAGTTAATTTAAGATTAACGTATTTGATTCTCACATTAAAATCTCTCTGATATTGGTAAAAAAAACACTTTTTAGTTTAATCTGGACGATTAATACAACCTAAAAGTTAATGTTAGTAACTTATTTAACTGGTAGTGTTAAAATTAATGAAAAATATATTTGTCATTAAACTAATTTTTTTATTAATTTTTTTAACTAGCTGTCAAACTATCAAACAGAAGACAGATAAAATTATTGAAAAAGAAAATACTGCACTAAGCAAATACATTGGAAAAGACTCAACTAGTTTACAAATGGACCTAGGGAAGCCTGACGAAGATTTTAAAAATGAACAAGGAAACACTGAGCTAGTTTATAATTCTAAAAAATATCTGGTAACATGTGAGAGAAGATTTGAAATAGATTCCAGTTCTATTGTTATTGGTTTTGTTTCGAATGGTTGTTTCTAAAAAATAGAAACTAAAATTTTTCAGAAATTTTTAATGCAAAAGCATAATCAAGCGCAATTTCTTCTATAGCACCATCTCTGCCAGATTTACCACCATGACCAGCATTCATTTCAGTTTTTAAAAGTAATAAATTATTATCCGTTTTATATTCTCTAAGTTTTGCAGTAAACTTTGTTGGCTCATCAAATAAAACTCTATTATCACTTAAGCTAGTTGTGATCAGGATATGAGGATAGTCCATTTTTTTTATATTATTATAAGGGGCATAAGAATAAATATAATCAAAATGATCCTTTTTATCTTTTGCATTTCCAAACTCATCAAACTCACCAATCGTTAAGGGTAAAGAATGATCTAGGTTAGTTGTCAAAGAGTCTACAAAAGGTACTGCCATTATTATTCCTAAAAATAACTCTGGTGCTTGGTTGACAACTGCACCCATGAGAAGGCCTCCAGCAGAACCACCCATCCCTATTATCTTATTTTTTGAAGTATATTTATTTTTAATTAAATATTTTGCAGAGGCAATATAATCTTCAAAAGTATTCTTTTTATTAAGTAGTTTTCCTTCTTTCCACCACTTCATTCCTCTTTCCATCCCACCTCTAATATGAGCTGTGACCCAAATGATATCTCTATTGATTAAACTTAATCTAGTAGTAGAAAAACCAGGACTCATTGAGCTTCCATATGAACCATATCCATAGAGTAATAAATGTGCAGTTCCATCCATTTTGGTATTTTTGTGTCTTGTAATTGTAAGAGGCACCAACCTTCCATCGTGTGACTTGCAGTCAACCCTTTCAACAATATAATTATCAGGATTATGACCCGATGGAATTTCTTGCTCTTTAACTAATTTTTTTTCTTTTGAATTGAGGTTGTAAGAATAAACTCTTGATTGAGTTTTTGGTGATGAATAA
>CAJQSC010000020.1 GCA_905612465.1 uncultured Candidatus Pelagibacter sp.
TTCTTCTAAATCATCTGGTGCAACTTGGATTTTTTCTGGAATTTTTCTAGCTCTTTTAGATGGCAAAATAGGAGTTCCACTTTTAGAAATCTCACCTTTGTACATGCTCTCAAAATCATCGCCTATTACTTCATCATCTTCAGAACCATCGTCAACTTGTTCAACATGTTTTCTAAGTTTATGAATTGCACTTTCAGTTAGGTCTGAAACTTTGACAGTTTCTTGAGCAATTTCTCTTAATGATATAACTGTGTTTTTATCATTATCTCTTTCAAGGGTAGGTTCTACTCCTGAATTTAATTGAACTGCTCTTTCTTTAGCAACCAACACTAATTCATAAGGACTTTCTACTTTATCTATACAATCTTCTACAGTTACTCTAGCCATGCGCAGTATCTATACAGTGCTTAAAACAAAATCAAGGTTAATCTTATAAATATTGAGGATTTAGTTTATTTTTTATTAAGAATAACAGTGATATTGCAATTAGTGTGTAAGAGCCTGAAACTAAAGCAATTTGTTCAATTGAAAAGCTATTATCTATAAGAATTCCAAAAAGAGCTGTTCCAAAAGCAGTTGAAAATACCATGAAGGCTGTTGTTAGTGCTTTAATGGAGCCAATATATTTAACACCATAAATTTCTGCCCACGTAGCTGAACCTAAAACATTAGACAATCCATTTGAAATTCCAATTAAACCAAGAAAAACAAAAGACGAAAATGGTGAATTAAAATAATAAAGCACAAATGTAGAAAATAATAAAGGAACATTCATATAGATTAATAGCTTTCTACTTGTGAATTTATCAATTAAGAACCCAGATAAAAATAATGTGATTACTGATAAAACTGAATATACCATAAAGGATTGTGCAATTACATAAGGTCCCCAATCCTTAGATGACACTATAAAAGATTGATAAACAAAAGTACCTGTTGCAATTGAAGGCATAGCTAACATGGTTAAACAAATAATATAAAACCTATAATCTTTTAATACTTCATTTCTTTTCCATTGTTTAATATCTTTTTTTTTACCATCACTAAGATTTAAAGTTTCTCTTGAATCTAATTTAATATTTTTTACTAATGAAAAAGTAATTATTGGTAATATAACAATGACAAAAATAGAAATTGATAGCCAAATATTTCTCCAATCTAAAAAAAAGTTAATAAGAAAACAATTAATAATGGTAAAATAAATTCAGCTAAAGACAAGCCTAACCAAGTTGTACCTAGCGCTCTTCCTCTGCTTCTTTCAAAAAACCTTGCTATTGTTGTGGTTGCTGTATGAGACATTAGCCCCTGCCCTGAGAGTCTCATTAAAAAAATTGAAACGAATAAAAAAAATAGTGACGAAATTTTAGAAAATAAAAAACAAGAAATGGCTAATAAAGCAACAACATATGATGCAAACTTTAAAATATTAATATCATCTATTTTTTTTCCAATCCAAACAAGGATAAAACTACTTAATAAAGTAGCTGATGCATAAATTGATCCAAATTGACCATGAGTAATCGAAAGAGCATCTCTTATACTTGAGTTAAATAAGCCTAGAAAAAAACTCTGTCCAAAACTTGAAAAAAATGTAAATATAAATCCAAATAAAATTACTTTAAAATTCAAACTTTTAAACATAGGAAATATAATTTATGAGCAATGTTGCATTTATAGGTTTAGGTGTCATGGGTTATCCGATGGCAGGATATATATCAAAAGCAGGGCATGATGTAACTGTTTATAATCGAACTGTTGCAAAAGCTGATAAGTGGGTTGCTGAATTTAAAGGATCTAAAGCAGATACGCCTGCAAAAGCTGCAGAAAACGCTGACTTTGTATTTACCTGTGTTGGTAATGATAATGATCTAAAAGAGGTTACTTTTGGAGATAGTGGTATTTTTAAAACGATTAAAAAAGGTTCTGTTTATATCGATAACACAACCGCCTCTGCAACAATTGCTAGAGAGATTTATGAGCACTCATTAAAAAACGAATTTGGTTTCTTAGATGCACCTGTCTCTGGTGGTCAAGCTGGTGCTGAAAATGGCGCACTAACTGTAATGGTTGGTGGTGATCAAACAAACTTTGATAAAGCTAAAGACATTATTGATTGTTATAGCAAAAAAATGAAATTATTAGGTGGTGCAGGTAATGGCCAACTAGCAAAAATGGTTAATCAAATTTGTATTGCAGGTTTAGTTCAAGGTTTATCAGAAGCTATTAACTTTGGAAAAAAAGCTGGTTTAAATATGGAAGATGTAATTGAGGTTATATCTAAAGGAGCCGCTCAATCTTGGCAAATGGAAAACAGATACAAAACGATGATCGATGATCAATTTGAATTTGGTTTTGCAGTTGATTGGATGAGAAAAGATTTAAAAATTGCAATGGATGAAGCTAAAAATAATGGCTCACAATTACCAGTAACTGAAATTGTTGATAAGTATTACGGTGAAGTTCAGGACATGGGTGGAAATCGTTGGGATACTTCAAGCTTAATTAAAAGGCTAAGTAAGTAATCTCGTATGCAACCAGCATACTACGAAGATTTTGAAGAGATCAAAAATAAGATCTGGTCAATGTTGGATAACGCTGTTAAAGACAGAAATTCTCAATTTAGAATTCCAGTATTTATCTGTGGTAATCAAGATGATTTTGATGGAAGAATTGTAGTTCTTAGAAAGTCAGATCAATCAAATAATCTTATTCAATATCACAGTGATATCAGGTCTAATAAAATTGCTAAATTAAAAGCTAATAAAAATGCAGCAATATTATTCTATGACAAGGAAGAGAAGATCCAAGTTAGACTTAAAGTTGAATGCATTGTTAATCATGAAAATGAAATTACAAAACAGTCTTGGTTAAAAACAGGACACATGAGTAGAAAATGTTATTTAGTAGATCATGGTCCAGGAACAAAGTCTAATACCCCAACTTCAGGACTAAAACCTGAGTTAGATAATTTTGAATTTACTATGGAGCAAAGTGAAGTGGGATATAAAAACTTTACGGTTATTCAGTGTAAAATTAAAAGTATGGAATGGCTTTATTTAGCAGCCAAAGGTCACCGTCGTGCTAAATTTGATTTAGAGAATAACAAAGATACTTGGTTAATTCCTTAAAAAACTGATTTAGAATATTTTTTCCAGTTATCCTGATAATGGATGGCATTTTCAGTAATTGACTTTGCCTCTTCATCTGAAACTTGTCTTACAATTTTACCAGGAGATCCTACTACTAAAGAATTATCAGGGATGACTTTATTTTCTGTTATAAGTGCATTAGCCCCAATGATGCAATTTTTTCCAATCTTAGCTCCATTTAAAATTACAGCACCGATTCCAATTAAAGAATTGTCTTCAATGGTGCAGCCATGAAGCATAACCAAGTGACCAATGGTTACATCTTTACCAATTTTTAATGGGTAGCCAGGATCGGTATGCAATACACTACCATCTTGAACATTTGACCCTTCACCAACATGAATATTTTCAACATCACCTCTTAATGTAACATTAAACCAAATGCTGGTATTTTTTTCTAGTGTAACATCACCAATGATAGATGCATTAGATGCAGACCAATTTTCACCTAAATTTTTAACTTTTTTATCTTTCAAATCATAAAACATAACTTATATATTATTATAACATGCCGTTAAAAACTCCAATATGTGATTTCGGACAAGCTGCTAAAAGCTTTGAATTAAAGTCCACTAATAACGAAATTATTAAATTAAATGATGTTAAGGGGACAAATGGAACTTTGGTTATGTTTATTTGTAACCACTGCCCTTACGTAAAAGCTGTTATTAAAGATATTATCGAAGATTGTAAAAATTTAGAAAAACTTGGAGTTAAAGCTGTGGCTATTTCAGCTAATGATCCAATTAATTATCCTGAAGACAGTTTTGAAAATATGATTGAATTTGCTAAAAAACATCAATTTAATTTTCATTACCTTTTTGATGAAACTCAAAATATTGCAAAAAGTTATGATGCGGTGTGCACTCCTGATTTTTTTGGATACAATAATAATTTAGAATTACAATACAGAGGTAGAATAAGAGAATTAGATAATTTAAAACCATTAAGAACTGGTGATAGTGATTTGTTTATTGCAATGAAACAAATAGCCGAGACCAGTAAAGGTCCTGAAACACAAATTCCAAGCATTGGTTGTGGTATTAAATGGTTAGATAATCAATGTATTTAATAGTTACAAAAACATTTCCTCCAGAAGTGGGTGGTATGCAAAATTTAATGTGGGGGTTAGCAAATGAACTTTCAAAACACTACATGATAAAAGTATTTGCAGACTATCATGAAAATCATAAATTATTTGATGAGCAAGTTTCTTTTTCAATAGAGCGTGTTGGTGGAATAAAGCTTCTTAGAAAATATAGAAAAGCTCAACTTATTAATGAATTTATTAAAGAAAACAAAATTGATGGCATTATCGCTGATCACTGGAAAAGTTTAGAACATCTTAAAACAAACAAAAGAAAGATATGCTTGATCCATGGTAAGGAAATTAATCATGAAAAAAGTACCTCTCTTAATAAAAGAGTACTAGAGGTTTTAGATAATGTTGAAACCATCGTTGCTAATTCTGAGTACACTAAAAATTTAGCTATTTCATTGGGGGTTCAGCAAGATAAGATTATAGTTATTAACCCTGGTGTTGATCCTGTTGAAGAATTGGATAAAAAAACTTTAGATAAAGTAGAGAATTTATTAAAGCATAAGTCTCCAAAATTAATTACCGTTTCTAGATTTGATAAAAGAAAAAATCATGAAAAAGTAATCATGGCTCTTCGAAATTTAAAACAAATCTATCCGGGTATTGTCTATATTTGTGTGGGTTATGGCGATGAAGAAGAAAATATTAAAAAATTAGTAGCAGAATTAGGACTTCAACCGCAAGTAATGTTCTTTAAAGATATTTCTAATGAATTAAAAAATGCACTAGTCGCTAAATCTAATATTTTTGTAATGCCATCTATTGTTCATAAAAAATCTGTTGAAGGATTTGGTATTGCTTATGTTGAAGCTGCTCAATATGGGGTGCCTTCTCTTGGAGGTAAAGATGGGGGTGCAGCAGATGCAATCGAGCATGAAAAAACAGGTTTAATCTGTAATGGTAATGAATTAGATGAAGTGTATTCGTCAATTAATTCAATGTTAGAAAATAATAAATTCCACGAATATGGCAAAGTTGCTAAGGAAAATTCTTCTAATTTTGAATGGAATAAAATAATTGAGGAATATAAAAAAATTTTAAATTAAACCTTTCTATTTTTTAACGTTTTATATACCTGCCAACTAACAATAGATATTGTCACTGCTATTATTGAGGCTGTAAGAGGTCTGCTCCATAAAAAATCCCACGATCCATCACTGATTAGTAGTGATCTTCGTAAATTTTCTTCCATTAAACCACCAAGAACAAAAGCTAAGATGAGGGGTGGCATTGGAAAATCATATAACCTCATGAATGTTGCAATAACAGCTATTCCAATCATTAAATAAATATCAAAATTATTAAAAGACATTACATAAATTCCTGTAATTGAAAAAAACAAAATAAGTGGAATTAAATAATTTTTAGGCACAGCAAGTATTCTTGCTATGTAGGGAATTAAGGGCAAATTCAATATAAGTAATATGACCATTCCAATATACATAGACATAATAACTGACCAGAAAATTTCTGGGTTAGTAATATAAAGTCTTGGACCAGGTTGAATACCAAAACCTAATAAAGCTCCAAGCATAACAGCTGTAGTTCCACTTCCTGGAATTCCTAAAGTTAATAAAGGAACAAAAGCTCCAGAACATGCTGCATTATTTGCTGTTTCTGGTGCTGTTAATCCATGAACACTACCTTTTCCAAACTTTGCTTTTTCTTCATCACTAACAAAATTTCTTTCCATACCATATGCTAAAAATGAAGCGATAGTTGCTCCAGCTCCTGGTAAAACTCCAATTAAAAAACCTATCACTGAATTCCGAGGAATAGCTTTTAACATTTGAGTCCTTTCCTCTTTATTAATTTTGATTGAACCAAGCTCTGTCAATGAAACCTGTTTTGCTACTGCAGAAGGGTCATTTCTTTTTAAAATAATTGTTAATGCTTCACTCATTGCAAAAGTTGCCATTACAACTAAAACAAAGCTTATTCCATCTGTTAAGTTCATATTATTAAAAGTAAATCTAGTAATATCAGATAAAGAATCTTGGCCTACTGATGCTAACATTAAACCAAGAACTACCATCATCATTGCCTTTATAAACTGACCTTTAGAAGAAAAAGCTGCAATTGCAGTTAGACCCAATATCATTAAAGCAAAATAATCTGGCGATCTAAATGATAAGCTTACTTTTGATAAACTTGGCGCAAGGAATAATAAATATATTGTAGCCAGTGTTCCTCCAGCAAAAGAACTCCATGCAGCTATAGCTAAAGCTTTTCCTGCTTTGCCTTGTTGTGCCATAGGGTAACCATCAAATGATGTCGCAACAGTCCCCGGAACACCAGGAGCATTTAATAAAATTGACGAAGTTGATCCACCAAATACTGCACCATAATAAACACCAGCCATTAAAATTAATCCAGTGGCTGGATCAAAACC
The DNA here is from genome assembly GCA_905612465.1 of uncultured Candidatus Pelagibacter sp. Classification (GTDB taxonomy): domain Bacteria; phylum Pseudomonadota; class Alphaproteobacteria; order Pelagibacterales; family Pelagibacteraceae; genus Pelagibacter. The sequence goes on from CAJQSC010000020.1 coordinate 6,641, forward strand.
ATAAGTAATTGGTATCATTAATGCAATTGCCGTCATTGGTCCAAGACCTGGCAGCATTCCAATGATTGTTCCAAAAAAACAACCAATCATAACCATAAATATATTTTGAAATGTAAGAGCTGTTTTTAATCCAATTAAAATGCCTTCAATCATCCCATTACTCCAATCAGTTTTAAAAATGGATCTCTTAAGTAAATTTCAAGTACCCCATGTAAAAGATACATAAACAGTGCCACAAATGGAAAAGATAATAAAAATATCCATAACCACCTTCTCTCACCTAAAGCGTAGTAAGAGGATGCTAAAAATAGTGACGTAGTTAAGAAATACCCAACTTTTAATATAGTAAAACCATAAATAATTGCGATAAGAACTAATATAGCTGTTTTTTTATATTCCAAACTCTTGTGATCAACTTTAATAGTGTTCACCTCTGGTAAGATAATTTTTAATCCAGAAAAAAACATACCCGCATAACCTAGATAAATTGGAAATGTTTTGGCATTAAAGGGTGAGTTTTCATCAAATGAAAAAACTTGAATATTGTAAGCAGTATATAAATATAATGCTGAGAAAATAAAAAAGAGCAGTGATATAATTTTAGTAGTATTTATATTCACTGCTCTAATTTTTAAATAATCCTAAAGGATTATATAACTCCTAATTTCTTCATAAGAGCTGTCATTTCTACAGTTTGCTTTTCTAAGAATTTAACAAAATCCTTATCTGAGTTATAAATATTAACCCAAGCATTTCTTTTTCTTACAGCTTCCCATTCAGGAGTTTTCATAACTTTACCTAACATTTTGGATAAAGCTTTTTTATCTTTATTGCTCATATTTGGAGGTCCAAAAAATCCTCTCCAGTTTACGAACTGAACATCATACCCTTGTTCTTTTAAAGTTGGTGCATCAGGTGCATCTGCTACTCTTGATGGTGCAGTAATACCAATAATTCTTACTTGGTCTCTTGCTCCCATAAGCTCACCTAATCCTGTAGAGATAATTTGTGTCTCACCAGATAAAAGTCCAGCTAAAGCTTTTCCACCAGCATCGTAAGGAATATAAACTACGTCATTTGGATTTGCTCCTGCAGCTTGAAATGCTAAAGCACCAATCAAATGGTCCATACTTCCTCTTACTGATCCACCAGCCATTTTAATAGATTTTGGATCTTTTTTATACGCATCAACTACATCTTTAAAGTTCATGTAAGGTGAATTTTTTGCTACAGCTATTGCACCGTAGTCACCAATAACACCAGCGATTGGTGTTACATCTTTATAAGATAAAACTCCAGATCCTGAAACATAACCTTTGTGTCTAGTGATAGATCTTAAAACTAATGGTGTTGATTGAACCAAGACTGTATTTTTAGGCTGAGTATTAATCATGAAGGCTAATGCTTTTCCACCACCACCACCTGACATGTTTTCAAATGATGCACTTTTTAACATTCCTGATTTAGTTAAAGCTTCTCCAGTTCCTCTAGCAGTTCCATCCCATCCACCACCAGCACCACCACCAATTACAAAATGAATTTTTTCAATCGCTATTGAGTTAGTTGCTGTTGCTGAAAATAATAGAATTGCTGAGAATAATACTGAAAATATTTTTTTTATTTTATTCATTATTTCTCCCTAATTTATTATTAAAAATGGAGTAAATGATAGTATGAGTGAGAATGCAATAGGATTTTAATTTTCTCAATCTATGGTTGATTTTTACTTTTAGAATTAAAATATAATAAAATCTTACATTTAAAAAATTGAAAAAAATAATTCCCTTATTCAACTAATATCTTTTAACTTAATTTTTTAAGAGTTGGTGATAGAAGAGTTGTTAATGAATGAGACTTTAAATTTTTCAAATTTTAAACAATTGATTTCTAAGAAATTTCTTTTAGTAATTTTAATATCTATTCCTAGTGCAATGGTTGCAGATTATTTAAATATACCTTTAGCTTGGATGTTAGGTCCAATGATAATTACATCTATTGCAGCACTATCAGGCTTAAAGGTTAAAATGCCAAAGTTGGCTCTTAGTGGAATTTTAATCATACTAGGATTACATATTGGTAATTACATTGATCAAAATCTTTTTAATCAGATGATTAACTGGATTTGGACCTCAGTAATAATGCTTGTCTATATCATTGTTTGTATATTAGTGGTTTCAAAATATCTTCAAAAATATTCTGATTATGGTCAAAAAGCTTCAATATTTTCAGCAGCACCAGGCGCTTTGGGTCCATTAATGATTTTAGCTGAACATGAAAAAACTGATTTATCTCAAGTTGCTACTTCCCACTTAATTAGGTTAATCATTATTATTACTGTTATTCCTTTTATAATTATAAATAATTCAATTACTGAAACTCTTATTTTAGATGAATTTAATTATATGACTCAAAATCATTTAAATTTAATTATTTTGATAATTGCTTCAATGATTTTTATTTTTATATTTGATAAAATTAAAATTCCAGCTGCTTTATTATCTGGAACTCTTTTTGCAAGTGGACTGTTACAAATAACAGATGTTGCATCTTATAAACTACCAGATGCCTCTATTAATTTTTGCCTATTAATATTAGGTGCTTCTGTAGGGTGTAGGTTTGCTGAAAAAACTGTTAAAGAGATTGCAAACAACTCTTTTCATGGTTTAGTTGCAACCACTATCTTAGTTTTATTAGGTTTGCTTGCAGCATATGTTGCAACATTTTTTGTTGATACAAATTTTTTAACCCTCATTTTATCATTTAGCCCTGGTGGAATTTATGAGGTAGCAGTAATTGCAATAGCCTACGATCTTGAACCCGACTTTGTAGCATTCCATCACATTATAAGGTTATTAATGATTTTATTTACCGTACCAGTAATCTTAAAATTAATAAAAAAAACTAACCCAAAGTATTAGACATTTTTTCAAAAACTTTTTCAGCACTTAATCTACTTAAATCTTCAACTTGTATTGCTTTAAAATTATCTCTTTCAATACTAACTTTAAACGCAGTTGTATGTTTGCCAAATAGAGTTAGGCCTTTTGCTCCTAGGTGAGCAGACATATGAGCTGGGCCCGTATCATTAGCTACAACAAAAGAACTTTCTTTTATTAATGTTGATAGTTGTGAAATGTTGAGAGCTTTATTCTGATCTAAAATTGAGATAGCATTAATATTTTTTGCATCATTAATTTCAGAAGGACCAGGTGCAACTACAATTTTATACTTATCATTAAATTTTTTTTTAATGAGTTCAATTAGTTCATTATAGTAAGGCCATTTTTTAACAACTAAATGTGCTGAACAAAAAGGAAATAATACAATATATTCTTTCAGTTGATTTCCACTTCTGATGTTTTCTATATTTGTGCATGACCAACTGAAATCTGGCTTCATTACATTTAAGGTAATAAGACTAGAAGTTTTTAATTGGTGCTCAAATCTATTTAGAACTGGGTTTTTATCAAATTCTTCTTTTGATATATCAGTTGGTAAAGTTGTCTCAGAACTTGACCATTTATTGTGATTTGATTTGGGTAATAAAATATTTCTATAAAATTTTGTTCTTGAGGAGTTTTGAAGGTCATAAACCTTTTCCACACTGAGCTTCTTTAAAGTTCTCATCAGTAAATATAGATAAATTAGATTAAATCTTGATAATCTTTTGTCTAAAATAACATTATGAATAAATGGGTTTTTTTTAAATAATTCAAAATAAGGCTTTGTAGTTAACAAATGTATCTGGTCTTCTTTATGATTTTCAGAAATATCTTGAATTGCCCCACTTGCTTGCGCTATATCTCCTAAAGATCCATGTTTGATAATTAAAATATTAGACATATTTTTAACAAGTTAACATACTATAAATCTTTATGAATAAAATTCTAGTAGAAGTATCAGTTGGTGAGCTCTTAGATAAAATTTCAATTCTTGAAATTAAAAAAGATCAAATTAAAGATCTGGAAAAACTTAAATTTATCAATGATGAATATAGCTTGCTCAAGGAGCAATTAAAAAAAAGTGTTAAAACAGATAACAAAATAGACATTCTATTTACTTCTTTAAAAGAAATAAATTTTAAACTTTGGTTTATTGAAGACAATAAGCGTCTGTGTGAAAAAAATTCTGATTTTGGAAAAGAATTTATTGAAATTTCTAGGAGTGTTCATTTTAATAACGATGAAAGAGCCAAAATTAAATTAGAAATTAATAATTTAACTGGTTCGAAAATTAAAGAAATTAAAGAATATACGAATTATTAATTTTTATAATTACTGAAAACTATATTTTTTTTCTAGGTATTTTATTAAATTGTGAATTAAAAAAGTCATAAACAGGTAAATGCCTCCAGCTAAAAGAAATACCTCTAACGGCTTATATGTAGTTGAGACAATATGTTTAGCAGCACCCGTTAAATCCATTATTGTTACTGTACTTGCTAGAGATGTTCCTTTCATCATTAATATAATTTCATTACCATACGCTGGTAAAGACTGTCTAATAGCTACTGGTATTTGAATTTTATAAAAGATAATCTTATTTGATATTCCCAAACTTTTACCAGCTTCAATAATCCCAGGTTTAATAGTTTGGAATGCTGATCTTAAAATTTCAGACGTGTACGCCCCAGTATTTAATGCAAAAGCAATAATTGCACACCAGTAAGGTTCTTTAAAAACAACCCAAAGAAAAGTTGATCTAAAATATTCGATCTGTCCTAAGCCAAAATAAATTATAAATATTTGAACTAACAAAGGTGTTCCTCGAAATATATAAGAGTACCCATAAGCAAACTTATTTATAATAGGATTTTTATTTAACCTTAAAATTGCAAATAAAAGACCGATGGCTAAACCAAAAATTAAAGACAGTGATAAAAGCTTTAAAGTTACAACTGCTGCACTTAATAGTTTTGGTAAGCTTGTAGCCATTAAACTTATATCCACTAAAACCCCCTACTATACTTAACTTCAAGTCTATTAATTAATTTCATACTAAAAAAAGTAAGCATTAAATATAAAACTGCTGCAAAAGAATAAAAAAATAAAGGATCTCTTGTTGATCCAGCTGCAATATATGATTGTCTCATAATTTCAACTAAACCTGTTACAGATATTAACGATGTATCTTTTAATGTTATTTGCCAAACATTACTTAAATTTGGGATTGCCAATCTTAACATCTGAGGCATGATTACTTTTAAAAAATATATATGTTTTTTAAATCCTAAAACTTTACAAGCTTCAAACTGGCCTTTATCAATTGACTGAATAGCTCCTCTAAAAACTTCTGTTGAATATGCACCAGATATTATGCCAATTGCTAGAGATCCAGTAATGAATGCATTAATTTCTATATATTCAAAATAACCAAATATTGATGCAACATACATAATTGCTCCACTTCCCCCAAAAAAGAATAGATAAATTACAAGAAGCTCTGGAACACCTCTAATAACTGTGGTGTAAGAATTTGCTACAAAATTTAAAAATTTATTATTTGATAGTTTTAATGGTGTAAAAATTAGTGAAAATAAAAAACCAATTAACAATGCTGCAATAGAAACAGCAATAGTCATTAGAGTTGCATAAAACAACTCATCACCCCAGCCAGTTTTTCCGAAAGTTAAAAGATCCATATCGAAAGGGCGACTAAACTAATAGTCGCCTTTTCAAAAAATTAATTACATAGAAGCGTCAAAGCCAAAATGCTTAATTGCTAACTTGCTAATAATACCTTCTTTTCTTGCAGTATTAATTGCTTTGTTGAAATCTTTAAGAAGTTTTGCATCTCTTTTACCGATAGTATCACTTCCACCTTGTCTCATTCCAACTCCAACACCATTACCAAAAGCACCACCTGAAAAAGTTGGTCCAACTAGAACAACGGATTTACCAGATTTTTCTGCATAGTCAGTAAATGCAACAGCTGCTGCTAAAGCAACATCACATCTGCCAGCTACTAAATCTAAATTAACCTCATCTTGTGTTTTGTAAGTTCTAACATTTACTTTACCTACATCACCTGACTCTAAAAAGTTTTGGTGAATAGTTCCAGTTTGTGTACAAACAGTTTTTCCAGCTAAAGCTGCTTTAATAGTTTTTAAAGCTTTTTTAGCATCACTGTTTGGACTAGAAAGGCCAATCCCAGCAGGAGTATCCATTCCCTCAAGACTTGAACCCTTCATTACAGCAAGTGCTGCAACTTCATCAGCATAACCTTGTGAAAAAGTAATTGTTTTTTGTCTTTCTGCTGTAATTGACATTCCTGCCATGATCGCATCAAACTTTCTCATTAACAATGCTGGAATCATTCCATCCCAATCTTGTTCAACAATAGTGCACTCATGATTCATGATTGCACAAAGTTCTTTTGCTAACTCAACCTCAAAACCAATAAGAGCACCTGATGCATCTTTAGAGTTCCATGGTGGGTAAGCACCTTCTGTTCCAATAGTTATTTTATCAGCGTAAACATTTCCGATTAATAATAAAGAAGCAAGAACAGTTAAAATTATTTTTTTAAATATATTCATTTTTTCCTCCATAAATTTAGGGGAGAAATCCCCTTTGAATGTATTTATTTCATAGATTTGGTAATTTAAAAAGAAAAATTAATGATTTATTGAAGAAGAGAAATTCCATGAACAATCAAAACTTGGGATATATACTCTGGATAATTTAGTATTTCCAAAATGATGGTTAAATACATTGAGCCAACTATCAACTTGTTTTGGTTTTTTATCTTGACTTCCAACTTGAGCAGTAATCACTCCCTTTGGTTTTAAAATTCTAATCATAGAGTCCATATTTTTAGCAGCAAGATCTATACAAAATTGATCATCATTAAGATCCACAAATATATGATCATAAGTATCATCTTCTACAGATTTGATACTTTCAAATGCATCGCCCCACACACACTTTACTGAGTTTTTTTCAGTAGCCTTATTTCCTATGTCACCTAAATGTTCATTACATATATCTACGACTTCTGGATCAAGTTCAAACCAGTCAATAAAATTAAATTTTTTTGAAATACATTCTCTTGCAACTCCACCGTCACCGCCACCTATAATTGCAGCTTTATCATTATTATTATTTAAATTAAGTCCAGCTCCAACAAATGTAGAGCTATACAAATGTTCATCTGTTGCAGCAACTTGAATTTCACCATCAATGAATAAAGATTTTCCAAATTGCTCTAATTCCAAAATTTCAATATGCTGACCAACTTTAGATTTAAAATCTTCCAACACATCATTTACCACATATGATTTTTGTAAACCTGGCGAACTATAGATATCATGATAAAGAGATTTAGTATCTCTATTGAATTCTTTTTTTACAATTCTCTTATGTTTAAATTCTTTTTTTATTATATCTATTGCAACAGATGGGCTAATCTTACCGCATGTAAAAAAATCAAAACTAATAATTCCTTTTTCTGGAAAGGTATGAAAGCTTATATGGCTTTCTGCAAGTAAGGCTAAAATTGTAAAACCCTGAGGTTCAAATTTATATTTTGAAATATTAAGTATTGTTACATCAGCTGCTTTAGCAATCTGATGAATTACTTTTTCAAATAAAGAAGGATCATATTCCTTTGTAGACCCTATTATATCAAGAGTTATATGTTCACCAACTTTTGTCATTTTATAATATAATAAAAACCTTACTAATCAAATTTTTTACTTCTTTCAAACAAAAAACTATTATATTACTTCGCAGGGGTTGAAATTGTGAAAAATAATTGGTCAAATTTAGAAGCTAAAAAATACATAAATAAGTATAAAAAACTTGGTCATGCAAGCGATATGGCTCTAAGAGTTTATACAACCAGATTATTAGGAAGAAATAGTGAGTTGGTTCTTCATGGTGGTGGAAATACCTCTGTAAAAACATCCATTAAAGACATTGATGGAAAAAATTATGATGTACTTTGTGTTAAGGGAAGTGGATGGGATATGGCTGAAATTGAACCAGCAGGCCTACCAGCAGTAAAACTAAATCCATTATTATCACTTAAAAATAAAAAGTATTTAAGTGATGAGGATATGGTTGCGTTTCAAAAAAGAAATTTGATAGATATTAATTCTCCCAACCCATCTGTAGAAACTTTCTTACATGCATTTTTGCCATTTAAGTTTGTTGATCACACTCATTCGGATGCAATAATGAATGTTACAAATAGACCTAATGGAAAAGATTTTTGTAAGAAAATCTTTGGCTCTAAAGTAAGTATTGTTCCATATGTAATGCCTGGGTTTGGTTTGGCTCAAAAAATTAATGAGATTTATTTAAAAAATCCTAATATTGATTGTTTAATTCTTTTAAATCATGGGATTTTTACTTTCGATAATGATGCTAAAAAATCTTATGATTTAATGATTAAATACGTATCAATTGCTGAAAGAGCTGTAAAAAAGATTAAAAGAAATAAAATAAAACAGATAAAAAAATTTAGCAATTCACTTAAGCCACATGAAATTTCTCCTATACTGAGAGGATTGTTATCCGAGACTAATGATCTTAAGTTTATAGTAAATTATAGATCCAATAAAGTTTTGGACTATTTTATTAATGGTAAAGAAGTAAAAAGGTATACCGGAATTGGTACTGCTACACCCGATCACGTTATAAGAGTAAAACCTTTCCCCTTGGTTATTACACCAAAGCCAAACTCTACTATTGAAGATTTTAAAAAATTAGCTGAAAAAAATTTCAAGGATTATAGAAAAAAATATATTAGATATTTTGATATCAATAAGAAAAAAGTAAAAGGCAAAAAAACAATGCTTGATACCTCGCCAAGAGTTATATTGGTTCAGAATGTAGGGTTATTTAGTGTCGGTGATAGTTTAAGTGCAGCTAAAATTGCTGGAGATTTAACTGAAACTAACGCAAGAGTTATCTCATCTGTTGAAGAGACTTCAAAATATAAGTTTATACCTGAAAAAGATTTATTTGATGTTGAATATTGGTCTTTAGAACAAGCTAAGATTAAAAAAACTAAAAAAACTCTTCAAGGCAATATTGTTGTTATAACTGGAAGTTTTGGTGCAATCGGCTCTGCTACTTATAAACTTTTTAAAAGTTATGGGGCTGAGGTAGTTTTGCTTGATTATGATTTACATAAAATAAAAGAAATGAAATCTAAAGTTAAAGAACTTTGTTTACATTGTGATGTAACAAATAAAGATAGCGTTAAAAAAGCTTTCAAAATTATTACTGAAACTTATGGTGGAATTGATATTTTAATATCAAATGCAGGAACTGCTATTGGTGGTTCTATAGCAGAAGTAAGTGATAAAATTTTAAGGCAAAGTTTTGAAGATAACTTTTTTTCTCATCAAAATTGTGCCTCAGAAACAATTAAAATAATGAAAAAACAAGATATTGAAGGGTGTTTATTGTTTAATATCTCAAAACAATCAGTAAATCCTGGTAAAAATTTTGGACCTTACGGACTACCTAAGTCAGCTTTACTAAACTTATGTAAACAATATGCGGTAGATTATGGATCTCTTGGAATAAGGTCAAATGGAGTAAATGCAGATAGAATAAGAAGTGGTTTATTAAACGATAGAATGATTAAATCTAGAGCTAAAGCTAGAGAAGTATCTACAGATGATTATATGAGAGGAAACTTACTTTTAAGCGAAGTAAAAGCTGAAGATGTAGCAAAAGCATTTTTTCATTTAGCTGTTTCAAAAAAGACTACTGGAGCTGTTTTAACTGTTGATGGTGGAAATATTGCTGCTTCATTAAGATAAATTATCTAAATAACTTTTTTAAACCTTCAAAAGAAGCTTCTGAAATTCCTTTTTCAGTGATTAATCCTGTTACATACTTTGCTGGAGTAACATCAAAAGCGAGATTCATTGCTTTACTTTTTTTAGGATAAATTAAAACTTTCTTTATTTCATTATTTTCATCAATACCTACTATATGAGATAATTCCTCTGAATTTCTTTCTTCTATTGGAATATCTTTGCCTTTTTTAATTTCCCAGTCAATGGTCGAGCTTGGTAATGCAACGTAAAATGGCACATTATTATCATGAGCTGCTAAAGCTTTTAGGTAAGTGCCTATCTTATTACAAACATCACCATTTGATAAAGTTCTGTCTGAACCAACGATACATATATCAACATCACCTCTTTGCATTAGTATTCCTCCAGTATTATCCGCGATTATAGTATTGGGTATTTCTTCCTCATTTAACTCATAAGAAGTTAAATTTGCTCCTTGGTTTCTTGGCCTAGTTTCATCAACCCAAACATGTACTGGTATACCTTTTTTATGTGCATGATATATTGGTGATGTTGCTGTACCCCAATTAATTGTTGCTAACCAACCCGCATTGCAATGGGTTAAAATATTAACTGTATCTTTCTTTTTGTTATAAATCTCTTCAATTATTTTTAATCCATTAAGTCCAATATTTACACAGAATTTTTCATCCTCATCACATATTGCTTTGGCTTCATCTAAAGCAGAATCTAAAATTTTATTACTATTAATTCCTGATAACTTTTTCATCATTCGCTCAACCGCCCATTTTAAATTTATAGCAGTAGGTCTTGATTTAATTAATTCTTCTGAACTTTTTATAATAAAATTATGATCATTATTTTCTTTAACGGCTAGAGCAATCCCGTAAGCAGCTGTTGCTCCAATTAATGGTGCTCCTCTTACTTCCATTATTTTTATTGCATTTATTGCATCATTAACTGTTTTAAGATCCTTGATTATAAATTGATGAGGAAGTTTTGTTTGATCAATAATTTTTACAGTTTGGGTATCTTTATCAAGCCAAATAGTTCTATATTCTTTATTTTCTATTTTCATTTAGACAGTACTCTACCCGCAACTGTTTTAAGTTTATCAATTGTTTTATAAGTTCTTTTTTCTGGTGCCGTAATAATTGCTACATCTAAGCAATTGTTAGCAGGATCTTTTGGATTAATAAAATTTTCAAAGTTATCTATTAAATTTTTAATCATTACTTTCGCTTTTTCAGCATTTCCTAATAAAACTTTTATAATTTTTTGAACATCGACACTTTCATGATCTGGGTGCCAACAATCAAAATCTGTCACCATTGAAACAGAGGCATATCTAATTTCTGCTTCTCTAGAAAGTTTTGCTTCTGGCATATTAGTCATACCAATTACATCAGCATTCCATGATCTATAAAGATTTGACTCAGCTAAAGTTGAAAATTGTGGTCCTTCCATCACAATATAAGTACCATTTCTTTGATAATCTATATTTGATTTCTTAATCGCATCTTCACAAGCATTCATTAAGCCATCAGATGTTGGATGCGCCATCGATACATGTGCAACAATTTCATCATCAAAAAATGTTTTGTTCCTTGCGAAGGTTCTATCAATAAATTGATTAATAATTACAAATTTACCAGGTGGCAAATCCTCTTTAAGAGATCCTACGGCTGAAACAGAAACTATGTCTGTAACTCCTAATTGTTTGAGTGCATCTATGTTTGCTCTAAAATTGATATTAGATGGTGAAACAAAATGTCCCCTTCCATGTCTTGGTAAAAAGTAAATTTCTTTATCATTAAATTTTG
>CAJQSC010000021.1 GCA_905612465.1 uncultured Candidatus Pelagibacter sp.
ATTTATCACCACCTGACACATAACTGGTGTGATTAAATAATCAAAGACTAGAAAAGACAAAAAAAATATAAATCCATTATGGATTTTAGCGTATACCGCTGACTTACAGGGGAACTCTTTTGGAGTTTACCGAAAGGGTGACCCCCTTAAAACTAGAAAATATGTTTTTAAGATAATTATGTTTTGTATGATTTTAAAAAGTCTTAACGTTAATTTGCAATATAATTTTCTAAAATTACATAATACGTAGAGATTATTTAATTGGAGTATCCAAAAGTTAAGCAAGATAATAAATTTATGGAGATTGTTCGAGGAATAAGATTTAAAAAATATCTAGAAGAAGAGGCTGAAAAAGAAAGAAATCAATTAGCAGAAAGTTATAAGCAATCTAAAAGAAATAAAAAAGAACGAACTACATCAGAAAAACTTCAAGAGGAATTAGAACCATTATCACAATGTCCAATGTCAGATGATTAAAAATTAATGCGATAAATCGTTCTGTTCAGAGTGGTTATGATCAAATAAATGAAAATTAAAGAAAAACACAAAGATCTTAAAAAAAAAGTAACTGTTGCTGAAAGACAAAGAAGCTCAAAAAGAGGGCCTAAAAGTTGGTACGATTTAAAAACCCTAAAGAAGCTTAAATTAGTTATGAAAGATGAGCTATCAAAAAAATAAATATATAATATAAAAATGGCTAGAAAACTTGTTACACAACTTTCTAATAGAGAATGTTTTACATTAACTGAAAAAGATACATTAAAGACAGCAAGCAGCAAACTTCAAACACATAACGTTGGTGTTATGCCGGTATTAAGCGAACACAATAAAAGTGTAATTGGAATTATTTCTGAGCGAGATCTTGCTCGGTATATTTATAGAGATGAATTCAGCAGTGAATTACTGGTTACCAAAATAATGACTACAAATATAATTTCTTGTGATCTAAACACTTCTGTTACAGAATTAATGGAAATAATTTCTAATCATAAAATTAGGCATATCCCTATAATAGAAGAAAAAAAACTATTAGGCATTGTGTCTATTGGAGATGTGGTAAATTATCTTATTGAACAGTATAAAGATGAAAATCAACATTTAATAGATTTTATAAATAAATAATAAAATCTTAATAATAAAAAATATACTTCTTGGGCTATTTCAAAAAACATATTATCAATTATAGTTTTAAGCCTGTTATAGTTCAATATTGTATTGGTTATAACTCTAACTGTGACAATCGAAAATTGATAAAACATCCAACCCTCATTTGCTTATTCTGATCACAGTTATTCTAAATTTATTTTGAAAATCTTAATGGTAGATCTAATGTTACATCAAATCTTTCTTTTTTTGTTATATCCTCGACTTGTTTAGATTTTTTTTCTAAACACCAGCTTTCATATATTTTACAATAATTCAATACAGCCCTATATCTATTTATAAACTTAACTGTGTTTAATTCATCTTTTATTAAGAACTTGATATCGTATAATTCTTTAATATTAATTTTACTTAATATTTCTCTTGAGTCTGAGTTATAATAACCAGAACCATCGTCGCATGGTGTTTCCAAAATCTCATCTATATATTTTTGAAAAATTATTCCTTTTATGAAATTTTCTTCATAAGTATCAGAATTAATAATTTCATATATCAATCTATGTAAAGGTGGCTTATTCATTTCAAGCCATTTAAAAAGTAATTCAAAGTAAATTAATTCATATAACCTTATATGGATTGGTTTATCCCTAACTATTTTTGACCAATTGATATATCTTCTTATCGTTATATCATTTCTAATATTTTTCATTTTACAAAATTTTAATCTCCAGCTTTAACTTTACTGTGGCTACACATTTTGCATTGAAGAGTAGTCACTCTATCTGTTGGACCAAAACCAAACTCTATATTTACCACTTTGTATCTATGAATACCCAAATAACAGAGTATATGCGCCAATTTCAAAATCATAATTTAGACACTTTAAATTGTTAAATTTATTTTTTAATGGTCGGCTTATAGCTGAAATAGATGCGGGGATTTTAAAAATAATTATACCGTAGAATTATATAAAGATCTAGAAGTACTCAGCTATTTTTTAACTTATTGATTTAAGTGATCGTTTTTTTTATTCTTTTTTTAACTTCATTCACTTTCATTCACTTATAGGGTAACTCTTTTGTAGTTTACCGAAAGGGTGACCCCCTTAGAAATTAGCTGGTAGATTATGAGAGCCATCATCATTTAAAGTAATTTCAAATTCATCAACAACATTAGATATATCAAGCAAAGAATATAAATGAGGAAACATGTTTCCATCAGATGCTTGTTCCCACAATAGGTGATCAAGTTTTAAAGTATCTACTTTTAATAAGATTAAATCTTTTTGATTAGTGTAAAATTTCTTAAGCGTACCTTCAACCTGATCTTCACCCGAAAAATGGATATAACCATCTTCTAAATCTTTTTTTGATCCTGTTAGTTGACCCTTTTTTTTATACTCATCCCATTCAAATTTAGAACATATTTTATAAACAAACTTGAAATTCATACAAAATTTATAGTATTTGGTGAGGATTTTAACAATAAGAAACTTCCCTCTTTCGAGGGAAGTTAATATTAACCATCTAATAGAGAGAGAAGATAATGTTAATTTTTGAATTTTTCTAAGGCTCTTATAGGAGTACACATGCAAATAGTGAAATGACATATTGTCACTTCAGCTATGCAAATAAGGAATAGTATTTAGTTTGTTCACATAGTGAACAATTTTACCAAGATGAGTTCGATTGATTTAGAAATTCTATTTCTTCAGGAGTAGATTGTCTCTCTAATACTTTGTTTCTGTGAGGATACCTCTTAAATTTTCTGATAACGTCAGTATGATCTTTCCAAGATTTTTTAATTAATGCTATTTGTTGATGATCTTTCAAGTGAACATTTGATAAATTATGAACATATGTGTGATCACTAATTTCCTCACTATGCAAAAGTGGTAGAAGGAAGAAAAGTTTTTCATTAAAACCTAATTTTTCAAGATCTCCCCTATCGATAGCTTCATTAACAATTAATCTACATTTATGATCTTGTTCAAATGCTTTCTTATCATCTCTAAATAAGTTACGAGAAAATTGATCTAATAAAATAATCAAAGCTAAACAGGACTTTGATTCATCTTGCCAATCGTCATATTCATTTATTATTGCTTTTTCATAATCGTTGAAAAACTTGTCTCTTATTTTTTTATCAAAAGAATCTTTTTGTCTAAAAAGCTCTTCAGGTAAAGATTCTTTAAACCAAAAATCTAGTATGTTTTTTGCATTTTCTACAGCCATTTATTAATATTTTGATACAGGTTTTAAAAGTTTAAGCATCTTATTATGTATAGATTGATTTGCAGAAACTAGAATACTTCCTGCATTAACAGCATCTCTATTGTCCCAAGTTGTTACAACTCCACCTGCAGCTTTGATAATTGGCATTAATGGATGAATATCCCAAATTTTGTTGGTACCCTGAAATACAACATCAATCTTACCTTCACATAAATGAGCATAGCTTAGAGCATCTGTTGTAGGAAATTGCATTAATTTTAAAACTTTAGGAATTTTCATTTGCTGTTTAAGGGAGATGACTCCATGGAAAGCTCCAGATACTTTTATCTGATTTAAGGGAACACCCCTTGAAACAGAGATCTTTTTTTTCTTACCCTTTTCAAAAACAAAAGAATTTTTATTATCAAAATTTAAATAATATTTATTTAATATTGGAAAATTTGCTAAACCAACAACAGGATTGCCTCTGTAATTTAGTGCTATTAGGTTACTCCATGTTGGGTTTCCAATTACAAAAGATCTTGTTCCATCTATAGGATCTATAATCCAGGTATAATCACTAGTTGTTTTTTTATGACCAAACTCCTCTCCTATAACTTGATGACTTGGGAATTTTTTGTTTATCT
>CAJQSC010000022.1 GCA_905612465.1 uncultured Candidatus Pelagibacter sp.
GCCACTTCTATCAGAATTAAAAGTAATGTATTTTCCATCGGGAGAGTAAGAGGGAGATGTATCAATTGAGGGATGATTAGAAATTCTTTCAACAATTCTGTTCTCAAGATCCATTGTATATATGTCTGAATTTCCATCTTTAGCAAAACTCATTATAATTTTTTTACCATCAGGAGAAAACCTTGGAGCAAACGTCATACCTGGAAAATCTCCAACCACTTCTTGTAATCCAGTTTCAATATCTAGCAAGTAAACTCTAGGTAAATTTTTAAAATATGAAAGATACGTAACCATTTGATTAGTTGGACTAAACCTTGGAGTTAAAACTAGTTCATTACCAAGAGTTAAAAATTTATTATTAAAACCATCTTGATCCATAATTGCTAATTTTTTTATTCTATTAGTTTTTGGACCTTCTTCAGAAATATAAATTATTCTAGTATCAAAATAACCTTTTTCACCAGTTAAACGTTCATAAACTTTATCTGTTATTATGTGCCCAACTCTTCTCCAATTACTTGGCACTGTTGTAAAAGCTAATGCCATCATTTCCTTTCCTGCTAAAACATCCCACAATCTAAACTCTACTCTTAATTTTTCATCTACAAAAGTAACTTTACCTGTCACTAAGGCTTGGGCTTTTATTAAATTCCAGTCTTCAAATCTTGGTTTTAAATTTGCAATATCTGGTTTCTGAAGAAATGCATCTTTGTTAAGAGGATTAAACAAACCAGACTGTCTTAGATTATTTTCAACAATCTGAGATATTTCAGATCCAAGATTTTCTTTTTTTAAAATTTTTTTAAAATTATCTTTTGATTTTACATCAATAGACAAAGGAGAGACTGCAAGAGGTAAGGGATTTAAATTTCCTCTCGTAATATCAACTTCAATTAAAGCAAATGCTTTAATGGGCAATAAAATTAGTAATATAAATAAATATCTAAATAACATTTTATCCTTCTAACATTTCTCTTGCATCAAAATTTAGTTGCATATTTTTCCATCTCTCATAACCTGTGCTTGGTACTCTGAGAGGCTGGCAAAGTTTTATAGCTCTTAATGCACTTTCAGCTAATACTTTATAAAATCCTTGTCCAGGTCTATTCATTCTAGCATGGTCAAGAATTTCAGTTCTTATAATAGAGCCATCTGGTTTTAATTGTAACTTAATTCTAACTAATAAATCTTCATTAAATGGCAACCCCAAAGGAATACTCCAGCAGCCAAAAATTTGAGCTTTTAAGGCATCCTCTTCACTTAAAGTTAACCCAGCAAAATCTGCCTCTTTATCTTGATCTTGGGTTACTTTATCTAGCTTTTTATTGGTTTCTGCACTCTCAACTTTAGATTTATCAATTAATGCTGCAATATTATTAGTATCAAATAATTCCTTTTTTTCAAATTCTGAAATTTGTTTAATTTCTGTCTCTACTTTTTCAGGGTTTTGTTTTTCATCTTTAATTTTCTTAATTTTTTCTATTTTTTTATCAGGTAATGGAACCGCGTCTGGTTTTTGTTTTTTTATTTTTTTTGGAGGTGCTTGCTCAGAAACTAATTTTTTTTCTTTTTCTTTAACTTTCTCTATTATTTTCTTAGCCTTGGGTGCAAAAGGAATATTGGTTTTATCTGTAATCTGAATCAGCTCAACTGACACAATTGGTGGGAGATCAATTGGTTTTTGAGCAAGGAATGGTAAACTCATAGCTGTGATGATAACAAGAAAAACATGAAACCCAAAAGAAAGAATAACATTTCTATTCACTTTAATTACCTTTCTTTATATGGCTCAGAAATTAATGCTACTTTAGTAAAACCAGAACCAGATAACATTCCCATTATTTCTAAAACTCTACCATAGTTTATTGATTTATCTCCTCGAACATAAATTCTAGTATCTGTTCTATTTTTAGACACAGCTAAAATTTTTGCTACTATTTTATCATATTCAACTTTGGATTCCTGAATAAATATTTCACCTTTTGAATTAATAGATAAAGTTAATGGTTCTAATTCCTCAGGTAATGAGTCAGCAGAACTTTCTGGTAAATCAACTTGAATACCGACTGTTAACAATGGTGCTGTTACCATAAAGATAATTAATAATACCAACATTACATCCACGAAAGGAGTAACATTAATTTCACTCATTGGTTCTTTAGATGAACGATTGAGTTTAAAGGTCATTCTATATTATTGATAAAAATCTTTTAGAAAAATTTTCTAATTTTTGTGAATATTTTTTAGAGTCATTATTATATTTATTATAAGCAACAACTGCTGGAATTGCAGCCAATAGGCCTAGTGCTGTTGCAAATAAAGCTTCTGCTATTCCAGGCGCTACAATAGCTAAGCTAGTATTTCTTGAAATTGCAATCGATTGAAATGAATTCATTATTCCCCAAACTGTTCCAAATAAACCTATAAATGGAGCAGTAGATCCAACTGTTGCCAAAAAAGTAAACCCTTTTTCAAGTGTTACTAATTGTTTTTCAATATTTGCTTCAAGCATTCCACTCATTCTCTCGTTGAGATTAGATTTATTTTTTGCCTTTAATAAAGTTTGCATTGAATCTCTAAATAATAAAGCCATGGGATTATCTAAATTTACTGGTAGGGTATTGTAAAAATTTTCTGCTGATTTTGATTTCCAGAATTTTTCTTCAAACTCATCTGACTCCAAATTAATTTTTTTAAATAATCTAAATTTTTCAATAATTATTGCCCATGAATAAATAGAACAACCAATCAGCATAAGTATTACAGATTTTACAATAAAATCTGCACGTATAAACAAACTCCACAAAGAGAAATCTGTATTTGATGCTAGCCCTACTGCTTGAGATGTAATGTCTGCTTCCATAATTAAGATTTCACACTTAAATGTGTCATGAATTTGGCCTTATTTGACTTAATTTACTCTTCTATTTTGTAGGTTTCATAATAAAAACTCGCAATCAATATAGCATCCGCTTTATTTGAATCTTTTTTTCTTAATAATTGTGATGAAAAATAAGGAAATACTTCTATCGCTTTTGTTCTACTAGCATCTTTTTCTGAATTTATAAGATTAAAGTACTTTTTCCACTTTGCAGGTCTCACAAAATACATTGGTAACTGCATCGCAGAACATATTCCTTTTAAAATTCCAAAAGATTGACCAAAATTAAACATACTAGTTACACCCTGTCCAGGCATGGCTGAAACTTGTTCTATTATAACTTTAATTTCTTCTTTTTTTAGACTTTTAATTCTTAAAGAAATTTCATGGTAAATTTGTGCTCCATTGACTTGTTTCTTATTTTTTTTACCCTCTGCCATATTTGGCATTTCTACTACATCAATTATTTTTCCATCTTCAAAAAAACAAATGGAGCCTGTTATTCCCGGATCAATTCCTATTATAAGCATTAATTATTTCCAAAATTTATATTTGAATAAACATTTTGAACATCATCGTCATCTTCAAGTGTTTCTAAAAATTCAATTGCGGCTTCTACCCTGTCTTTTGCAACATTAACACTGTTTAGAGGTATCCACTCAATTTCAGTTGAAATAAAATTTGCGATTGTTTTCTCTAAATTCTTTTTTACATTATAAATTTCATTCATTACACATTGAATCTCGTGATAATCATCATGTGAAATACACTCGTCAGCACCCGAATCGATTGCTAATTCAAAAATTTGCTCGTCTGATATTTCTTTTTTATCAATCTTAATAATACCCAGCTGATTAAAATTATGTGAGGCTGAACCCTGCGTTCCTAAATTTCCACCACTTTTTACAAATATAGTTCTAACATTGGAGGCTGTTCTGTTTTTATTATCCGTTAATGCCTCTACAATCACGGCTATCTTGTCTGGACCAAAACCTTCATATCTTAAATTTTCATAATTATTTTCAGTATTGGTAGACGATTTTGCAATAGCTCTTTCGATATTATCTTTTGGCATATTAGCAGACTTTGCAGCTTGTATTGCAGATCTAAGTCTTGGATTCATATCTGGATCTTTGTCACCTAATTTTGCAGCTACACTTATTTCTTTGGATAATTTAGAAAATATTTTAGATCTTTGCTTATCAGCTTTTCCTTTGGAATGTTTTATACTTGCCCACTTTGAATGACCCGACATAATAATTAATGAGAATTTTTTAATTCTCCTCCATATATAAAATTTTCTACATTTTTCGCCAACCCTGTTTCTACATCACATTCAACAATCACACCACACAAACTAGCCTCTCCAGTTGCTGGAAAATGTTTGGTAGATTTTTTTTTTAAGAATCTATTAATTGAATTATCTTTATTCATTCCAATAACAGAGTCATAGTCACCACACATTCCTGCATCTGTCTGGTAAGCAGTGCCTCCCTTTAGTACTCTTGTGTCATTCGTTGGGATATGTGTGTGGGTACCAACAACTAATGTAGCATTACCATCAAACAAATGTCCCATAGCTGCTTTTTCACTTGTTATTTCTCCATGAAAATCAACTAATAGAAAGTCATAATCTTCTTTTAACTTATATTTTTTAATAAATTTTTCAGCAGCTTCAAAGACATCATCACATTTTTTCATAAAAACATTTCCCATCAAGTTAAGCACACCAACTTTTGTACCATTTTTAGCAGTGAATATTCCAAATCCTTTTCCAGGAGATGGCTCAAACAAATTTTTAGGCCTGAGGAGTCTGTTCTCTTTTTCTATATGAGATGTCGTTTCCTTTTGATCCCAAACATGATTTCCAGTCGTAATCACATCCACTCCACAATTAAAAAAATCTTTACATATTGCCTCAGTAAGTCCCACACCTGAGTCAGCAGCATTTTCACCATTAACAACTACAAAGTCAATTTTCTTATCTTTTATTTTTGAAAGTAGACTGCTCAAAACCATTGATCGCCCAGAAATACCAACTACATCACCTAAAAAAAGTATTTTCATTTTATAATATATTTATTTGTTACAATATAATCCAATTTTTGATCATATACATTAATTGGAACTTTATCTATTTTTTGAACTGAAAGAGCTAAGCCAATTTTTATAATATTTTTTTTTTTTAAAAGTTTTGAGATTAATCGATCATAATATCCACCACCATATCCCAATCTGTTTAAATTTTTATCAAATGCAACTAAGGGAATTAACAAAACATCTGGGTAAACTATATTCTTTGTTTCTGGCTCAGGTATTCCATATTTGTTTATTTTTAAAGGATCAGAAAATGACCATTGATAAAAATCCATCTGAAAATTTTTCTTAACCACAGGTAGAGAAATATTAAAATTTTTTTTTTCAAATTTTTCTAACAACTTCAAGTCATCGACCTCGAAATTTACAGGATAATATCCACCTATAATTTTTTTTGTTATTTTTTCTTTTTTAAGAATTTTTATGATTTGATTAAAGTTAATTTGTGTATTTTTTTTGTTATTTTTTTCTCTAATCTTAAGAATTTTTTTTCTTAATTGAGATTTAAACACGAATCTACTGAACTGGATTTTCTAAATTTGCTTTTTCAACAAAAATTTCTATTTCATCTGCAGCTTCTTCAATTATTTTTTCATAATCTTCTTTATTTTTTTCTATTTCTTTTTTAAAGTCTTCATGATCTTGAGATAGTCTTTTCATCTCATCTTCTTTTTTATCTTTATAATCATAAACTAAAGATTTTAGTTCCCTAAATTTATCTGATAGATTCTTCAACTCAGTTTTCTTTTCTTCTACTTTTTTTTTAGTTTCAAAGTATTCGTCTAATATTTGAACTGAAGTAATTAATAAAAGTTTATTCTCACCTATATTACCCAGGTCATTTTTTAAATCACTGAATTTTTGATTAATGTGGGTTAACAATTCCTCCAAATGCTCTTCTTGTCCATCATCACATGATAAGAGAAAGTCTTTACCATTAAATTTAATATTCACATTTGCCATTTGTCTATTTCCTCTAATAAAGTATCTGTTTCTTGATTTAATTCATCTATTTTTTCCGAAAATTCTGTCTCTTTTTTTTGTTCATCTTCTTTTTGTTGATTAATATCATTTAATTTTTGATTAAGGGCATTGTGCTCACTTGTTAAATTTTGATACTTTTCTTCTATTTGTTTTTTTTCAATTTCTAATTGATTTTTTTGAGCACTTAAATTTTCTAAATTACTCTTTAATGTTGGATTTTGTAAATTTAAACTTTTCAATCTATTAAGGGCAAAACTAAGTTTTTTTTCTTTTTCACTGCTTGTTTTCATATATATATATTTATATTATTAAATTGAGTCTTCTAAGTCTAGATAGGATATTTTTGAACAAACTACATAAAGATTTATCAAACGCAATAAGGTTTTTGTCAATAGATGCTGTACAAAAGGCAAATTCAGGACATCCTGGAATGCCAATGGGAATGGCAGATGTAGCGACAGTTTTATTTAGAAATTTTCTAAAATTTAATCCAAAAAACCCAAACTGGTTAAATAGAGATAGGTTTGTTTTGTCTGCAGGTCATGGGTCTATGCTTCTTTACTCTTTACTGTACATAACTGGATACAAAAGTATCACTTTAAATAATATTAAAAATTTTAGACAATTAAAATCTATTTGTGCAGGACATCCTGAATATCACCCTGGTACTGGAATTGAAACAACAACAGGTCCACTTGGTCAAGGTGTTGCCAATTCAGTTGGTTTTGCTATTGCAGAAGAAATTCTTAAAAAAAAATTAGGTAAAAAAATAATAAACCATAAAACTTATGTTATAGCTGGAGACGGGTGTTTAATGGAGGGTATTAGTCATGAGGCGATGAGTTTAGCTGGGCATTTAAAATTAAAAAATTTAGTAATGCTTTTTGATAATAACTCAATATCAATAGATGGGCCAACTAGTTTAGCAGTTTCAGATAATTTCAAAAAAAGATTTGAAAGTTATGGCTGGGATTACATTCTGATTAACGGTCATAATGAAAAAGAAATTTTTGCAGCATTAAAAAAAGCACAAAGTGCAAAAAGACCAACTGTTATTTCATGTAAAACAAAAATTGGTTTTGGTTCGCCCAATAAGTCTGGCAAAGCCTCTTCACATGGAAGTCCTATTGGTGTGGATGAGATTAAACTAGTTCGAAAAGCTCTAGATTGGAAACACAAACCCTTTGAAGTTCCTAAGAATATTTTAAATGAATGGAAAAAAATTGGCAACAAAGGTGCAAAACTTGAGTCGACATGGAGTAAAGTTTATAAAAAAAAAAAACAAGTTATAGACAAAGTCCTTAAAAATAATTTCTCTAAAGCTTTAAAATCTGAAAAACAAAATTCTATTAAAGAAAACAAAAGCCTAGCATCACGTAAGGCTTCTGAGTTAACTTTAAATGCGCTTACTAAAGAAAATAATACTTTAATTGGTGGTTCGGCTGATTTAGCTGGATCTAATAATACTAAAACAAAGCATCATAATATTATTAAACCTGCTAATTTTAATGGTGATTATATTCACTATGGCGTTCGAGAACATGCAATGTCTGGAATAATGAATGGACTAGCACTTCATAGTAAATTTGTTCCTTATGGTGGTACATTCTTAATATTTTCAGATTACTGCAAACCCTCAATTCGTTTGTCAGCATTAATGGGACTACGGGTTATTTATGTAATGACCCATGACTCAATTGGTTTGGGCGAAGATGGGCCAACACACCAACCAATCGAGCAACTATCTGGATTAAGATCTATACCTAACTTAAATGTATTTAGACCAGCAGACAGAATGGAAACTATTGAATGTTGGGAAATAGCGTTAAAAAATTCGGGAACACCGAGTGTATTGTCTTTAACTAGACAAAATCTTAATCCCATTAGAGAAAAATATTCAAATATAAATAGATGCTCTTTTGGTGCCTACGAGGTTTTAAGAACTAATAAAAAGATCAATTTAACTATACTTGCTAGTGGTTCTGAGGTTAATTTAGCAATTGAGACTAGCCATAAATTGGCCAAAGATAAAATATATACTAAAGTTATATCAGTACCATGCCAAGATCTTTTTGATTCACAATCAGAGTCATATAAACAAAAAATTCTTGGTGAAACAAAGTTTAAAATATCTATTGAAGCTGCTTCAACAGATTGTTGGAAAAAATATATTGGAACAGATGGTTTGGCTTTTGGAATTAATACATTTGGTAAAAGCGCACCGTATAAAGAAATCTATAAATATTTTGGATTAACGGTAGAAAATATTTCAAGAAAAACCAAGAACCTAATTAAAGGTTAAATATGACAATTAAAGTTGGAATTAATGGAATGGGAAGAATTGGCAGAATGGTAATTCGTGCAATTATTGAAAGCCAAAATAAAAAAATAGAAATTAAACATATCAATAACAGATCTAATTCAGAAACAAGTTGCACTTTAATTAAATACGATTCAATCCATGGAAAATTTGATGCAGATTTAGATTTTGATAAAGATCATTTAATTATAAATAAAGATAAAATTTCATTTTCTCAAGAATCTAATATTGAAGATATAAATTGGAAAAAATTTGATGTTGATTATGTTTTTGAATGTACTGGAAAGTTTAACTCAAAAGAAAAATTGTTAGCTCATATAAAAAATGGTGCAAAAAAAGTCATTGTTTCTGCACCATGTAAAAACGCAGATAAGACGATTGTCTATGGGGTAAATGAGGATATTTTGACAAAAGAAGATCAAATTATTTCCGCTGCCTCTTGCACGACTAACTGTCTTGCGCCAGTTGCAGATATTTTAAATAAAACTTTTGAGATTGAAAAAGGATTTATGACTACAATTCATGCTTTTACTAGTGATCAAAGAATTCTAGATAATTCCCATAAAGACCCAAGAAGAGCAAGATCTGCTAGTCAATCAATTGTCCCAACTTCTACGGGTGCTTCAAAAGCAATCGGTGAAATTATACCTTCTTTGAAAGGAAAACTTGAGGGTGTAGCCATGAGAGTTCCAACTCCTAATGTTTCACTAATTGAACTTGTTTTTTGCACAAAAAAAGAAATATCGAAGGAAAAAATTAATGAGGCTTTTGCTAATGCTTCCAAAAAACAATCTAAAAGAGTTTTAGAAATTACCTATGAAAAACTAGTATCAATTGATTTTAATCACAACCTCGCATCAGCGACTATAGATGCTTCGTTAACAAGTGTTGTTGGAAGTAATATGGGTAAAATCTCAGCCTGGTATGATAACGAATGGGGTTTTTCAAATAGAATGTGTGATATTGCTGAATATCTTGATCAAATCTCTTAATGAGAAATATAAAAGACGAACCTAATCTTAATCAAAAAAAAGTATTACTTAGACTGGATTTAAATGTTCCATTAAATAATGGCAAAATTACTGACACAACTCGAATAGATAAAATTTTGCCTACTATTAAATTTTTATTAAAAAATAATGCTAAGATCATAATACTGTCTCATATTGGCAGACCTAAAGGTAAAGTTATAGAAGAGTTATCCCTTAAACCAATATGTGAAAGTCTAGAAAATAAATTGAACCAAGACATAAGGTTAATTTCAAAAAATATTAAAGAATTAAAATCTGCAGATCTGTTTGATGCTCATAATGAAAAAATTGTAATACTTGAAAATCTTAGATTTTATGAAGAAGAAGAAAAAAATGACAATGTGTTTGCAAAGCATTTAGCAAGTCTAGCTGATATTTATGTTAATGATGCTTTCTCATGTTCACATAGATCCCATGCCTCAATTTTAGAAATTACTAAATTTATTTCTTCATATGCTGGTCTTCAATTAAGTCTAGAGATCAATGCTCTAAATAAAATTACATCTGAAATTCAAAGACCTGTAACTTGTATTATTGGTGGGTCTAAAATATCAACTAAAATTAATATTATTAAGAACTTAATAACTAAATTTGATAATATTATAATAGTTGGTGGAATGGCGAATAACATACTCAAATACAAAGGATATGAAATTGGAAAATCCATTCAGGAGAATAATTGTGATCAAATAATTGAAGAAATATTTTTCGTGTCAAAAAAAGAAAAATGTAAAGTAATTTATCCAGAAGATGTTTTGGTGGGAAAAGATTTGCATGGATTACCTGAAACTAAAGAGCTAGATAATATCTCTAAAGATGAGTTAATTTTAGATATTGGTCCTAAGACAATTAAGATTATTAATCAATTAATTGAAGAAAGTAATACTATTTTATGGAATGGACCTGCGGGTTATTTTGAAAACCCCAGTTTTTCCAAAGGAAGTGTAGAAATTGCAAAAAAGATTGTTGAAAAAAATAAAGAAAATAAAATTTTTTCTGTAGCTGGTGGTGGAGATACGGTTGCTTTGTTAAACAAAATGGGAGTAACCAGTCATTTTAATTTTGTTTCAACTGCTGGTGGAGCTTTTTTAGAATATCTTGAAGGAAAAGAATTACCTGGTATAAAAGCTCTAAATTAAAATGTCCCAACTCAATAAAATTGCAAAAAATATACTTTCAAACGGTAAAGGTATCCTTGCTGCGGACGAGAGTAATGGGACTATGACAAAAAGATTAGAGTCAGTAAACGTTCCTTCAAGTCCAGAAAATAGATTATTATTTAGAGAAACTCTATTTTCTTCTGATGGGATGAAAGATTTTATCGGAGGTGTTATTTTGTATGATGAAACAATTAACCAGGTTGCTAGCTCAAAACAAACTATTCCAGAATTAATCTCGGCAACTGGAGCAATTCCTGGAGTTAAGGTTGATACAGGTGCAAAAGTTCTTGCAGGATCAACTGAAGAAAAAATAACAGAAGGTTTAGATGGTTTAAGAGAAAGATTACAAGCATATTATAAGCTTGGTGCCAGATTTACAAAATGGAGATGCGTTTACAATATTTCAGATAAATTTCCAAGCAAACTATCCATTAACTCTAATGCTCATGCGTTAGCAAGATATTCTGCATTAGTCCAAGAATGTGGAATGGTACCAATAGTAGAACCAGAGGTTTTAATGGATGGAGGTCATACTGCCGAAACTTGTTTCAACAAAACCTCTGAAGTTATAAAAAGATGTTTTGAAGAATTGATGATCCATAAAATCGATTTAAGTGGAATAATTTTAAAACCTAATATGATCTTAGCAGGAACCACTTCTGATGAAAAAATATCAAGTGGAGAAGTTGCAAAACTTACTTTGAAGTGTCTAAAAGAGAATGTGCCTTCAGAGGTGCCTGGTATAGCTTTTTTATCTGGTGGCCAAACAGAAATAGAGGCAACTGAAAATTTAAACTCAATCAACAAAAATAATGATACAAATTTTATTATGACTTACTCATATGGTAGGGCCTTACAAAAAAGTGCCCTTAAATTTTGGTCAAAAGATATTAATAATATTAAGGGTACTCAAAAAGTCTTTAACCATAGAGCTAATATGTGTACACTTGCAGCTCAAGGAAAGTGGACAGTAGAACTTGAGTCACAATAAAATAAATAAAAAATTTATTTATTTAATTTCTCCAAATAAAATTACTGATGAAAGTTTCTATGATGAATTAGTACTTATATTAAAATCAAAAAAAATAAGTTTCTTTCAATTGAGACTTAAAAAAGAAACAATTTTAAATAAATTCATTATTGGAAAAAAAATAAAGAAAATTTGCAAGAAATATAAGGTTAAATTTTTAATCAATGATGACCCACTACTTGCTAAGAAACTTAACGCTGACGGTTGTCACTTAGGCCAAAAAGATATGGACTTAGTGAAAGCTAGAACAATATTAAAAAAAAAAATTATTGGTGTCACCTGTCATAATTCTATTAATTTAGCAAAAATTGCTATTGAGGGTGGTGCAGATTATCTAGCTTTTGGAGCATTTTACACATCTAAAACTAAAACGGTTAAATATAAAGCTAGTTTAAAAATATTAGAATCTGTTAAAAAAATAACATCCCTGCCAATTGTGGCTATTGGTGGCATAAAACTTAACAATTATAAAAAACTTTTATTGAATAAAGCTAACTTTTTGGCTATTTCAGGCTACATTTGGAATAATAAAAAATATAAACCATTGGAAGCAATTAAAAAATTAAAATGAAACTATACGCAAGTGAAATTAGAGTCGGTATGTTAATTGAATATAAAAATGACCTCTGGCAGGTCTTAAAAACACAACATGTCAAACCTGGTAAAGGTGGTGCTTTTGCGCAAGTTGAAATGAAAAGTGTAAATAAAAATACAAAATTAAATGAAAGATTTAGATCAAGTGAGTCTGTGGAAAAAGCATCGCTAGATGAAACAAAATTTAATTATCTCTATGGTGACGAGACAGACTATCATTTTATGAACCCTAAATCATATGAGCAAATTAATATTAAAAAAGAAATTGTTGGCGAAAAAGGTAAAATGCTAACAGAAAATCTAGAAGTGAGTATATGCTTTCACAATGAAGAACCATTAATGGTAGAGTTACCCAATCAAGTCACATGTATAATTGAAACAACTGATGTTGCACTTAAAGGTCAAACAGTTTCGTCATCTTATAAGCCTGCAACTTTAGAAAATGGTATAAATATTCAAGTACCTCCTTTTATAGATAGTGGAGATAAAATCATAGTTGATACTAGAACTTTAGAGTATATAAAAAAGATATAAATCTCATGAAATCTATATCAGCCAATCTTAATATAATGATAAAGGCAGCTGAAAAAGCATCTAGAGCATTGATTAGAGATTTTGGAGAAATAGAAAAACTGCAGGTTTCAATTAAAGGACCAACAGATTTTGTTTCAAATGCTGACTTAAAAGCAGAAAAAATAATTATTGAAGAATTAAAAAAAGCAAGGCCATACTACTCTATTATCAGTGAAGAAGATGGTTCTGAAATAAATAAAGACAAAAATAATACTTGGATTATAGATCCAATTGACGGTACTACAAATTTTTTACATGGTGTGCCTCATTTTGCAATATCAATTGCTCTAAGATCTGGAGATGAAATAGTTTCTGGGTTAATTTATGACCCAATAAAAGATGAAATGTTTTATGCTGAAAAAGAAAATGGTGCTTTCTTTAACAATCAAAGAATTAGAGTTTCAAAGAAAAAAGAGCTTAATGGTTGCTTGTTTGCTACAGGAGGTTTATCAAAAAATGATATTGGTCTACCATTAAGAAGATCTGGGAGCGCAGCACTTGATATGGCGTATGTTGCAGCAGGCAGATATGATGGTTATTTTCAAAATGAATTAAATTTGTGGGATATAGCGGCAGGTATAATAATTCTAAAGGAGGCTGGTGGAGTAATTAATCAAATAGACCTTTCTCAAAATAAAAATATCCAAATAAGAGCTTTTAGCATGGCAATTAATGACAAAATGCTTGAAAAATTGAAGAACTTTTAATTGTTTTATAAAATTCTTTTGCTATAAGTCTCGATATGAAAAAAGACATACACCCAAATTATCATACAATTAAAGTAGAGATGACTGATGGAACTCAATTTGAAACAAGGTCAACTTGGGGAAAAGAGGGAGAGGTCTTAAAATTAGAGATTGATCCAAAATCTCATGCAGCTTGGACAGGTGGAAAACAAAAATTGATGGATAAGGGTCGTGTTAGTAAGTTCAATAAAAAATTCCAAAACTTTAGATCAGAAAAAAAGGATTAAATGTCAAACGTACCATTGATGCCTATGGCAACTGCTGTTTGGCTAGTAGAAAATACAACTCTTACATTCAAGCAAATTTCAAGATTTTGCAACTTACATGAAGTAGAGGTTCAGGGTATTGCGGATGGTGAGGTTGCAAAGGGAATAATGGCTTATAATCCAATTATATCTGGTCAACTCACTAGAGAAGAAATTGAACTTGCATCAAAAAATGAAAATAAGGATCTACAAATAAAAAATACTGATATTGAAATATCAACTGAAGATAAGAAAATTAAAAAATATATTCCACTATCTAAAAGGCAAGATAAGCCAGATTCTGCCCTATGGTTAATCAAACACCATTCACTTCTAAAAGATTCACAAATAGCGAAATTAGTTGGAGTTACTAAAAACTCAGTAACTTCTATTAAAAATAAAAGCTATTGGAACTATAATAATTTAAACCCTAAGGATCCTGTAGCATTAGGCCTTTTCTTACAAAAAGATCTAGTGGAAGCTATTGAAAAAGCTGAAAGAAGAATAAAAAGAGAAAAAAAAGAAAAAGAGAAAGCAAAAAAATCAAGAGAAGTTTCAAATATTGAATAAATTTAATAGACATCAAAATTTTATAGTGATACCTACTCACTTTTAGAAATATTTATGAAAATAGAAGTTAAAGATAATAATATTGAACAAGCACTAAGAGTCCTTAAAAGAAAACTACAACGTGATGGATTCTTTAAAGTAGTGAAATTAAAGAGTGTTTATGAAAAACCCTCTGAAAAGAAAAAAAGAATTTTACAAGAAAATATTAAAAGAGTTAAAAAACTTAATAAACTCAAAAATAGAATTTAAATATACCGCGGGGTGGAGCAGTCTGGTAGCTCGTCAGGCTCATAACCTGAAGGTCGGCGGTTCAAATCCGTCCCCCGCAACCAATCCCAGCAACACTTTTTTGATTTAGATAACGTTCAGAAAATAAATTATCCGCACTATATCCGCACCCGCAGTCAAAAATTTACCACAATCTCCAAATGCTTTCTCATTAATCTTTAAATATATAAATAAAAGTTACAATAATAAGAATGATGACAATCCAAATAGTAAGATTAGTTAAGAATTGTTTTAATTTAGAATTAGATTGAAGAAAAGCTGGGAGTACTAATAAGAGTATCCCCACCATATAAACAAAGGGTAATATCTGATCCATCATTATATCTAGTTTGTGTTAAGAAACGATTATACGAGACTGTCGTTCATTCTGTTTTATTTTATCAAAGGTTTTCTCAATTATTTTAGCTTTTGCTCTTAGCTCTTCTTCATTGCAATCTTTTTCTAAAAGATTTGCCCCAGCTGTTTTATTAAAACCATCTCCAAGCCTTATAAATCCGTCAATTTTTTTAAAATATTCTTTATTTTTAGATTGTGATTTGCTGTACCAAAGGTCTTTTAATTGTTTTGTGTAATCTTCAAGTTTACTTTTATCCCAAATAATATTTTCTTGTTTTTTCATTAAATTATAAAATTGTATGAAGTCTTTTGATTTAACCCACTGTCTAATTATATGAGTAAGTGACTTGTCTTTATTTTCTGGATCAAGTTGCTTTTGTGTGACTATCGCAATAATATTTAATGAATAAGACGCTCTATTAATATCATAATTAGATGCATTCCCTTGATCACACCCCTTTAATAAGCTTAATACTTTTTCAAGATCACGGTCTGAATGTGTTAAATATTCAATAACTTTATCCCACTTATTTTTTGCAACTTTAGCCATTCATAGACAATACACAGATTAAGGAGTTTACTCAATTTCTTTAGCAATTTTAACTTAAAGCTAAACGTTATATTAAGACATCATATTGTTAAGCATAATTTGTCAGAGTTAAATAACTAAATCACTATCTACATGCAGCTAATATAAACCCGTGATCTTCTTCTAAACTTGCAATTATTTGATTTGTTATTCTTTTGTGCATACCAGCATAAGACTTGGCTTCCACTTTACTTATGATGCTATCTTGAAATAGTATGCCTATCATTGCAACAGCGATAACCGTTAATATAAATTTGGTATAATAATTTTTTATTTTTTTCATATTTACTCCCATTGTTATTCTTGACGTAAATATTAAGATTTTATTCTACCATACCCCCTGCCGCACTAATACCACACTCCAATAAGGTTTTGAGAATTTTATCTAACTTATTTTAAGAGTGTTAATTATTTAAAACAAAAATCAGACTGTACGTCAGGTTCATGACCTGAAGGACAGCGGTTCAAACTCTTTCCCCACAACCAATCCGAATAATAACTTTATACATTTTGATATATTAATAAAATAGTAAGATTAATTATAATCTTGATACCAACTGTTGCCTAACTTGACATCCTTTGCATTACAACGGTCTAGCACAGGTCCTTTATGGAAGGAAATTCCAAAACTTCTGTCTTTTTCGGCCTGATTTACTAGGGAAGTAATTACATGATCAAAGGAATCCATAAATCGTTCATCTTGATAGTCATATTTAATTTCTTCATTCTTATTCAGAAATTCTTTAATTACTTGTTCCAAGCTTTTATTTTGATCAATACGTCCAATTATAAACTTTTCATTACCAGATCTATTTAAAAAACCCGCTTCTCTAAAGATAAAAACATCTCCATAAAGGTCAATCGCTACTGACATTTGAGTAAATCCAAAATTTCTCATATTTTTGTGCGTAACCTTAATCAACTCTTTATCAAAAATATTATTAGATAAAGCCTCTAGAGAATAACCATAATCAATATAAAGGTTAGGACATAGTGTATCCTTGTATTTTTCAAATTCTTTTAACTTATCTATCAATTTATTTCTAAGAGTATTGTCCATTTTTGAATCTAGTTTATATTTTCGATTAGTATCAAATGATTCTGCGTTCCCAGTAACACTTTGGTAGTCATCTCTTAATGTTAAAAAATTTACACCTTCACCATTTTCGACATTATCATTAATTTCTTTTATTAATGAGATTATTCCATTTAACTGATTCACATTTTCAGGAATAATTATAAAATTAAAACCAAATTTAAGATCTTTATTAATTTCATTTCTTAAGTTTAAAAAAGTAATCGCATTTTTTTTAACTATTTCATAACTTTTTTCAACTCTTGTAATGAATTGATAGCTATCTTTATCTACCCCATATAAAGAAACACGGATTGAGTCTAGCCCCCAAATTCCTGGTGTTTTTTTTAAAAAATTTTCTGACAATGAAAATCCATTAGTAATTAAGGGTACTTTAATATTGTTATTTTTTGCAGAGGTGATTATTTCACCTATTTTAGAATTAGTTAAAGGCTCTAAACCACCTGAAATTGATAGAGCAGAAGTGCTGGGTATTTCTGAAAATAATTTATCAAATGTTTTTTTTGAGTCTTCTAATATAGACATTGGATATTTTTGTGATTGGTCTCTCCCACAAAATCCACAATAAAACATACAAGAAACTCCTGGAAATAATGCAATTCTTTGGGGAAATAAATATTGGTTATCTAAAGTTTTTTCTACAGTTTTTGCAAATGGAATTATGGTATTCCAATATTTTTTACCTATACCAGATTTTAATATTAGTGTTTGGGCTAGTTTACAATTTCTAATAATCTTATTTATGGTTATTAGGCTAGCTTTACTAGTTATCTTAAATTGAGTAAATATATCTTCTTGCGTTGTCCATGGACTTTTAGAAAATAATTTAATTATATCGATAAATAAATTAAAAAATTTTTCATCTAAAAAATATTTATCAATATCGAACTGATTAATATAATTATAATAGTGTGTCTTTAGTGTGTTATGGTCTGCGTTTGTCATTAAAAGTCTAGTCTATTTTTTTTTTAATTATGTGAATTAATTTAATACACTTTAACGCGGTAAGATTATTAACTTTAAAATTATTTTTTTTATATAAAATTGTGTTTAGCATATCTTTAATTGGATTATTATTGAAGTTATCTAAATTTACTTTATTAATTAGATGTCTTCTAATATTGGAGGCAATATCATAATAAAACCTAAATTCTTGGTTATTTTTAAATATTATTTCAAAATCTAATGACTTTTTTTTAGTTACAGCTTTGATTAATTTTATGTTTTTTAAGTTTATGTATTTAGATAAAAGATAAAAGTCGTGATAGGCAAGTCTATCTAGTAGAGATTTTGCATTTCCAGAATCAAGTTTTGTTCTAATTATATAATTTAGTTTATTTTTTATTATAATTTTCTTTTTTTTATAATTCTCAATATCATCAATATAAAGTTTTGTTTTATATCTTTTTGATAAGGTAATTAGATTTTCTGCTTGATTAATTTTTGTGGTTAGAGGTTTTTCACAAAAAACATTAATATTATTTTTTATAAAATATCTGGCTATTTTGTAATGTGTAATGTCTGGTGTTAAAATAAACACCCAATCGATTTTTTTTTCACAATTATGATAGTTATTTTTGCTATCATATATAAATTTTACATGTGATATCTTTTTTAATTCTCTAATGATATTTTTTCCCCATTTGCCCTGCCCAATTACACCTACAGTTTTTTTTTTCATGTTAAATCATTTTTTCTATTTTTTTTGCAACACCTATGCATGTGTTCCACTTTCCAGAAAATATTGTAATAATATTATTATCATTTATTTTGATTTCATTTAATCTTTCATCAGTTTTTTCTGTTCCATTTTTTACTGCTCGTGTAACATAAAATGACCCAACATATTTAGCTATTTTAAGCATCGGTAAATATTTCGACCCATGAGTTATAAATTTTTTAAATTGAGATATTTTCTTGTTCTTAATAATCCCTTGATTTAAATATTTTTTATTTGCATGTTTAAAATTTGAAAACTTCCCTCTTGAGACTTCTAATTTAGAATACTTAACATCGCTTAATAAATGATTTTGAGTTCCAAGATAAGGGTCTAAACAAACAAATTTTCCATCTAATACCATGTAGCTTTTATTTTTAAATTTTTTTGGTAATTTAACTATAATTTTTTCTACTAATTCATATTTATAATGACTTACTACCTTTTGACCAAGTAATTTAAGTAATTCATTATTTTGATCATAAACTGCAAGTATGATCTTGTCATAATTATTTAATAATTTTTTTGTGAATGTTGTATTTAAAAAAATTTGAATATTTTTATTTTTTAGATCTTTTTTTATTTTATCTTTTATTTTAAAATAGTTTAGATTACTTTCGTTAGAAATGATCTGTCCACTAATTTCATCACTAAAATCATCTATCTTTATTTCCTTATATTTTAACTGATTTTTTTTTAAAAAATGTAAATATTCTTTATAATTAGTCTTACTTCTTTTTTTAGAAATTCCATAATAGTTTTCTGTTTTACCAAAAACATCAGGACCAAAAAAATTTATAAATTCTTTGTAATTTTTATTGATTTCATTAATTGTTTTTTTTGATCTTGGGTAATGATACCCTAGATGAAACCTTAATTGATTTGCTCTAGATGCGCCACACAATATAGTATTTTTTTTTTCAAATAGATGAATGTTATGTTTTTTTGCTAATTTGATTGCGCAGGCAGTCCCAAAAAAACCAGCTCCAATTATTGCAATTTTCATTAAATTACAAATTTTGCTTTTTTACTGTCTTTTAGAAATTCTCTAACTGTTTCTACGGTTAGCTGCTTGTGTGATTTGCCAAATTTTTCAATCTTTTCTATTGTTTGTGGTGGGATGGTAATTATATGACAGCCTATTTGTTTTGCTTGTAAATAATTATATGGCTCCCTGACACTTGCCCAGAGTATTTGAACGTTCTTAAATTTTTTTGCAATCACAATACTTTTTTTAAATTCTGGAATTGGATCTTTTCCCGTATCTCCAGCTCTACCTGCAAATATTGAAATTATAACTTTTGACTTTTTGTTAATTAATTTAAGAATTTTTTCTGTGTATTTTGCATTATATACAGCTGTAATATTGAGTTTAATGTTTTGGTTGTTTAGCTCTTTGATAATTCTTCCCATGAAAGCAGCTTTGGAATTGGTTACAGGTATTTTTACATAAACATTTTTCCCCCAGGTGTTAATTTCTAAAGCTTGTTTTTTTATAGAAATATAATCATCACCAAAAACCTCTAATGAAACTGGCTTGTTATTGCAAATGTTTAGAATCTTCTTAGAATAAGACTTATAATCTTTTGCTCCTGCTTTTCTCATAAGGGTAGGATTTGTAGTAAAGCCTTTTACAATTTTTTTTTTACTAAATTTTTTTATTAGATTAATATCAGCAGTATCACAATATATTTTAGTTTTCATAAGCATTAATTATAATTTAATTTAGACTTAATATATTTTATAGTTTTTTTATCAATTCAATAATTAATTTCAATCTAAGTTTTTTGTAATTTCTTCTGTCATTTTTTTAGCATCAGCAAATAACATTAACGTATTTTCTTTGTAAAATAAGTCATTATCAATCCCAGCATATCCGGGGGATAAGCTTCTTTTTACAAATAATACAGATTTGCATTTTTCAACATCTAAAACTGGCATTCCATAAATAGGACTTTGCGGGTCACTTTTTGCAGCAGGGTTAGTTACATCATTTGCACCTATTACAAATGCAACGTCTGCATTTGCAAAATCATTATTAATTTCTTCTAATTCAAAAACCTCATCATATGGCACATTAGCTTCAGCCAATAATACGTTCATGTGGCCAGGCATTCTTCCTGCAACAGGGTGAATAGCATAAGAAACTTTAATATCATTTTTTTTAAGTGTATCTACCATTTCTCTTAGTGCATGCTGTGCTTGAGCTACTGCCATACCATAACCTGGAACAATTATAACTGATGATGCATTCTTCATTAAAAAAGCTGCATCTTCTGCATTTCCACTTTTAACTGGTCTTTGTTCTTTATCTCCAGAAGTTGCTGATTGCTGTGTTGCTCCAAATCCACCTAAAATGACATTAAAGAAAGAACGGTTCATGCCCTTACACATTATATATGACAATATTGCACCAGAGGATCCAACTAAAG
Organism: uncultured Candidatus Pelagibacter sp.; assembly: GCA_905612465.1. Classification (GTDB taxonomy): domain Bacteria; phylum Pseudomonadota; class Alphaproteobacteria; order Pelagibacterales; family Pelagibacteraceae; genus Pelagibacter. Next base: position 20,690 of record CAJQSC010000022.1, read on the forward strand.
CTCCTGTAATTATTAGTGCAGTGTTTTCTAATGTAAAACCAATTCCTGCAGCAGCCCAACCAGAATAAGAATTTAGCATTGATATAACAACTGGCATATCTGCTCCACCAATTGGAATTATTAATAAAAAGCCAATTAAAAAAGAAATGGCTAACAATATCCAGAATAGACTTGTAGATTGAGTTGAACACAAAAAATAAGTTACTATTACTATTGAAATTAATATTAAGGCATTGAGTGGATGCTGTCCTTTAAATGTTATTGGTGAACCAGACATCATTCCTTGAAGCTTTAAAAAAGCAATTATTGAACCTGAAAAAGTAATTGCACCAACTGCTGCACCAATTGACATTTCAATTAAACTTCCAAGCTTAATATTTCCAGGAGATCCTAGGTTAAAAGCTTCAGGGTTTAAAAAAGCTGATGTTGCAACCAATACTGCTGCAAGGCCTACAAGGCTATGAAAGCCAGCAACAAGTTCGGGCATAGCAGTCATAGGTATTTTGTATGCTATAAATGCACCAATTAGACCACCAATTAACAGAAATATTAAAACATAAATAAAACCACTTGAAAAACTTCCTATAGACAAAAATGTAACTGTTATTGCAATTACCATTCCTAAAATACCAAAGAAATTACCTTGTCTTGATGTTTCTGGAGAAGATAATCCTCTTAGTGCTAAAATAAATAATACACCTGAAATCAAATAAAAAATTGCTGATAAATTTGCTGATATCATTATTTATCCTTCTTTTTTTTTTTATACATTGCGAGCATTCTTTGAGTAACTAAAAATCCCCCAAAAATATTTATTGCTGCTAAAGATATTGCTAAAAACCCCAAAATACTTGAGGTGTTAAAAATATTATCAGAATTTCCAGCTAGTCCAGCTATTATAGCTCCTACAATAATTACTGATGAAATCGCATTGGTTACTGACATTAAAGGAGTATGCAGTGAGGGCGTAACACTCCACACAACGTAATATCCAATAAATATTGAAAGGATAAAAATACTTAGTCTAAATATAAAAGGGTCTATTTCCATAATATTATTTAATTAGTGTTTTTTCAATTATTTCATCTTCTAAATTAATATTAATTTTTTTATTTTTTTCATCATATAAATTTACAACAAAGTTAAATACATTTTTTGCATATAAGTTTGACGCTGTGATTGGAAGTTTATTCAAAATATTCGTTTCACCCATAATCCTTACTCCATCTTTATTTACTATCTTATTTACTTCAGAGAAAGCTGTATTACCACCTTGAACTGCAGCTAAGTCATAAATAACAGACCCTGCTTTCATATTACGAATCATATTTTCTTTAATTATTAAAGGTGCTTTTTTACCAGGAATTAAAGCAGTACATATTACTATATCTATTTTTTTTAAAGTTTCACTTAACAGTTCTTCTTGTTTATTTTTAAAATCATCAGAAGCTTCTTTTGCATAACCTCCTTCTGTTTCAAGGTTTTCTGCACCTTCAACTGATAAGAACTTGCCACCTAAACTTTCAACTTGTTCCTTAGATGCCATTCTTACATCTGTAGCAAAAACAACTGCACCCATTCTTTTTGCAGTTGCAATTGCTTGTAAACCTGCAACACCAGCACCAACAACTAAAACCTTTGCTGCAGGAACAGTTCCTGCTGCAGTCATCATCATTGGTATAGCTTTTTCAAAATTTGAAAATGACTCTATAACTGCTTTATACCCAGCAAGATTTGCTTGGGAAGAAAGTATATCCATAGATTGAGCTCTTGTTATTCTTGGTAATAATTCTAAAGAAAAAATATTAATCTTATTTTTTACTAAACTTTCTATTTTTTCATTATTATTGTTTGGATCTAAAATACCAATTAATGTTTGGTTTTCTTTTATTAAAGAAGTTATCTCATCTGAGGGCAGCCCTAGTTGAACAATCACATTAGCACTATCTATAATTTCTTTTATATCCTTGGAAATTTTTACACCTAAACTTTTATATTCACTGTCCTTAAAACCTAAATGTTCACCATAATTTTCTGATAAAGATACCTCTAAACCGAGGGCAATATACTTCTTTGCAATTTCTGGAGAGATTGCAATTCTTTTTTCAATTTTTTGATTTTCAGAAACTGAAACAATTTTCATACTGAACTTTACAATAAGAATATAGCCATTAGAACTAAAACTGCTATGACCGCGACAGTTCCCCACAACACAAATTTTGTAAAATTATTCCAAGTACTTTTATGGTTTTGATTGTCCATAAAAATTACTTTTGTCTTGCTTTAAATTTCGGATTTGTCTTATTAATTATGTAAACTCTACCTCTTCTTCTAACTAATTTAGAATTAAGATCTCTTTTTTTCAGTGATTTTAACGAACTTTTAATTTTCATAATATTTTTTTATAGCCGGCGATGTCCTACTCTTCCGTGCCTTAAGACAAAGTACCATTGGCGCTGAAGGGCTTGACTTCCGAGTTCGGAATGGGATCGGGTATTACCCCTTCGCAATAATCACCGGCGAATGTCTTATATCTAATTATATAATATTGTAAACAGTCTTTTGTCATTTTATTTAGCTTTAAATTCAGCACTTTTAATGAAATTATCCACATACTCTCTAAGGTGAATTTTACCAAAATATTTATGCACTTTGTTTGATAAACTCATACTTGTGAGTGCAGAAGCATATCGCTCACCATCCCTCTCAGGCATATATTTAATTTTAGATTTAAACAATAATGCCACCTGTTTAATGGTGTAGGATTTCTTGTTTGAAATACTATAAAGTCTACATTTATTAGCTTTCCATGCTTTTAAACATACATTTATAGTATCTTTAATATGAGTGAACCTCCTAGATTGAGTTCCGGGACTTACTACTGGCAAAGGTTTTTTTTTGAGATAACAATTTTCAAAGATTCCTATTACAGTTGCCATATATCCATCAGAAATTTGTCGGGGGCCGTACACATTGTAGAAAAAAATAACCTCATATTTGAAGTTAAACCATTTTTTTAAATTCTCTAAAAGCTCTAAATTTTTAGCTTTAGTGAAGGAGTATGGAGATAAATTTTTATCATTACCATTATTTCCGAGTGTAGCTGAAGTTGCTGAATAAATTAATTTGATATTATTTTCTAAGCAAAATTTAAAAACTTCATTCGTGCCAATTGAATTAGATTTAAAACATTCAGAAAATTTTTGAAAACTTTGATAAATTCTTGAAAATTCTCCAAAATGAAAAATTGATTCAATATCTGATTTATATTTTTTTAATAGAAAATTTATATTTTGAGTATTACCCTTGATGTATTTTATTCTTGAGTCCTTTAAATGGTTTTTTGTATATCCACTGGAATAATCATCAATACTTATAAGTTTTTTTTTTGTTTTTTTTAAAAGAGACTCAATTAAATTTGAGCCAACAAAGCCAGCTCCACCAGTTATTACAATATATTTTTTTTTATTATTAGCCATGATAAACATCTATGAATTGTTTTTTATAATTAAAAATAATTGGTCTTAGTAGATAGCAATTTGAAACAATTTCAATTAATTTATTATTATTAATATCAATATTAATAATTTTTGAGCAACAGCTTTCCAAAATAAATTTATTTGAATTAATTTCAATCTCAAGTCTATTTTTCGTAGGATTCATTATTGCAACTTCTGTTTTATCAAAATCATAAAAATTTTGAACTTTATATAGTTTTTTTTTGAGGGAAGAAGCACCTACTATTCCAAATTCTATATTCTGACCATCAAAAGTTCTAATACTAGTTATTAAATTTCCATGAACAAACGAGGGTAAACTTTCTTTATATGAGTAACCTGTATAACAACTATTACGAATTATAGAATTGATATTAGCTTTAGATTTATGAAATACATAAAAAATACCATGATCTTCAATGCCATCTAAAAAAGTTTTATCTATTATTAACTTATTGGACAATTCAATATTAGAAAATTTTTTACTTTTAATTAAATTATTATTCTTATCATAGAATAACATTTCAACTTCAGAGGAGTTATCTTTAAAAAATAAATTAAGAATATCAGAAAATTTGAAGATCGTATGATAGTTTTGATCAGTTCTCCAAAAAAAAGCATCTGATGTAGAAATATTTTTTTTATTTAAATTTAATAAAAATATTGGTGGCTTAAAACCAATTAAATTTCTAATTAAAATCGAAAATTTGTTTCTGACAAATTTTTTAAGTAATAATTTGATTAATTTCATATTTTAGATTTGCAATTATTTTAAACTTATCATCTGACAAAATATAGTGGTGTGGGGGGTGAGTATGCTCAAATGAAATATGCTTATCTTTCATTGTAACATAAAGTGGTATTCCCAAGCATTTTTGTGAGAAAATAAATATATTACTTTTTATTAAACTATTACTAACTTTTATTTCATTTAAAAAATTATTTTTAATTTGAATTTTTTCTAAAACTTTCTTTTTAACTATATCAACAAAATATAAAAAAGAATTTTCTTGAACAGGTAAATGAAAAATATTTTTAAAAAAAATTAAATTTTTTTCTGCATCTACGTTTAATAAAGTACTTGTTGGGCTTAATATGCTTCCAATTTTGTTTGTCATTTCATAAGGATACTCTGATTGGTAGGATGAAAAACCACCTTCATTTAAATAAATTCTCAAATTAGATCTAAAAGCACTTGGAAATGTATCTGTAAAAGTATTTAAATTTAATAGTTTGGAAAAATCATTAGCGTATTTTTTTGTAATTTCATTTTCAGATGCTAAGAAAAAAAAATTATCATTACTAATATCTTCATGGTCTATAAAAAAAAAAATTTTTATTTTCTTTACATATTAATTTTTTAATCAACCATTTTCCATTCTCAGGTTTTGATACATAAACATTGTAATGATTATTATGCAAACCTGTGTTTTGAAATTTTGGGATTGTAATTTTACTAAATAGATCTGTATTTTTAATTCCAAAGAAAAAGTTCATTGTTTAATATATACAGTTTATTTAATTTCGTACAAATAACTAATGCACAGTTAATTTTACCACAATCTATTTATTTTCTAAATAATTATTAATTTCATTTAATTTATTAATTCTGACTAATTTTTTATTTTTAAGATTCTGATAACCCCAATTAGCATGAATATAGTCAATTTTAGCATCTTTAGAACATTGATAATCATAAATTGTATCACCTAAATAAACTGCATCTTTTTTTTTTAGTTTTGAAAATTTAATAATTTTATTCAGTCCATGGGGATGAGGTTTCCCTAAAAATTTATTTGATGGATAAATTTTATATTTAAATAAATTTTTATATGAGCCCAAAACTTCCTCAGCTCTGTTTTTATTTTTAGAAGTAAATAGCGCTAAAATATATTTCTTTTTTAATTTTTTTAAAATATTTGCATTATATTTTGATAATCTAATTAATCTAATTTTTGTTAATGAGTGAAAATTATATCTACGCTCTAAATTAAAATGATATTTTTTATCAATCTTTAGTTTTTTTAAAATTTCATTAAATGGTAATCCAATATATTCTTTATAAAATTTAAAAGACTTTTTGATATTATTTTCATCACAAGATTTTTTCCATGCATAATTCATATTGGATATGGAATCTATTAATACTCCATCTAAATCAAAGATAATTATTTTCTTCATTATTCTTTTATTTGTAATCTTTAAATAGTTTATCTTTTTTGAATTCTTGAACTGCTCTTTCAAAATCAGTAAGTACATCAACAGAAAAGCTATCACCTTTCAATAAAAGAGTTTTCATTTTTAGTCCTATTTCTAACGCTCTTAATAATTCAACATCTTCAGATTTTTCAAGAGGTGTTTTTTTAAATTTAGAAAATTTTATTAAAGCTGATGGGGTAAAAGAAATGATTGATAAATGTTTTTTGTGATCCTTAAACTCATTTTTAAATTCAAGTGGTAACTTTACTCTAGATAAGAATATAACATTATCTTTGACATCAGTAATTACCTTTACAATATTTGAATTATTTGGGTTCTTTAATTTTAAACTAGGTAAAATTATATCTGTCTTTAAATTTTTGCTATGAAATTTTATTACTTGGTCAATATGTTTGGGATTTAATAGAGGTTCATCTCCCTGTATATCTACTACGAAGTCATATTTTTTTTTTTGTTTCAAAAAACCTTCGGCTATTCTTTCGGTACCATTTTTATGCTTTTTTGAAGTTAAAATAGCTTTAGCTTTAAATTTTTTAGCAACATTTAAAATCTTAATATCATCACAACAAATTATAACGTCATCAAGCAGCTTTGACATCTTGGCTCTTTTATATGTGTGAATAATTAATGGTATATTATTTATCTCAAGTAGAGGTTTACTTGGTAATCTGGTGGATCCTAATCTGGTTGGTATAAGCCCTAATATTTTCATAAAATTATAATTCTATGTCTTATGATAAC
>CAJQSC010000023.1 GCA_905612465.1 uncultured Candidatus Pelagibacter sp.
AAATTACACCTTCCACCACCAGATATACGAATTTTTTCACCTATTTTTTTTGCATGATCTATTAAAAGTACTTTTCGACCACGTTTACCAGCTTCTATAGCACTCATCATACCTGCCGCACCCGCACCGACTATAATAACATCATATTTTTCTGTCATGAATTAATTATAAAGTTTAATAATGTGGTGGTTTTGTATCTTCTTTATTAATGCTAGATTCGATTCCGCTATCTAATTCTTCAATTCTTTTATTAAGATTTAAAATTTCTTTTTTTAAATTCATAATTTCTTTTTGTTGGGAATAAAGCTCATTACTCATTTGAGACATTTCTTGCTGTAAAAAAGTAATTTGCTCTTCTAACGTTTTAACTAAGTTTTCCATAAATCGTAACTTATTCCTTCATTCAGAGTAAATCAATTGGTCAATCCTAGTAGCTTTTGTTAATGTAATAGTACTGTTAATAGAGATTGTTCTAATCAAAAAATACATTATTATATGAGTTATTAAAAATTATGCCTTCATTTGATGTAATAAGTAAAATAAATTATCCAGAATTTGATAATGCTCTTGCTAATTGTTTAAGAGAAATTGGTAACCGATATGATTTTAAAGGGCTTAAAATTTCAATTGAAAGAAAAGATAAGATAATCACTACACTAGCACCAGATGAATTAAAATTAAAACAAGTAAATGAATTGCTACAAATTCATCTTATAAGAAGAAAAGTAGATCCAAGAGTAATAGCTATTAAAAATTCAGAAAGTGCTGCAGGTACAACTGTCAGGCAAGTCAGTGAATTAGAAGAAGGTATTAGCCAGGAAAATGCTAAAAAAATTATTGCTGATATAAAAAAACTGAAACTTAAAATCCAGATTAAAATTCAAGGAGAAGAATTAAGAGCTGAAGGAAAAAAAAGAGATGATCTTCAAGAAGCAATGGCTGCAATAGAAGCCATTGATATTGGTCTTCCAATTGAATTTGTAAACTTTAGAGATTAATTTTATTATTAATAATTCCTGCATTCCTAGTTATTGTTACAAATATATTTAAACCCAAAAATTAAACCTATTAGAAAAATGAGTAAACCAATCGACCTCCTAAAACTTTCGTGGTTAGTTTTCTCCCTCGTATCAATTGGATTTTTAATATTTTATGTGGTAACCAGCTATCAAAATAGAGTTGTTGATAAGCCTAGTTGGATGTTATGTGAGGCAGACACAGGATTGAAAAAACCACAGTATATAAAATTCCAAAATACAAAAAAAGTTATTTATAATATTTATCAACAGAGGTGGGTAGAGGATGTGGCATCTATGGATGTCATTAAGTCAAAAAGGAAAGAAGCCAGACCTACTATAGAGATACATGAAGATAAGACACGGTTCACTAAAACTATTTATAAAAGAAAACAATTTCTTATTTATGTTTCGGATAAATATTATGTTTTTTACAAAGAAATAGATGATAAATTTTTTTGGTCTTCAGATGTATCTAAAGTAGCAGCTCAACATATAATAGTAAAAAGAGATGATTTTACTATGCTAGATTATAAAAATGAGTGGGTAAAAGCTCTTAAAAGAAATAAAAAGTATACTGATGTGGTAATAGATAATTTGTTTAAAGAAGCTGATGGTTATGTTAAGTCTTATGAGAACATTTTATTTTCTAATGGTAAAACTTTAAAAACACAAAGATCATTAGATATTTTTCAATGTAAAGAAATAGCAGCCGTTAAAGCTAAAATTTAGTTATAAGGATTATGAACAAAGAAAATGCAAGTAATGAAAAATAAATGAACAAACCTTTATTATATTTCTCCTACCTAATCATAGTTGCAAATATTTTAATTTTGTCTGTTGGTTATGTAGCTAACATAGCTTTTATTGGTTCATTCTTGGGTGGTTTAATGGCTATCGGAACTGATCCTATTATTCTTATACTAGGTGCTTTGTTAGGTGCTGGATTAGTAACTAAACCATATAAATTTTCAGTAATATATTTATGGCTAGGTGCAATGTTTTTAACAATGCTAGTTCATGTTATTTTAGGCACTACAAGAGTTATTGTAGATGTAGTTAGGTTTGATGCCTTCCTAATAATTTCTGCACTTATAATTATTGCTACAAGTTTCTTTAGACCACTGATTGCTGACATGACAGAGAATTTCGAAAAACCCATTACAAAAAATGCTCCGAAGTAATGCCTAGAAAACCTAATTACAAAGATTTATTAAAAAAATTTAAAAAAAGAAATATTAAAAATCCAGAAAGAATAGCAACAGCCTATGTCAAAGGTTTAACTGCAGGATCCAAAAAAAAAGCTGCTAAAAATTTAGCAGGGATTATAGATTAAAGAAAACAAGAAATGAGGATATGTGAATAAAGAAAACGCAAGTAAACTGTGGAAAATGATACAGGAAGCTGGTGATTATTTACTGTGTTAGTGGTTCAGTTCAGTAGACACTAGTTGGCACTAGTAGACACTAGTTATGTGGTCTATTTAATTTTCATTAAAAATAAATCGCATAGAGATTCACTTAAAAGACCTATCAAACTAGATGTAAAACTAGATGAATTAGAGATAAAACAAATAGTCAATTCTATATCCATTTGCTAGGATCATGGTTCATGAAAAAGATTTTAGGAATCTTGGTTCTGGGTTTGTTGTTGAGTGGGAATGCTTATGCAGGTGTTAATGAACCAGGAATAACGTCTATTGCAGGGTGTGATAGTGGTCTTAAATCGGTAAACAAAAAATTTATAAAAAAACATTTAAAAAAATTATCAAAAAAAAATGAAACTAGCGTTCTCTATGCCAGTTGTGATTATGATAATTCTTCCTGGGCAGTTAATAAAGGTAAAGATTTAGAAAAACTCCATAAGAAAACATATAAACAATGCACGAAATATTCCAAGAAACATACGGGTAAAGAATGTTTTCTGTATGCAGTTAATGAAGAAATTGTTTGGAAATACGACGAGGCAAAAGCATCAATCTTAGCAAAAACTAAAATAGCTGATGCAAAAATGTTATTAGAAAAACAAAAAGAATTAGATATGAAAAAAGGAAGATTTTTTAAAGATCAACCTGATGTTAATGATGATTATCAGATACACTTTATTTATTTAATATCCCAAGATGGTAAAGATCGTGAATGGGACATAAATGGTAAAATGGAAAAATATTTAATTGAGATGAATGAAATTATGCTACGTGAAACTGCAAAAAAATCCAAGGTTGAAGGGCAAAAATATAAATTTGATTATAGAAAAGATGGAAATTTAGATATCACTTTTGTTAGACTTTCAAAAAATTTAAAAGATTTGCACAAATATAGAAATCAAAACATAGCTCCATTTTTATGGATGAATAAATTTAATAATCCTAAAAAGATATATTACACGTTTGCTGATATGAAAAGTGTTGACGGTGGCGAAGCAGGAGTGCATATGGGATCAACTTATCTTGGATCTAAGCATAATAACTCAAAGCAACAAGTAATGAAGATTACTCTCCACGAACTACATCATGCTCAAGGGGGAGGTTTTAATTGTGTTCCAGGAATGTCAAATACGAATGCACATTGGAAAAATAGAGATCAAAATAATCAATTAGGACATGGACTTGCTTTAGGAAAAACTTATATTCATGAAGAAGAGGGATGTCCTCAACTGATAGACTCCGTTTATTTAACTCCAACTTCAAAAGATCCTTACGATCCATTTAAACTTATTTGTCTTAATAAATGGGGAAAATACAACCACCCAAAATTATTGAAAGCTAGAGAAAAGCAAGCCTCTGATTTAAGAAATGGTAAATGGAATTATGCAAACGGTGGATCAGGATGCAAGTTTAGTTACTGGGATCAAATGAGTGGAATGAAATTATTTGATGATCAACAAGCTTTAAAAGCTTACAATATAAAAAAAGATAATCATTAAATTAAATCGATAAAGATAAAAAAGAAAAATTAGTATAATGAAAAAACTTTTAGGGATCGTGGTTCTGGGTTTATTGTTGAGTGGGAACGCTTATGCAGGTGTTAATGAACCTGGATCTGGTCCTATTGTTTCTATTACTGAAGCGAAAAGCCATTATTATGAAAATCTTGCAGAAGTAAAAAAAAAAAACAAACATTTAATTCAATATCTTTCTACTAGCAGTGATGGTGGTTGGGCAAGTTGGTCGCTCCACGTTAAAAAAATTGATGAAAAGTCTCATGTGAAAGCTTACAAAAAATGTGTGAAGAATTCAGCTAAATACAACATTCAAGAAGATTGTTTTATATTTGCTATTGACGATAAAATCGTTTGGAACCTTGATGGACCGGGACCGGCAAAACCTAAAAAGTTGGAATCAGCTGAATCAAAAGCAGAAAAAGAAAAGCAAGCACAATTAGATAAAAGACCAGGAAGATTTTTTGAAGATCAACCTGATGTTAATGATGATTATCAAGTTCATTTTTTTTATGTACTAGCTAAAGATTCTAAAGATAAAGAAATTGACGTTAATGGCTGGCTAGAAAAAAGATTAACAACTGCTAATAGTAAATTTGAGAAATGGTCAAAAAAAAATAAAAAATCAAATGGTGTTGGTCAAAAATTTAAATTTGATTATAGAAAAGATGGAAAGATAGATATTACTTTTGTTCGAATAGATTTGACAAAAGCAGAGCTTAAAACTCCAAAATATCCAGAAAGATTGATTTACGGATTGTTGTCTAAAAATAATTATTTAAATAATACAAAAAAAACCTATGCATTATTTACTGGTTTTAATAGTAAAATAGGAAATTCACATGGAGGTTCTGGATCACCACCTATAACAACAATTTTTATTCCTGCAGTGAAATCTTATGGTGTTAAAGGTATGGATATAATAATTCTTCATGAGTTATTTCATACTCAAGGAGCATCTTATCCTTGTGGAAAGAGAACATACGCTGGTGCTCATGTTAAGGGATCAGATGTTTTAGGAAAAAATGAAACAACCACAACAATTGATGGCAAAAATGATACTTACTATCTTCATGGGGTAAAAGATTGCCCTGATTTATCAAAGAGTGTTTACTTAACTCCAACAGCAGAAGATTCTTGGGATCCTTATTCAGTATATTGTCTTGGAAAAACTGGTAATTTTGTAAAAAATATATACCAACGTATGAGTGGGGAATGTCATTTTTTCAAACCTACACAGTAAAATCAAAAATATGAAAAAACTTTTAGGGATCATGGTTCTGGGTTTGTTATAGGATTTTATAGGATAAACTAGATGTAATACTAGAGGATTTTGGGATAAAACAAGAAATGAGGAACTTTGAATAAAGAAAACGCAAGTAAACTGTGGAAAATGATACAGGAAGCTGGTGATTATTTACTGGGTCAACTCCCCAGTCACCCTAATCACCCAAAAGGGAGAAACCCCTACGCTCATGTTGCTTTATGTGTCAAAGAGAAGTTTGGCAACTCTTATAAAGATATTCCTGATGAAAAGTTTCAAGAAGTTGTTGATTACATTAACTTTTTGAAAGAGAACCCAAGTTAAGCAAGAGAACATTTTGTTCTCACTCGGAAAAGTGCCTAGTCTGTCCCAGATAATCCTATAACTTTTTACTCTATATTTCCTGTTTCAACATCACACTTATAATGCTCTAGGAACTTATCATTTTTATAATCATATTTAGATAAGGTCATGCTAGGTTCTGTATCTCCATCAAGCAAAATTATTTGAAACCCTAATTCATAATCTGCAAACCTTGCAGTTATCTGGTTTTCGCCAATATCTAATTTATTAGCTTCAATCATGACAAATTCACCCTTCTCTTTATCGAAGTATTCAAGTCCTACAGCTTGCATTGTAAATTTTAAAGGATCATGCTTTCTTCCAATGACTACATATTTCATATTAAGACATGAAATTTTTAAACCTTGATCTGCATTCGAGATAGATGGAATTAGTAATAAGACAATTATAAGAATTCTTAACATTATCTAACTATCCAAATGATCAATGGTTTTACAAAGCTTATTAGCCTCTAAGACAGATGGTACAAGCTTATCTAATTTCCAATTATTAGTAGTTATATCAAAATACTTAGCTGCTTTAAAATCAATCCCATCTACTATTTCAATTTCATACTTATTCTCTTTCTTATAAAAATTGTTTAAACGATGGATATATTCTTTAACTGGAAACGCTCCTAAGGAAAAAGTAACCCTAAAACCAATTAAAAAAGGACTAACTGATTGAACTTCAGCAGTTAGATTTTCTCCATTAATTTTAATTGGAATATTTTTACCCTCTAATTGATATATATCACCAGGTTTTTCATAGGTAACGAAGGTAAAATTATTATAGACAACTTCACAGTTTTCTTTTGATCCTATAAAGAAATTTAAGCTATCCCCGTGAACTACTTCACCTGATACTCTGGCATATGATAAGGATTCATATCTATCAATAGTCCATTCTTCTTCAGCTTGGGCTTGATATGCAATTACCATTAAAAAAAGGATTAAGTGTGCTGAAAAAAAAATTAAGAACCGCTTCATGATTTAAGCTCCACATTTATTCCATTTTTCTTTAGTATTTTGATTATTTTCTCCCAAATGAGGCTGTTATGGGTACTGGGACTTAGTTCAAACTTGAAGGTTTGTTTGTAAACTGGGCTGCAGTTATCATAAGCAATGTAAGCGCTTACATGACAGTATTTATTAATACCGTTTATTTCCATATATCAAAACTCCTATTGTTGGTTGTATTTTTAAGGGAAAGTAATTTGTAGTTAGTAATGGTTTCACCCCTTCTCTTATCTAGAGGTCTACGTAAAGAGGACAACAATGAAAAAAAACGTAAACGGGTGAAAAGGAATGAAATCAAATGCATGATTCTACTTAGATCATTAATCTTTGTCCCTACTAAGCCTGAATTTTGTTTAAATAAAGAATTTTAAAAATGTATAATATAGTGATTCTCTTATGAATAAAAAAAACATACAAGCTATTAGCCTATTTAGTGGTGCGGGTGGATTAGACCTTGGCTGTAAATTGAATAATATAGAGGTTAAAGTCTCTGTAGATAATGACTTTGACTCAACAGAAACATTAAAACTAAATAAAGAATTTTCTAAAACTAAAATACTTCATCAGGATGTAAAAAATGAGGAACCAAAAAAATTAGAGAAATATTTAAGTAATAAAAAGACCATATTAATTGGTGGACCACCTTGCCAACCTTTTTCTAAAAATGGCTATTGGGTCAAACATGAAAACCGGAAAATTACAAAAGATCCTCGAAACTGTATAAATGATTTTTTTCATTATGTTAAAAAACTTAATCCCGATGGATTTTTAATTGAAAATGTTGAAAGTATTTTACATCCTGTAAACAAAAGTGCAGTTGATAATATTATTCAATCAACAAAAAAATTAGATTATAAATTTAAAATGGTTAGAACAAATGCTCTAGATTATGGTGTGCCACAAAAAAGGAAAAGAGTTTTTTTCTTTGGCTCTAAAAATGACTTTTCTTTAGAAGATCCAAAAAAAACGCACTTCGATCCCAAAAAAGAAGATTTGTTTGATAGTAACTTAAAACCTCACGAAACGGTTGGCAGTCACATAAAAGAATTTTCTAATAATAAATATAGAGAAGAGCAGGAAAATGCCGAACTGGGAACCTTTTATAAAGAATTAATGAAAGTGATGCCTGGTAAAAATTATTTATCACTATGTGATGGAAAGCAGTCTAATTTTAAAAAAAATACTAGGTTTTGGAATTTTCTGCTTAAACTAAAATCTGATCTACCTTCATGGACAATCGCAGCACAGCCTGGTCCATGGGTTGGACCTTTTCATTGGGATAATAGGAGATTAAGAGTGCCCGAAATAGCTGCAATACAGACCTTTCCTAAGAATTATAAATTTTTTGGAAATAGAAGATCTATTCAAAAACAAATAGGTAATGCAGTACCTCCCTTATTAGGTAAGGCAATGGTTAATTACTTAGCTAATAATTTATAACAACCATTTAATAGCTAATTTATTTTCATTAAAGGTTTCAATTTTATCATTTTGTAACCAACATAAAGTTATATTTTGATCTTGCAAAAATTCAATTTGTTCTCTTTCAATAATTTCTTCGGGATTTTCGTTTAACAATATAAATAAATCAGTTTCTTTAAGAATTTCCTCATTAAATTTAGCATATTTAAAGTAATATTCTTTTACTTGAATAATTGCGTGTCTAATTTGTTTTTTAAAATTAGATTTATTAAATGTCTTAATTTCAAATAATTTTCCTCTACTTTTGTATTCGGTATAAAAATCAATATGAACTGAATCTCTTATTATTAAATTTTTTTTTGAACATATTAGTGCTAATTTTTTCACTACTTCTTCATGAAGTTTGGTGGCTCTATCTCTTGCATTAAATGCATCTATTGGATCATTATAATTCTCTTCATTAAAATTTGGATCTTTGTATGATCGATTTAAATCAAAATCCAAAAGTAAATCAGGATGACTCTCACTATTTATTTGATTTTTGCTCTCCTCAAAATCTTCAATTTTTACTGTTCCTATTAAAATTTCAATTTTGTTAGAAAGAATTCTATTTTTTATTATTCCAGCACTTTTAGATAATTTTTCCTTATCTATAGTATTTGATTTTGTCATAAACTCTTGAAGTAAAATCTTAACTGCATGTGGGTCTAAGACTCTACCCTTTTTTTACTATCTTTATTTAAAATCAAATTCTTCAATACAGAATCTTTTCTACAACCAGAATCTATATTTTCAAGTTTACTACTTATACCATTATTATTTCTAAAATCTTTTGCTATATCTTTGCTATAAAAAAAACTCTTTGGGATAAAATTTAATAAGTCTGATCTACGATTACAGAGTTCTGAAATTTCGCTTACCTCAATTGAATTTCTATTGACTGGGTGTTTTTTCCAATATAAGTCTAAACATAAAACTAGATCATTTTTTGTATAAGGTTTATTCCAGTAAAGAATTTTTTTTCTAAATATTTCTGAAAAATCTCTATTAAATATATTATTGTAATTTTCTAAAATTAATGGAAACAAAAAAGCATTAATAGAAAAAGCATGTTCTTTCGTAGGTCTGTCTGCTAAGTTCCTATTTTTATAATAGTGAACATCAAAACCTAAAGCTTTTGCTTTATTCAATGTATGAAGTCTAGTGGGTAAAGATTGAGTAGATTTCAAGTTAATATCGTAATCATAATTCCAAAATGAAAATGTATTTGTGGTTTTATCAAACCCTAGTATTACAATCTTATAACCTTCACCCATATACCCTGTAAGTTTTTCTTTGAGTTTTGGATTAATTTGTATTCTTCTTTCTGAAGGAGGTCTTTTATTAACGGGTCCCTGAATATTTGAATGGTAAACAATAAATTTATCCTCTTCAAAAATAATTTCTAAAAGATTGTCTCCAATATTCTTGAGTGAATATCTGTATAATTTTTGTTCTAAAGAATAATTTATTAGATTATAAATCATGATAATTTTATAAATTAACAATATATTTAAAATATTATAATGAAAACTTTAAGTTTATATTCTGGTGCTGGTGGAATTGATTTGGGCTTTAAAAAGAATAAATTTGATACTGTTTTAGCTATAGAAAATTGGGATAAAGCTTGTGAGACCTTAAAAGTCAACAAAACTGCATCAAATATAATATGTGACGACATAAGAAATGTTAATTTTAAAGATTTAAAAAAAAAATATAAGTTTGATTTCATAGTTGGTGGTCCTCCATGTCCACCTTTTTCTAAATCAAGATTTTATTTAAAGAACAAAAAAAGAGGTATGGATGATGAAGATACACATACTTTGATAAATTATTTTTTGGCTATTAAAACATTTAAACCAAAAGCTTTTTTTTTTGAAAATGTCCATGGCTTTGTATTTAAGCCCCATAAAGCAGCAATGGAGTATTTTGAAAAAGAATCAAAAAAATTAGGATATAATATTTCCTTTAAGGTTATCAATTGTGCTAATTTTGGTGTTCCACAAATTAGGCAAAGATTTATCTGCGTAGGTTTTAGAAAAGATTTGGGGAAATTTATATTTCCTAATCCAACTCATTCTAATCAAGATAAAGATGATAACTTATTCTTTTTACCTTGGGTCACGTGCAAAGATGCAATAGGTGATTTTGATTATCCATTAAAAGAAGATAAGGATAAAATTCCTGGCTCAAAAGATAAAGATTTATTGAAATTAGTACCACCTGGAGATAATTATCTTTTTTTTACAAAGAAGCGAAACCATCCAAAACCACTTTTTAAATGGAGATCAAGATACTGGTCTTTTTTATTAAAACTTTCTCCAAGCAAACCTTCTTGGACTATCCAGGCAAGTTTTTCAAATAATATGGGACCTTTTCATTGGAAAAATCGTTTTTTAAGAATTGCAGAAATTAAACGCCTGCAAACATTTCCTGACAACTATAAACTTAGTGGTAACTTTATTGATCAATGGAGACAAATTGGAAATGCTGTTCCTCCGTTACTGTGTGAAAAAATTTCTTATGAAATTAAAAAACAGTTAAAAATAAAATAATTAAAACTCCACAGCTCTAAAACCAGTTCCTAATATTTTTGGTATATAAAGTCTAAAGTAAGGAATATCTTTTAGTTCATAATCATTTACTTTCATAATTTGTCCAGTTTCTTTTGATAAAATATTAAACTTATATAGTTGCAACGTTGCTATTTTATTTGCAGTTTTAAGTGTGCTTCCTTGTATTGGCATTCCATAAGGAGAATCTTTATTAGGTGTTGATTGCCATTTTGGTTCATTATTCCTTAAAAACTCACAATGCAAATATGCATGTCCAGGTCTATTTTTATTAGCTCCTTGTTCCACTGGAATTCTACTGGCTACATCATCAAATTCATTATCATCTACCGTTCTTCCAAACTCATCATTGTCATTCATAAACATGATAGCAAGTTCTAAATCTTCATGCTTAGATATATTTTGTTTGTTTTTTATTGCTTCCTCTTTCATGGCCTTTCTCCAAGAAACAAGATCAGTCAGAATGTCATACTGGTCAGTATAACTTTCAAAAGTATTAATTTTACCAATGTAATGCTCTGTATAATCAGTCAAATTTAAATTTTCTTTAATTTCAATATTTTTAATAGAATTTGCATAACTATGATTTGAAATTTCTCCAATTTTTTTCTTATCTTCTAATTGACACAAAGCATCATAAATTTCTTTATTTTCAATTATCTTATCAACGTCTAAGTGATGAGCCTGATTGTCCATTACTATTCCGTGATTGGGAAATTTTTTTAAACTAAATCCTAATATATTTTTTCTTACAGGGCCATATTTGCTTGAAATAAAAGGAAATGATCTCTTTAAATCTCTCCTAAAATCACCTCCCTTATCAATCACCTCCCTCATTTTTTCTCTAATAATTATTTCTTGTTCATATTGTTTTTCAAAATTTGATATGAGATTTTGAGGCAAATACATCCTAACTAATCCAATATAAGATTTATGATAACCAAAAAAATCTTGCTCTTTGATAAACAACATCATCACTTCCTGTTTCTCTAACAACATAAGAGACTGTTAAGCCATTAATCGTATAACCTCTTTCAAGACCTATCCCTCCAACTAAAATTCTTCCATAAACATTTCCACTTTCCCAATCTATGTATGGTATAGGACCATCATCTCCATTAAATAACATAACATTATTGCTTACTTCTTTTAAAGCTTTATGAATATTTTTTATAAAATTGTCATCATATTTAGGAAAGTTTTTTTCAGTTTTTGCTATTTCTTTATATGATTCTAAAAAGTCTTTTTCAACATCTTCAAATGAAAAGTCAATTCTTACAGATTTATCCAAAATATTAAGTGCTTTTGTTTGATAGGCTTTTGAATATTTATTTAGTATTCCTTCCACCCAACCTTTCCATTCAGCATGTATTGGTCGACTTGTTGATGGGTGTATTAACATTGATCTATTCTTTTTATTTAAGTGATCTGCATTTCCCATTCCATACGCAACACCTAAAATAAATATCCTAATAGCTTCTGGCAAAGTTTTTGGTTTTTCACCACTTTTTGCTATGTCCTTTTCTTTAACAACCTTTACATGTTTTAATTTATTTTCTTCCGTCCCAAAAAAATATTTAGCCCCAGTGTATAAAGATCCAGGAGCTAATAAAGTACCACTTTTGGGATATAAATTATTGACTGTAGAAATTAGATAATTAGCTAACGGAGTTGCCGTGTATCCTAAAAAAGTGTGTCTTGGAAGTAATTGTCTTAATCTTTTAATTCTTCTATGTGTAGTGCTTTCTGATTGCTCAAGCATTATTTCTTGACCTTCTTTTAAAATAATATCTTTATCTTCTTTAAAACCATTTAGGTTTCGCAATGTTTCCTCTGATACATATTTTCCTTCACTAATGCTTTCAAGTGTATCTCCCTTTTTTACAATATAATACTCTGAGAGATTTCTATCTTTTGTATTATTTTTTTTTTTTCCTCTAGTCGTATCTAAAGAGTAATGGTCTGCCTCATCATCAATAAATAAAGTGGGTATTTTTGATAAGTCTATTCCCTCATCTTTTGCATTTTGAAAAATTGAAATTATATTTCCAATTCTTTGCCATTGTTTCATTGAAACAATTAATAATGATGGTTTTTCAGTTTCATCTATTAAACGATCATCAAGTGAATTTAAAATATTTTTTAATTTACTGTTTGACTTTTTAATATTAACTTTTTTACCACTTTCAATTTCCAACCTATCCCAACCATACATATCTAATGATTCATAAACTCTTTTTTTGGTCTGCTCTGCTAAGTTAGTTACATGTCCTGAAAGTATGATTATTAATTTGTAACCATTATCTCTTGCCATGCATGAAACTGCTTCCATTGATGTTGTTTTTCCACTTTGAATATAACCCAAGACAATGTTGGTTGATGAAAGTCTTCCATTATTATTATTAAGTTTTGGATTGATTGATTTAGATAATACATCTTTTGAGTTTTCAATTATTTTGCTTATATCAGTACCTAAAAAACCCTTATCTTCTAACTTTTTTTTATAAAATTTAGTAAAGTATCCGTTATCGACTGGTTTCCATTTTTCCATATTTAAGTCCTAGGTGGTATGTTTTGACATATTTCATTTAGTCTAAATCTTATTAATGAAGCATCTTTAACGCCTTCTCTTTTTGTTATATGAACTTCACAACAAGCTAAATAAGCAATTAAAATACTAAAACCCATCCTTTCATTTCTTGCTGTAAAAAATCTAGAAGAAAATGGATGTTTTAAATTTAAAAATATTTTGATTGTTTTTTCACCTACTAGCTGAATATCGTATAAATCTGCATTGTTTGAATATTCATTAACAACTTGTATTTTATAAACAACTCCTAAAAAAGGAACATCATATTCATCTATAGAATCATGTTCATCCGCTACGGTATGTTTTTTTGATAAAGGAATTATTTTAGCTGTTTCTATTTTTGCTTGCTCTAAACCTTTTGTTATGAATTTTTTAACTGTTTCTAAATCATTTTTAGATTCAGCTCTTATATCATCTCTTTCAAGATTTTCTGACCAATGTTTTGATTGTTGAATAAAATCTATTTTTTTTTGCTTGTCAATAAATTGTATTGCTTCATGTAATTTTGAAATAAATTTATTTTTCTTTGTCTCATCCCAAACAAAATCAT
The DNA here is from genome assembly GCA_905612465.1 of uncultured Candidatus Pelagibacter sp. Taxonomy (GTDB): domain Bacteria; phylum Pseudomonadota; class Alphaproteobacteria; order Pelagibacterales; family Pelagibacteraceae; genus Pelagibacter. The sequence continues at coordinate 13,756 of CAJQSC010000023.1, forward strand.
TTTTTGAGAAGGCTACAGGCATGTCATCCATATGAACTTCACCAAAAATTACTTGTTGTCTTCTATCATTGCTTTGCCCAAAAATCTTTTCTGGTTTAAAAGAGTTGTCTTCAGTCCCAGTAATTAGTCTTCCTCTTCTAAATAAAGAAAAACCTGGTTGTTTAACTTTACCTTTCTCTCTTATCGCAACAAAACCTGTAATTGGCATTTTTTCAAATTCAAAAGAAAATTCTTTATACCACTTTATAGGTTTAGGTTTTTTTATAATACCATCCTCCCAATCTTTATAATATCCAGAAGTACGAATTGGTGGTTTTTCATAACGTAAACTTTTGTTATCTACAATAATATCTATCTCATTTGTATTAACCAAATGTCTATACATAGAACCTAAGTGTTCTTTTATTTTTGTGATAGTGAGACTTCTAGGTTTGTGATTTAATTTAGATAGAGTTACAATCGTATAATGAGAATTAAGTTTTGCTGGAGCCATAATAACATCTAGGTTGGTTATATTTTTTTAATACTTTTTTATTTAATCTGTAACTTTGAATTGCATTATCTACAAACTCTCCAAGAGCATACCATTCTGTATAACGCATATTCTTCAAAAGCGCCAATAACCCAACTGTAGGTGTTATATCTAGTTGTTCATTTTTCATAATGAACACACCCAAACTCTTTGTAAATTTTTTCTGAAACTATTTTAATTTTATCTATAAATTTCTGCATTCAATAAACTAAGTATTTCAAGAATAGCTTATTAATGCATTCTCTCTATTCAAAAACAGTACTTTTTTTCTGTATAGTTTGAAAGACCAAAAAACACTTTATATTTCATGTTTTTTTAATTTTAGCTTGTTTTTTCTTATCTTTTTTAACTTTTTTTCCATCTTTAGTAGCTAGTGTTAAAAAAGGTTTTCTTATCCTATTTAGGTGAAGTGTAGATTGTGAGGTCTCAAAAGTTAATGACACCTTAACTTCATGCTTGTCATCAGTTTCTTTTGTGAACTCATCAATTACACCATTAAGATCTTTAAGCTGTGTACTCTTATCAAGCCCTATGCTTATTCCTTTAATTTTATCGTTTAGTTTTTTTGTCATTTTATATTTTTGATAACAAACGATACAATAATTAGATATTCATTTCTATGGTCAACAAGTAGAGCCTTAAAGGGCAAGTGAGCCTTATAGGGCAAGTGTAAAAATGCGTATAAAATGAAGTTTTTTTATTTGGCTGCTGCTTTCTTAATATTTTTAACTACCATTAGGTAGTTGTCCTTAAGGACTTTATGACCTTTTAAATGTTTAGAAAATTCTTTGTGTAAACTTTCATAATACCAAGCAACTTGCTTGGGAGATGCTGTAAACCTATTCCATATCTTCTTACCTACTCTTTTGTAGTCATTAACAATGCAGGTACCGTTATGTAATTTATCACAAAGGGAGACAAACATAGAGGACTGCCCTTTTTTCTTAATATCAGAAATGTATTTCTTTTTTCTTTCCTGCCAAGGTGGTTTTGGAACTACTACAGTATCACTACATTCATCAACTATTTTAGCAACTTTACTACCAAACTGTTTTTTAATTTCTTTTAAAACTCTTAATCCACCCTGATCTTCTACAGCGTCGTGTAATAAACCTCCTATAGCCTCATCAGTAGTGCCACCATCTTCTATGATATTGTTACTAACGGATACTAAGTGAGTGAAGTAAGGAATACCTGTTCCTTTACGGTTTTGTTTAAAGTGTATCTTATAGGTGAAATCTAAAGCTTTTTTGTATTTCTTTTTATCTAACATTTAATTTCTTGTTTATTCAAGAACTTTAATAGATTCTTATTTTTAATGTGGATATGATTTCTAATATCTGAGTATTTCATTTCAAAATTCGAAGAATTATGATTATTAAAATTCTTTTCACAATCCAAACCCTACCAAACCTCTAATCATGTGTCTAGATCCTGAAATGATTGTTACTTAATGAAATAAATAATCGTTAGAATAATAAGGATAATGACAATCCAAATAGTGAGATTAGTTAAGAATTGTTTTAATTTTAGATGACATAAATATTATTGTTTTGGAAAGTAATCTTTTAACTCCCCTTCTCTATAAACATCAGCAGTACAACAGTGTAGTCCTCCACCAAATGCATAAGCATCTCTCATCTCTACTGGAATAACTTCCATTCCTAATTTATCTAATTGTTCAGCTTGATAAACTTCACTTTTTTCAACACACACTGTTTTTGGATCTAACACCAAAACATTCATAGATAACCAAGTAGATGAATAACATAATGGTGGTGGTTCATTATGAGCTGGTTGAGCAGAATCTATAATTTCCCATCCGTTATTTTCAAATAATTTTCTTTGTTCTTTTGGAAGTTTTCTTTGTGGGTTATTAATGATTAAACCTTCTTTAATTGGAGTGAATGTTGCATCGATATGAATTGGATAAGGGTCACCTGGAAAATTTACTGCATGTACTCTATGATCTTTGTAATGTCTTTTAAGCCAATCAATCCCTTTTAAATTTGTTGTAAAACCATGTTGTACTACTAAATCTTTACCAAATCTTAAAACATCTGCTGCATCAAATAAGGGTTCCTCTTCAGTTGTTACAAAAAATTTATCTTCAGTCCATTCTAGTCTTTTTTGAATTCCAATTTTATCAGATAAATAATCTTTTCTGTAGTCAGCATCAGTTAACCTTGGTTTAGGAGCAGCTTCATGTCTCATATTAGGATCTTCATCATAATATTTTTTTAACAAGGGTCTGTAACAAAGGTATTCAAACCATCTACATCTATAACTCATCGTTGCTTCTAAAATTTCATTACCGACTGTAAGCAAAACATCTCTAGGTGGCATACAGCCAAACATTGTGTCCGCTTCCCAATCTGGTGTTGAAGTTTTTTTACTAAAATCTATTGGGTCAGGTCTATCAACTTTAATTCCTCTTTTAATTAACATGTTAGAAAAATCATCTAACAACTGATTTGCTTTATCTACTGTATCTTTTGTTCGTGGTCCAAACTGACCACGCATGTCAGAGTCTTCTGGAACTTTAGCGTCTAAAGCTGGCTCTGGTGCTGGAATACATGTACCATCAGCCTTACCAACAATTACATGTTTTAAAGGATCCCACTCATTCCAGCTATTAACTATAGTTTTTTTTTCAATCATAAATTAATTTAAAGCAATAAATCGTCTGTTAGTTTTAATTGTAAGGCTATAATATATAATAGACATAAAAAGAAAGAAGCCTCCTATTATTGTATTTGTAGAAGGAATTTCATTTATTCCTAAAATTGGAATCCACACCCAAAATATACCACCAATTACTTCAGTTAATGACAACAAAGTAAGTTCTGCTGCAGGTATAGCTTTTGATCCAATAGAATATAAAATTAAACCCATACAAACTAAAGTTCCATGCACAGAAAATAAAGCACCATTATAACTTGAAGATAAAAATGACATGTCTTTATTTAAAATAACTATTGTAGCAACCACAAAACAAAAAAGACCAGCAAAGGCTACTGTTGTAAATTTTGGTGTTTCTTTATTCCATCTTAAGGTTACTGAAAAAACTGAAAAACCGATTGAAGAAGTCATTCCAAATATTAGGCCTAATAAAGAGTTTTTTTCTGTATTACCTATGGCTATTATTATTATTCCAACTGTTGCAATAAAAATAGCAACCCAAACATTGAGTGATATTTTTTCTTTTAAAAATAAAAAACCTAATAATGCTGTAAAAAATGGCATAGCAGCTAAACATAGCAAAGTAACTGCAGCACTAGTATTTGTGATAGAATAGATAAAAGTTATCATCGCTATACCAAGACCAGTACCGCCAATAACTCCTGATATTCCTATCTTTAAGTAATTTTTATAAAAATCTTTTCCTTCTTCAAAAAAAAGGTAAAGATTTAAGATTAAAAAAATTGTTAATCCACGCGCAAAAATATATTGCCACGGCACTAAATTTGGATCATCCATGTACCTAACAACCAAAGGACCAAAGGACCAGATCAAACCAGCCAATAAAACAACTGGGATGGCAATTTTTTCATTTTTAAGCTCAATCATAAAAGATTATTTAAAGCTTATTATTTTGGACTACAATAAAAATGAGTTCTATTTGAAGATATTAATATTTGACCCGATTGGAGAGTAGCAATCAATCAACTCTCCTTTTTTAAATTTTGACCGTCCATCCTTAAATA
>CAJQSC010000024.1 GCA_905612465.1 uncultured Candidatus Pelagibacter sp.
GAAATTCAAAAAGCATTATTTTATGGAACACCAGAATTTGGTGGAGAATATTCAAGTATTGCAACACTAGTTCCAACAGGAAAAGGAACTTCAGCATCTCACTTAACAGCTACTCAAGATAAATTTGTTGAGGGTGAAGCTACAATTATTGAACTTTCAGGAGTATATCAAAGGTATCATTGCCCAATGGCAAGAACAGTTTTACTTGGAAAGCCTGATCAAGTGAAAATTGATACTATGAATAAAACAAATGAGGCTCTTCAAGCTGGAATAGATGCTGCAAAACCTGGACAAACAGCAGATGATGTTGCTCAAGCCTTTTGGAAAATTCTAGATAAATATGGAATAGAAAAAACCTCAAGAACTGGTTATTCAATAGGAATTGGTTACCCACCTGATTGGGGTGAGCATACTCTTAATATATCTAAAGGTGATATGACTATTCTAGAACCAAATGTTACTTTTCATATGATTGCTGTAATGCAATTTGGAGGGTGGGGTGTTGGACTTAATGGTGAAATTGAACATGCATCAGCATTTATTCATACTTTAAGGTTTGGAAATAAATTTAGAGACGCTGTGGGTGGAACATCTTATTTAAGCTTTACTAATACCAGAGGTCCTGCTGGATCTAAGATGTCAATTCCAATGATGCATAAAACAGATTCAGGTCTAAGACCTTATTATCTTACACATGAATTTACTATACACGACGCCCCTTTTGATGATGAAATAGTAATAGCAATTGGTGGTGCATCAAGTGGTAGAGCACATGCTAGGACTGGGGACAGATATCAAGATATGAAAGAAATGGGACTGGATCCCAAATAAATTAATGTCTTACAATTTTGATCCTAGTCAAAATTATCATTCGTTCATTGATAATAATACTGAGCCATTAGTATTCGTTCATGGTGTTGGCCTAGATCATAAAATGTGGGAATCGCAAATTGCTTCTTTAAATAATTACTCAACAATTATCTATGACTTACTTGGTCATGGGAAAACTCCATACAATAAAGAAGAGATCACATTAAATGATTTTTCAGATCAGCTAGATTGTTTGTTAAAATTTTTAAAAATTGATAAGATTAACCTTATAGGTTTCTCTTTAGGATCATTAATTGCATTAGACTTTGCATCAAAGTTTCAAGATAAATTAAAAAGTCTTACGGTAATTGGAACCACATACAAAAGAACTGCAGAACAAAGAGCTTTAGTTATAGAGAGGTTTGAGCAAGCCAAATTGAATAAGCCTATTTCAAGGCAAGCACTAAAAAGATGGTTCACAGATAAATATTTAAATGACCATCCAGAAATTTTTGATCAATTTATCAAAATTTTGACAAAAGATGGTGAAGATCATTTAAATTTTTTAAAAGCTTACAAATTATTTACTTATCATCAAGATAATATAAATTTGATTAAAGAGGTCAAAACTAAAACTCTTATTATGACGGGATCAGATGACTCAGGATCTACAGTAGAGATGTCAAAATCTTTATCTAATGATTTAATAAATTCAAGTTTTGTTGAGATAAATAATGGAAAACATCTTTGTAGTATAGAGTGTGCAGATGATGTTAATATGAATCTTATAAATTTTATTAATAATTAAATGACAAAAATTCAAAACTTTAAAATGTTTATAGATGGTCAGTGGGTTGACTCTGATTCTGGAAAAACAATTGAAACTTTAAATCCAGAGAATAATGAAGTTTGGGCAACTGTACCGGAGGCAAATGAAAAAGATGTTGATAAAGCAGTCCAGGCTGCTCAAAAAGCTTTTGAAAACTCATGGGCTAATTTACACCCAAGAGATAGAGCTAAATATTTAAGGTCTCTAGCAAATCAATTAAGAGAAAACGCTGAACATCTTGGTACTATTGAAACTATTGATACAGGAAAAATTTTTAGAGAAACTAAAACTCAAGCTAACTATATTGCAGAATATTATGATTACTTTGCAGGTCTTGCAGATAAAGTTGAGGGTACTGTTGTGCCAATAGATAAACCAGATATGCAAGTAACAACAACTAGAATACCTATCGGTGTAGTAGCTGCAATCATTCCATGGAATTCTCAAATGTTATTAACTGCTGTAAAACTTGCACCTGCATTAGCAATGGGAAATACAGTGGTAATAAAAGCTTCTGAGCTTGCACCTGTAACTTTATTAGAGTTTGCAAAATTAGTTGAAAAATCAGGAATACCAAAAGGAGTAGTAAATATAATCACAGGTTTAGGTGAGCCCTGTGGAAAGGCACTAACTACACATAATCTTATAGAAAGAATTGCATTCACTGGTGGACCTGAGACAGCAAAACATATTATTAAAAACTCTGCTGAAAATTTATCCCAAGTTAGTTTGGAGCTTGGTGGAAAAAGCCCAGTCGTTGTATTTAACGATGCTGAACAAGAAAATGCTCTTAATGGAATTACTGCTGGAATTTTTGGTGCAAGTGGCCAAAGTTGCATTGCAGGATCAAGGCTCTACATCCAGTCTGAAATATACAATGAATTTCTAGATAAATTGGTAGCAAAAGCAGAAAAGATTAAATTGGGTGCACCAATGGATAAAGATACTCAAATGGGTCCTTTAAATAGTTTTAAACAATTAGAAAATATAGAAAAAAATATTAAAGCTACCGTTGAACAAGGTGGAATAATTAGATGTGGAGGCAAAAGATCCAGCATATCTAATAAAGGTTATTATTTTCCTGCAACAATAATTGAATGTGAAAATCATAACTTACCTACAGCTGAAAATGAATTATTTGGCCCAGTATTATCTGTAATGAAATTTGATACAGAAGAACAGGCTATTAAATTAATGAATGATAATAAGTACGGATTATCCTCTGGAGTTTATTCATCAAACCTTGGAAGAGGTATGAGGGTATCTAAAGCTGTTAGAGCAGGAATAGTTTTTGTAAATACATATAGATTAATTTCACCTATGGCACCATTTGGAGGAATTAAAGATAGTGGTTATGGAAAAGAAGCAGGTATTGAATCTATTAAAGAATATACAAGAATAAAAACGACATGGTATAATTCTTCGGATAAACCGATGACTGACCCATTCACAATGGGATAGTTAATTGCCGTTAAAACATTTATTAATTTTACTTTTTATAGCAATAGTTCATGGGAGTGCTTTTCCTTTTACTAAATTAGTATTAAATGACTCAGTGCCCCCTATTCTTATGGCATCTCTTAGAATGGGAATAGTGTTAATTTTACTAATACCTTTTTGGAGATTTAGAATACCAGAAAAAAAATACTTCCCTTCTTTGATAGCATTTTCTATTTCTATGGGGGTTATGGTTTATGTATTTATGACTCTGGCTCTATATCATTCAACAATTATATCTCCAGTAATTGTAGGATCCCAGTTAGCAATACCATTTGGAATTCTTGCGAGTGCAGTTATGCTTGGTGAGAATATAAGTACAAAAAAATGGATGTTAATCTTTAGTGCTTTTGCTGGAATTATGATTATATTTTTTGATCCAAAACTGGTTGATAATTTTCTAGGATTATTTTTTGCAAGTTTAATGGCTTTATCTTTTGCTTTAGCTCAAGTCTACTCAAGA
>CAJQSC010000025.1 GCA_905612465.1 uncultured Candidatus Pelagibacter sp.
GTTAAAGGAGACTTTAACAATAAAACTGAATATGAATTATCTCCAGTTGATCAAGCAGGAAAATATAAAGATCAAGGCTTTAAAAATTTACACATTGTTGATTTAGACGGTGCTTTAACAGGTGAAGTAGTTAACTTGGATATCATTAAAGAAATAGTTTATAAATTTGATTTAAAAATTGAAGTAGGTGGAGGTGTTAGAACCATCGATAGTATTAAGAAATATACCGATATAGGTGTTGAAAAAGTTATTTTAGGAAGCGCCGCTATAAAAGACAAAAATTTTTTAAAAGAGGCTTGTCAAAAATTTCCAAATAAAATTGCATTGGGTTTAGATGCTAAAGATGGTTATTTATCAGTATCAGGCTGGAAAGAAAATTCTAACCAATTAACTTTAGATTATCTAAAAGAAGTTAATGACTTTGGTGCAAGCAGGTTAATCTATACAGATATTAATCGAGATGGAATGAAGCAAAGCCCAAATTTTGAAGAAACAACAAAAGTTGCTGATACCTCAAATTGTCCTGTAATTATATCTGGTGGAGTGTCTTCAATTGAAGACATTAAAAAAGCAAAGGAACTAAATAATAAAAATATTGAAGGCATAATTGTTGGTAAAGCAATATACGATGGTGATATTAATCTAGAGGAATTAGCGAAAGAAATAGATGCTTAAAAATAGAATTATTCCATGTCTTGATGTTAAAAATGGAAGAGTTGTTAAAGGAATTAATTTTATAGATTTAAAAGACGCTGGTGATCCAGTTGAACAAGCCAAAATTTATAGCGATGGTGGTGCTGATGAAATTTGTTTCTTAGACATTACTGCCTCAAACGAAAAAAGAGATACAATTTATGATGTAGTTGAAAGAACATCTAAGAAATGCTTTGTACCATTAACAGTTGGAGGAGGAATTAGAGGAGTTGATGATATTAATAAATTATTAAATTGTGGAGCAGATAAAGTTTCAATCAATACTGCTGCAGTTCAAAACCCTAAAATGATAATTGAAAGTTCAAAAAAATTTGGCTCCCAGTGCATTGTCGTTGCAATAGATGCAAAAAAAAATGGCAATAAATGGGAGGTTTTTACTCATGGTGGAAGAAACAACACAAGCATTGATGTAATAGAATTTGCAAAAAAAATGGAAAATAATGGAGCAGGGGAATTATTAGTTACATCCATGGATAGAGACGGCACTCAAATTGGTTATGATAATGACTTAATATTTAAGATATCTGCGACAGTTAATATACCCGTGATTGCCTCAGGTGGAGTAGGTAACTTAGACCATCTAGTAGATGGTATAAAATTAGGGAATGCTAGTGCAGTTTTAGCAGCTTCAATTTTTCATTATGGAACACACTCAATTAATGAAGCTAAACAATATTTGAATTCAAAAGGAATTCCAGTTAGGATTTAGACATGTCAGAAAATCTATTAAATTTAGTAAACACAATTAGAGACAGAAAAAATAAAGATGAAGATAAATCTTATACTTCCTTATTATTATCAGGCGGCTTGTCTAAATGTATAAATAAAATGGAAGAAGAATTTGGTGAGCTTAAAGAGGCTTTAAATAAAAAATCCAATGTAGTACATGAGGCAGCAGATACAATTTATCACATATTAGTTGTATTAGAGGCAGCCGACATTAAGTTTGAAGATGTCTTAAAAGAATTAGAAAATAGAAAAAAACAATCAGGTATTGAAGAAAAGAAAAACAGATAATGAGTTATGACAAAAACAATATTTTTGCAAAAATTTTAAGAAAAGAAATCCCATAAAAAAATATTTGAAAATGATTATGTTCTTTCTTTTATGATATTAATCCACAAAAAAAAATTCATGCATTAGTGATACCAAAAAATGACTACATTAACTTAGATGATTTTAACAATAGAGCTTCAGATAAAGAGATAGTTGCATTATGTAAGGCAATTACAGAAGTTTCACAAATATTAGGAATATCAACTGATACTGGAAAGGGTTACAGGGCTCTAACTAATTTAGATGATCATGGAGGCCAGGAGGTTCCACATTTACACTTTCATTTATTTGGAGGTGAAAAAATTGGAAAAATGGTTGAGTGAAAGAAAAAATCTTTAGAAACTACTTGGAGCTAAAATCTTTTAAAGATTTTAAAGAAGTTAAAAAAATTTCAGAGGACCATTCTGTAGAATTAGTTGAGCCAAAAGACTTTCAATTAAATAAATTTTTTTATAAGAACATAGGTAAAAATTGC
>CAJQSC010000026.1 GCA_905612465.1 uncultured Candidatus Pelagibacter sp.
GTATCACAGATTTAATGAAAATAAATACCCCTCAACCAACATTCAAATAAATATTTTTAAGCAGCAAATTGAAATAATTAAAGATTTAAAATATAATTTTTATAACCCTAAAGAACTAAAAAAAAATTTTTACACTCCAAAAGTAGAAAAGAAAATACTAATCACTATAGATGATGCTTTCTCATCATTTTATGAATTTGCATGGCCCTATTTAAAAAAAGAAAAGATTCCATTTATTCTTTTTGTTTCAACTCAATCGGTTGGGACAAGTGGATACATGACTTGGGGTCAAATTAAAGAATTAGAGTTAGAGAAAGAGGTGTTTATAGGCAATCATTCTCATGCGCATGGTTATTTAGTAGATCTAAAAAATCAATCTTTTATCAATGATATTGATACCTCATCTTTAATATTTAAAGAAAGACTGGGATATAATCCTATCTTTTTTTCTTACCCTTTTGGAGAATATAGTTCATTTATAAAAGAATATATTTCTAAAAATTTTATGTTTTCTTTTGGGCAACACTCTGGCGTAATTGATATTAATAAGGATCGTCATGAACTGCCCAGGTTTCCAATTAATGAAAAATATGGAAATCTAAAAAGGTTTAAATTTTTAATTAATCTTAACCCCTTACAGTATAAAGTTTTATATCCAGAAGAAAAATATTTATCAAATAATAATAATCCCCCGAACTTTCTAGTAGAATTTTTTGAAGAACAAAAAAATATAAATAATATTAATTGTTTTTCTGATGAAGGAGATGAATGGAAAAAATCTAATATTAGTTTCAATCAAAATATACTAAAATTAAATTTTAGAGAAAAATTTAATTTTAGAAGAGGTAGAGTAAATTGTTCTCTTAATGACAAAGGAATATGGAGATGGTTTGGTATCCAGTTTTCTGTTAAACAAAATTAAATTAAACTCTCTAAATTAATACTTGAAGGTAGTAACTTTGCATCATCAAAATCTGTTAAATTATTTTGATCAATTATTTGCTGCAATACTTTAACGTATTCTTTTCCTGTTTCTGCATATTTATCCAAGTATTCAGAAAGAATCTTGCTATCTAGTTTTTTTTCTTTATCTCTTAACTCTGCCCTAGCAATTCTAAACTTTTTATAAGAAGTATGAGTATTTAAGTTTCTTTGATAAGCTCTGACTGAAGCTTGTAATACTTTAAATTTCATTACTTTATGGGTACTGTCATCATCTGCATCTGAAGGCCTTATTCCTTCGCCAGACCAAGTCCATTGACCAAATAGTGCATTGCCCTCTTGCGCAAACCTTGACGTTCCCCACCCAGTTTCTTTTGCTGCTTGTGCTATAGCCATGGAAACTGGAATTTCATCCATTCTGATCTTTAATGTTGATAAGTCTTTATTTTCTACCCCATATTGTTTGAATTTTGAATTTAACCAAACTTTATCAGCCCTTGTATTCTTACTTTTGTTTAAAACGTTAAAAAGTTTTTTTCTATCCAATCTAATATAATTATTTTCTTTAATTATTAACGGTAGAAGTATTTGAATAAAAAGATTTTTTTTTTTTTTAGAGTTTTCAATTTTTTTCATCTCACTTGGCAACAGTGTTAATGAAATAGGTTTAACTAGTTTATTTTTTCTTACATCTTTCAAGGTATAATTTGTCGATTTAAACAGTTCTTCAATCGTTGCAGCACTCAATCTTACTGAATCGGTAGTTTCCTCATCAAATATTAATATATCATCATACAAAAATTTTTGATTTATAACTTCGCCTGATGTAATAATTTTTTTTTCTAATAATTTTTTTAAACTATTTTTAGAATTATTTTCGAAGTCAGCAGAAATAATTGAGGTATCTTTAACAAAATCAACAACTATCGGTGTTACAAAAAAAATTGATATAATCATTAAGCTTGATAGTAAAGTTCTAGATATCGTCCCAATATTATTTTCTTTATTTTCATTTCGTTTTTTACTTATTGTAAAAAATTTTTGCTTAAAATATTTATTTAATTTTTTTTTCATAATTATATTGCAATCACTTCTTTTACCTCTGGCAAATAATGACATAAAAGATTTTGAACACCTTGTTTAAGTGTCATAGTTGAGCTTGGGCATCCAGAACAACTTCCCTGTAACTCTACCTTAACAACACCGTTTTTAAACTCTCTAAATTTTATATCGCCACCATCTTTTGCAACTGCTGGTCTAATTTTTGTCTCCAAAATACTTATAATTTTTTTTTCAATTTCGCTATGTTCTGTTTTTTTTTCTTCAAATAATTCATTTGCAATTACAAATTCTTTACCGGTTGAATAAAAATCATTAATTAGTGAAATGACTATGTGCTTAATATCTTCCCAAATCACATCTTCCTCTTTATTAATAGATAAAAAATCTGTTCCTAAAAATACTCCCGTTACTCCGTTAATAGATAAAAGATTTCTTACCAGCTCACTATCCGTATCTTCTTTTTTTGTTACCTCAAAAGAACCACAATTAGATACATTTTTTCCCGGTAAAAACTTAAGTGAATTTGGGTTTGGCGTTATCTCAGTTTGAATGAACATGTTTCCATATATAGTGCTAAATATCAAAATTTAAACTAATTAATATATTTTATCAAAAGCCTACTAATTCTTTAATTTCTTCAATTTTTTTTGAGGCAATTTTGTTCGCTTTAATAGATCCTTCTAATAAAATTAGGTCTAGATATTTTTCATCATTTAATAATTTTTTAATTTCCTTTGAAATTGGATCGATTTTTTCAGTTAAAACTTCTGACAGTTTTTCTTTAAATTCAGAAAAGTTTTTTCCACTAAATTCGCTTATAGAACTTTCTAAGTTTTGATTTTTTAAGCTTGAATAAATCCCTAATAAATTTTCTGCTTCAGGTCTTTTAACTAAGTCTTTAACATCTTCAGGTAATGGTAATGGGTCAGTTTTTGCTTTTTTTATTTTATTCAATATATCTTCTTTATTATCAGTAAGATTAATTCTGCTTAAATCTGAGGGATCTGATTTACTCATTTTTTTTATTCCATCCTTAAGGCTCATTATTCTAGAAAATTGTTTTTGTATTAAGGGCTCTGGTACCTTTAAAAAATCTGTTGCATTAAAATCATTGTTAAATTTTTGTGCAATGTCCCTGCAAAGTTCTAAATGTTGTTTTTGGTCATCTCCAACTGGCACATGTGTTGCATCATAGAGTAAAATGTCTGCAGCCATTAAAACTGGGTAAGAATAAAGACCAATACTGGCTTTTTCTTTATCTTTACCAGCTTTTTCTTTAAATTGTGTCATCCTATTGAGCCAACCTATCCTTGAAACACAACTTAAAATCCATGCTGCCTCAGCATGAGCCGAAACCATAGATTGATTGAAAATTATACTTTTGGTTGGATCAATTCCGCATGCAATAAATGTGGCTGCAGTTTCTCTTATATTTTTTTTTAGTTCTTTGGGTTCTTGTTTGACTGTTATTGCATGAAGATCTACCACACAAAAAATACATTCATTATCTTTTTCTTTCTGAAGATCTACAAAATTCTTGATAGCACCAAGATAATTTCCTAAATGAAGATTGCCTGTTGGCTGAACTCCCGAAAAAATTTTTTTACTCATATCAATAGTTTAAATTAATATCACTTCTTTTAAAAGCCTTGATTAAAATTGCAATGAAGAGATAAAATATTAACCCTAATATAATTGTACCAACCAAGTAAAAAGCTTTAAAATTTGCTTGGTAAATCAACTTGTCATTAAAAAAGTAAATTACATAATTAAAAAATATTCCCATTAATACTGACGCTATTAAAATTTTAATGAATCTAACTATAAAAACTAAATTAAAACTGAATAAACTATTCATTTTTAAAAAAATAAACAATAATACGGCATTGAGCCAAGACGATATTGTGGTTGCTATGGGTATAATCAAAAATCCAACTTCTTTAAAAAAAGAGATACTAATAAATACATTTAATAAAACTGAAGTTAGAGAGATATAAAAAGGTATTTTTGTATTATGTCGCGCGAAAAAAAAGGTTGAAAAAACTTTAATCAAAGAAAAAGCTGGTAAACCAATAGCAAAATAAAATAATGCTTTTCCAGAATTTTTGGCACTCTCTTCATCAAATGACCCATAGCCAAATAAAGAAGAGATAATTTCTTCAGATGCAATTAGTAATGCGATTGCCGCAGGTATACTTAAAAATAAACTTAACTCTAGAGCTTTATTTTGAATTAAGTTTATTTTTTCTTTTTTATTATTTTGAACATGCCTAGAAAGTTTAGGAAGTATTACTGTTCCTATTGCAATTCCTGCAATAGCAAGATTGATTTGATAAATTCTATCTGCATAATAAAGGTAAGATACTGCGCTAGCTTGAAAAGATGCAATGATTGTTCCTACTAAAATATTTATTTGGGTAACACCAGAAGAAAAAATACTAGGAAGTAATTTTCTAAAAAAAATTTTAACTTTATTATCAATTTTAATATATAATTTGAATTTAAATGAAAAATATTTTTTTACAAATAAATATAAAAATATAAATTGTAATATTCCTGATAAAGTAACCGCATATGACAAATAATATACCAATTGATCATCTAAAATTTTTCCAAAAAGTAACACTCCTATTAAAAGAATATTTAAAATGATAGGTGCAGCCGAAGCTATAGCAAATTTATTATGTGAATTTAAAATGGCAGAAAAAAAAGATGCTAAACTAATAAACATTAAAAAAGGGAAGGTAATTCTTGTCAAAGTTATAGCTAATTCCATTTTTTTATAATCACCTTCAAATCCTGGTGCAATTAAAATAACAAATAGTGGCATAAAAATTTCAATAATAAAAACTAAGAAAAATAGTCCTACAGTAAGTAAATTAAAAATATTATTTGCAAATATTTGGGCTTTTTTTTTTTTATTCAACAGTGATGAATAGCTGGGTACAAATGCAGCATTAAAAGTTCCTTCTGAAAATAACCTTCTGAATGTATTGGGTATTCTAAATGCAACAAAGAAAGCATCAGCTAAAGGACCCGCTCCAAGAAATACTGCTATTAATATATCCCTTACGTAACCTAACAATCTACTAATTATAGTAAAAAAGCTAAATGTGACTGTTGACTTAATAAGGTTCATAAATCATATTAGTCTTAAAATTGTCCCATTTGTATATCTAATTAACATAAATGAAAAAAACTAAAATAGACCATTACACTGATAAAGAAGCTTTAGAGTTTCATAGCTTAAATAAGCCTGGAAAAATTGAAATAAACTCTTCTAAACCAATGACAACTAAAAGAGATTTAGCATTAGCTTATTCTCCAGGTGTCGCTGTTCCTGTTAGGGCTATTTATAACAATCCAGAAGCTGCGTATGACTACACTTCCAAAGGAAATCTGGTTGCTGTGATAAGTAATGGCTCAGCGATTTTAGGCATGGGTAACTTAGGAGCATTAGCCTCAAAGCCTGTAATGGAAGGAAAGGCAGTTTTATTTAAAAGATTTGCAGATATAGATTCTATAGATTTAGAAATTGAGTCACAAGATGCAGATGAGATCATTAATAGTATAAAAAACTTTGCGTGTAGCTTTGGTGGAATTAACTTAGAAGATATAGCTGCTCCTGATTGTTTTGTTATTGAAGAAAAACTAAAAGAAATTTTGGATATTCCAGTTTTTCATGACGATCAACATGGTACAGCAATAATAACTACTGCAGCATTACTCAATGCTTTAGATATAAGTGGAAAATCAATAAAAGATATTAAAGTTGTTGTAAATGGAGCTGGTGCTTCTGCAATTGCTTGTACAAATTTATTTAAGAATAGTGGTGTGCCAAATGAAAATGTAATTATGTTAGATCGTAAGGGGGTAGTTTATAGAGGTAGAACAGAGGGTATGGATCAGTGGAAATCTGCCCATGCAATTGATACAAAATATAGAACTTTAGAGGAAGCTATTAATGGAGCTGACGTGTTTTTAGGGTTATCTGCAAAAGGAGTTTTAAAAAAAGAAATGGTAAAAACCATGGCAAAGAATCCTATAATTTTTGCTTGTGCAAATCCTGATCCAGAAATAACTCCTGAAGAAATAATGGAAGTTAGAGATGACGCTATTATAGCAACTGGAAGATCTGATTACCCTAATCAAGTAAATAATTTAATTGGTTTTCCCTACATCTTTAGGGGAGCTTTGGATGTAAGAGCTACAACAATTAATGAAGAAATGAAAGTAGCAGCAGCAAATGCAATTGCGAAATTAGCACAAGAAGATGTACCTGATGAAGTGGTTGCAGCAATGGGTGGTGATCGTCCTAAATATGGGAAAAATTACATAATTCCTTCTACTTTTGACCCAAGATTAATTAGTATAATTCCTGCAGCCGTTGCAAAGGCTGCAATGGATAGTGGTGTTGCAAAAAAAGATATAAAAGATTTTGAAGCTTATAAAGAGCAGCTTAAACAAAGGCTTAATCCATCTGTTACAATTATGCAGGGTATTAATTCTTATATTAAAAAGAATCAAAAAAGAATTGTTTTTGCAGATGGTGAAGACGAAAATACTCTTAAAGCTGCAATAGCATTTAAAAATTCTAAATTAGGAATTCCAATTTTAGTTGGTAAAAAAGATAAGATTAAAGAAAGAATAAAAGAAATTGGTTACAATGAAAATTTTGATATTGAAATAGTAAACTCTCAAGATTCTGAAAAGAGAGAAAAGTATGTGAGTTTTTTATTTAAAAAAATGCAGAGGGAGCAAGGTCTTTTAGAGAGAGACTGCGATAGACTTGTAAGAAATGACAGAGTTATATGGGCATCTTGTATGGTTGCTTGTGGTGATGCAGATGGTGCCGTCACTGGGAATACCAGAAGGTTTGGTGCGTCCTTAGATAAAGTAACACAAGTAATAGACCCAAGACCAGGTGAGATAATGTTTGGCTTAAACATGGTTATATCGAAAGGTAAAACTATTTTTGTTGGAGACACTAGTGTTAATGAATACCCAAGTTCAGAAGAACTTGCAGAAATTGCCATATCAGCTGCAAGAGTAGTTAAACTATTTGGCTTTATTCCAAAAGTTGCTTTTGTTTCTCATTCAACTTTTGGTCAACCACTTACAAGTAGAACCAAACATATAAAAAAAGCAGTTGAAATTTTAAAAGATAAAAATGTAGATTTTGATTTTGATGGAGATATGCAGCCTGATGTTGCTCTTAATGTCGAATATAAAGAGCTTTATCCTTTTTCAAGTATTGTTGGGAATGCTAATATTTTAATAATGCCTGGACAACACAGTGCAGCTATTTCATATAAAATGATGAAAAGCTTAGGTGATACAAAGGTTATTGGTCCTCTATTAATTGGCTTAGGTCAGCCTATTGAGATAGCTCCCCTAAGATCCTCTACATCAGAGATAATAAACTTAGCCTCAGTTGCTGCCTACTCAGCTGATGTGATTGATTATAAAATAAATTAATTTTTTTGAATTCTTAGATCGTCTACTAAAATAATACTTGGTATAACCTCTTCAACATCAAGTATTTCTTTTGCTTCATTAATTACTTCTTTTTTTTCAT
>CAJQSC010000027.1 GCA_905612465.1 uncultured Candidatus Pelagibacter sp.
AAAACTGTTATCAAAAATAAAAAAACCCCAGCATACATTATTTTACTATGTCCAAATTTTCTTATCAAATTACCTGTAACTAATGATGGTAAAAACATAGCTGCAATATGAAGTTGAATTACTAATCCTGTTTTAGTTAAACTTATTTTTTCCATTACATGCATACTTATTGGTGTGGCTGTCATTAAAAATGCCATTACAGCATAAGCAAATGCAGAAGCAATTAATGCTTGTAAAAATCTTGGTTGAGAAATTAATTCTAAATAGCTTCGTGAATTTTCTTTGTTGATATTATTTGGTTTGTGTCCGTCTTTATAAAAAAATAGAAAAATTGTTGATGTAAGAGTTAAGGCTGCAAGTACGATGTACGATCCAGCATATAAATGCTCAGAAATAATTTCTTTTGAAAAATTGGCTGCATTTGGTCCTATAAATGCTGAACCTATTCCTGCTAATAATATTATTGATATAGCTTTAGGTGCCATATCTTTTTTTACTGTTTCAACAGCTGCAAAACGGTATTGATGACTAAAGGCTACTCCAGCACCAAGTAAAAAACATGCAAAATTAAATAAGATAAAACTTTCACTAATTATTGAGTAAGCAGCGAGCAGTGATGACAATGAACTTCCAATTGAGGAAAAAATAAATCCTGCTCTTCTACCAATTATACTCATAATTTTTGCTGCAAAAATTGCAAAAATTGCAACACCTACAATTGATAAAGCCATTGGTAATGTTGCTAAAGATTTTATTGGGCTAAACTGAGAACCAATTATGCCACTTAAGAAAACTGTAACTGGTGCTGCTGTAAAAGCAAAGATCTGACTTAAAATCAA
This sequence comes from uncultured Candidatus Pelagibacter sp., assembly GCA_905612465.1. GTDB lineage: Bacteria > Pseudomonadota > Alphaproteobacteria > Pelagibacterales > Pelagibacteraceae > Pelagibacter. The sequence continues at coordinate 840 of CAJQSC010000027.1, forward strand.
CAACCATAAATTCTTATTCATTAAAAAAAATATTTATCACCGATGTACATAGCCCATGCTACTGCAGCTCCAAGTATAATATATTTCATAATAATCTTATTTTATTTCTATTTTCTCAGGAAGTATACCTTTAGGGCGATACCTCATAATTAACAATAAACCCATCCCCATCATTAAATATCTAAAGTAAGGAACACTCTCTGTTAAATGCACTTTTAACTCATGAGTCTCTGGAAGACCCACAGTAAACAGATTGATCAAGAACAAGGATATCGGTGCAGCCTCAATCCATAGAAACCATACTGCAAATCCACCTAAAATAGCTCCAAAATTATTTCCACTACCACCAACAATTACCATTACCCAAATTAAAAAAGTGTACCTCATAGGTCTGTAGCTGCCAGGTGTGAATAAACCATCTTGTGTGACTAACATTGCACCTGCTATTCCAACTATTGCTGAACCTAAAATAAATATTAGCAAATGTTGTTTAACAACATTTTTGCCCATTGCATTAGCCGCTTCTTCATTATCTCTAATAGCTCTCATCATTCTTCCCCATGGGGAATAAAGTGCTTTTTGAGTAACTATTAATAAAGCTACAACTACAATTAAGAATAAACCTGAATAACAAAGTTTTACAAAAACTGAGGAACCTTCAATAACCAGCTGATTAAGTGCAGCTTGTTTATCTGCAATATTAGAAATTAATTCTAATTTACCTGAATTAAATCTTGCAACTAAATTTATAAACCATTCAGTTGTCTGAAGGTTAACTTCATAAGGAACTGGACGGTCTAATCCAATTACGTTCTTAACACCTCTTGCTAGCCAATCTTCATGTTTGATTATAGCAATAACAATTTCTGAAATAAGTAATGTAGCGATAGCTAGGTAGTCAGCACGTAAACCAAGAGCAACTTTACCTACAATAAATGCTAATCCAGCAGCAAAGAAGGCTCCAACTATCCATGAAAATACTATTGGTAAACCTAAGCCACCAAGAAATCCTGTTGTTGCTGGGTTTACTGCTTCGATTGCCTCAATGCCTGATTCAGAAGTAATTCTTATAATTACAATTCCAGCAATTATAATTCCAGCTATTCCATATGTTCTTATTTTTGATTTCTCAAAATTTTTTAAGATAAACCGAATAAGAAAAACTATTGCAATTATTAGCCATAGACACATTAGAATATCAAATCCACCTGCACTCCATGCTTCTGGAACTGGATCAACTGATATTAAAACTGCAGCTAAACCTCCTAATGCTGCATAACCCATAAGACCAAAATTAATCAGACCAGCATAGCCCCATTGTACATTTGCCCCCATTGTCATCACCGCAGAAATTAAACACATATTAAAGATTGAAAGAGCAACATTCCATGATTGAAATATTCCAACTAAAATAATTAAACCCATCATTATTGCATAAGCTAAAATAATGTTTAAATTCTTTCTCACAGTACTTTTCCTTTAAATATGCCATTTGGTCTGTAGAGCAAAACAATCACCAGTATAGAAAATGATACAGCAAATTTATAATCAGTTGATAATAATTGTACTAATGTTTCTGGCTCCATACTTTCTGGTAAAATATACATAAAAAATTTTTTATATGCGTAAGTTATAAATATCTCTGAAAAAGCTATAACGTACCCACCCAAAAATGCTCCAAATGGGTTTCCTATCCCACCAACAATTGCTGCAGCAAAAATTGGCAACATGTTGTTAAAGTAAGTAAAAGGCTTGAAACTTTTATCCAAACCATACAAAGCACCACCAATAGTTGCTAAAATACCTGCAATAATCCATGTAATCATCACTACTCTTTTAGGGTCAATTCCCGATAATAAAGCTAAATCTTCGTTGTCTGAATAAGCACGCATACTTTTTCCTGTTTTGGTTTTATTTAAAAACCAAAATAAAATTGAAACTAATATTAATGTTATGAATATTGTTAATACTTGACTGGATTTAATTGCTAAGCCCTCATTAAGTCCTGTCATTTCTTTAAACTCTCTAGCTTTTATAATAAATCTTTCTCCATCAAAGAATCTTTGATCAGCAGGACCAATTATTATTCTTACAACAGCTTGAGTTACAAACATTACACCAATACTTACCATTGCAAGCTGAACTGGAGGACTTTTATTTACTCTATAGTATCTAAATACAAACTTATCTATAAAGAGCATGTAACCAATCATAAAAATTATTGCAAAAGGTATCGCAAGAAGAGCTGTTGGTAAAACTCCTAAAGAAATACCAATCGATTGAAAATACCAAGTAATTAAAATGGTCACCATTGTTCCAAATGCCATCATGTCTCCAGTTGCAAAGTTTGCAAATCTTAATATCCCATAAATTAAGGTTACAAATATTGCTCCAAGCGCTAATTGTGAACCATAAGTTAAAGCTGGAACAAAAATATAATTTAACAGTAATATAATTGCATTTAAAAAATCCATACTATCCTCCCAAAAAAGAGCTTCTTACTCTTGGATCATTTAATAATTCTTTTCCAGTTCCTGCATATTTATTTTCTCCAGTAACTAATACATATCCACGATCAGAAATATTCAACGCTTGCTTAGCATTTTGTTCAACCATTAAAATAGCAACATTTGTTCTTTTAACTTTAATGATATGATCAAATAATTCATCCATCACTATTGGAGATACACCTGCCGTAGGTTCATCTAACATTAATACTGATGGTTTAATCATTAGAGCTCTACCAAGAGCAACTTGTTGCCTTTGACCACCAGATAATTCACCAACCAATTGATTTCTTTTTTCTCTTAATATTGGAAAGAGTTCATAAATTTCCTCTATAACATCTTGATAGTTATCATCTCTTAGATAAGCACCCATTTCTAAATTTTCCTCAACTGTCATTCCTGCAAATACATTTTTTGTTTGTGGTACAAATGAAATACCTTGTCTAACTCTATCTTGTGGTGAAAGTTTTGTAATATCTTTTCCATCAATAACAACAGCGCCTGATTTTAAATTTATAAGACCAAGTAATGCTTTCATAGCAGTAGATTTACCAGCACCATTAGGTCCTAGGATTGATACTATCTCCCCTCTATTTACATCAACAGAACAAGAGTTGATAATATCTGGTCCAGTTCCATAACCTCCGGTCATTTTTAAACCTTCAAAAAAAGCCATCAGTTTTCATCCTTAATTTTAGATCCTCTGCCCAAATAGCTATCAATAACTTTTTCATCTTTCTTAGCTTCTTCAGCAGTTCCTTGAAATAAAACAGAACCTTCTGCCATAACAATAACAGGGTCACATAATCTACTTATAAATTCCATATCATGCTCAATCATACAAAATGTATACCCCTCTTCTTTATTTAACTTCATTATTGCTGTTCCCAAGTCTTTAAGTAATGTTCGATTAACACCAGCACCCACTTCATCAAGTAATACTAACTTTGCATCCACCATCATGGTTCTTCCAAGTTCTAAAAGTTTTTTCTGCCCACCTGATAAATTTCCAGCTAATTCATTTGACAAATGTGTAAGATTTAAAAAATCCACAACATCTTGAGCTTTTTGCTTAACTACAAGTTCTTCAGTTCTGACCAAACTTGGTTTTAATAATGCTGTCATCAGTTTCTCACCTGATTGATTTGCTGGCACCATCATTAGATTTTCTAAAACAGATAAATTTGTAAACTCATGAGCAATTTGAAAGGTTCTTAATATTCCTTTTGAGAATAATTCATATGAAGGAACGTCTGTTACATCTTCATCATAAAATAAAACTTTGCCACTTGATGCTTTTAGATTTCCTGCAATTAAATTGAATAAGGTAGTTTTGCCAGATCCATTTGGTCCTATAATTCCTGTAATGGATCCTTCCTTAATTTTTAAAGAACAATCTGAAACTGCAGCCAAACCCCCAAAATACTTAGATAGGTTTTCAATTTGTAAAATATTCTGTTCTTGGTTCATGAAGTTTTATTTGTTTAGTCTTTTATGGATACTGTTAAGCGTCTTTTCTAAAGATTTATAAAAACCAGCTTTGGTTAGCTCTTTAACCCCTTGTTCATTTAATCCTTTAGGAGTTTGAGATTCTTTCACTAAATATTTTAAATCTTTTTTAGAATTTACAACAGCATCTTCTGATAATGCTAAAAATAAAGATGTTATATATTTTTGCGCGTTATTTCGTTTAACTCCTCTTTTTACTAGCCATTCAGTCATTACTCTTAGCAGTTCATAAAATGGTGCCATCATTCCTGAAGTTGCCCAAAAATTAATTGAAGATTTTTCATTTTTAATTTCAACTGTTGTGCCAATTTTATTAAAAAAATCCTTTACTTTTTTGTTCGGTGGGCAAATAGGCACTGGTCCTTTTTTTAGTGAAATTGGAGGCAAAGGTATGGCTCTTACTATTTTTGCTTTAACTTTAATTGCTTTTTTAAGTTGAGCTAAAGTAATTGTTGATATGAAGCTGATTATAATTTGATTTGATTTAAACTTTATATTTTTAATTATTTTTTCACCTACAGAAGGTGTTACAGATAAAAAGATCCAATCACATGTATTAACTATTTCTTGGTTATCTTTACAAATAGTTACTTTCTTAAACTTCTTTTTAAGACTGCTAGATATAGATTTATTTCTATGAGAAATAATTATATTTTTATAAGATATGTTTGAAGTGCAGATACCCGTGATAACAGCAGACGTAATTTTACCTGTTCCTATAAAGCCTAATTTCATAAATATAGTTACTTTATAATGATATTAGTGAATTAATTAATAAAAAAAGAGCCTCTAATTCTTAACAGTTCTCTGCTTAAATCTTTGTTTTCTTTGAAAGGTCTTCTTCCATGGAGCCAAAAGTAATTATTAGCAACTATTGTAGATCCTGTTGGAAGTTTAGTTATTACCTTATTTTTACTCTCCTCTAGCCCATCAGATAATTTTTGTAAAAAGTTTCCTTGAGCCATATTTTTTGGTTCTGGAAATTGATCTATATATGAAATTTGTGCTTTATTATTTTTATCTGGAAAGAAAACAGGATGCTCGACTTTATAATCAATATTCTTACTTTTAGGTGAGCCCCATGTAAAATTTTGCTTACCAACTGGATCATTAAATAAATCTTCACAATGCTCCCAATCATCAAGATGAAGCATTGTTGTTTCACCCCCTTCAACATTTTGTTCTTCAATTTTAGTCATCAACAACCAATCTGTAATTTCTTTGACATATGTTCCATCTGTATGAAGATCCATATTGGTGTACGCTTTTCTTAAATATGAGTCGCTCCTATCTTCGTGTTTAACAAAAAATCTTGCATAATACTTTCCTGCCATGGAGTCATGATTGGGATTACCTATCAGGTGCGATAGTGCTGTTGATAATTTAACTAAAAAATTATCATTAATTTTTGAATTAATATTTTTTGGACCAATAATAAAACAACCGGTTTCTCGGTCTCTTATTATCTTATTCATCAATTTACTTAGTTGATTAGATGTTATGTCATCCAGACTTTTTGCTAATGTGAAACGAGTAAATGGTTTGTATTCAAGAGCCGTAATATCAAATTTGTTAAATGGAAATATTAATTTGTCCAAGATCTCATCTTCAATTTGAATATTAATTATCCTTTTAGATTTTTCATGAGCAGAAATCTCTAACCCTTTTACTTTTTCCATTTTAAAATCCTATTTTAGCGTATCCGCAATATTTTCTTCTACACCCCAAATATAAAATCCACCTTTAGCTCTGTCCCAGTCTCTATATCTACAACTTGATCCGAATCTGGTGTTTCCTTTAATTTTTTTTTCTGGATTTTTTTTCATCTTGTTAATTACTTTCATAAATTTTTTATTTGTAAATTTACCTAATTTGAATAAACAGTTTACTTCATAGGGATCATAAGGTGTTTTTGAAGTAGGTGTTAAAAAAACTGAGTCTTGTAATTGAGGGCAATCATTTTTTTTATGAGCATATGTTGGTCCAAGTTTAGTTCCTTGCGTCAACTGTAGAGATTTATTTTGATCTTTATAATGTCCATTACTAATTCCTGAAACACAATCATACCCTCCTCCATTACTATGATGCAGCTCATGAAGGGTAACTAGCATTTTTCTTTTATCAGAACCATTACTGTTGTTTTTTAGATAAGTAGTGCCGTAGCCAACTCCAGCTTCACCACCATCTACGTTGCTAAAATCAGCAAAGTTATAATAGTGTTTTTTAATATTTCTCTGACCTTTAATATTATTTAAGAAAGGTATGATATCATCGTTTGCCCACTTATGAAGTTCCTTATGCTTCATATCCATTCTAATGAATGTGATATCTAATTTACCATCAGCTCGATAATCAAATTTATATTTTCTTGCAACACCATCACCTTTTTTATGATTAGCTGTTGCTTTTAACATTACTTTATTTAATTCTAATAAAATTTCTTCCATCTTACCATTAATATCCATTTCTCGATCTTTACTGTCAGCTGCTAATAAGTAATTAAAATGTATTTGATGGTCATCTGTTACATCTGGCTGATCTTCAAAAAATCTCCCTGACTTTTCATCTGCTGCAAATAATGGAGATACAAAAAGTATTAGTGATAAGTAAAAAATAATTTTTTTCATTTTTTTTATTAGAAATAATTGGTTAATAGTGCCATCATGATAGCAGAAAGTACAGTTGGATATACAAAATTTCTTTTAGATATAAAGAATATAAATAGGCAAAACAAGACTACAGTTAATCTACTTAAATAACTTGCATCAGATAAAACTCCTACAGGAAAAATAATTGTTCTAGCAATCAATGCTGCTAGTGTTGAATACGCAAGACAATTAAAGTATCTAAATAATTTTGAAGTCTCTTTTATTCTTTCAGATGAAATAGCTCCTAATAATCTAGAAGAGAATGTTGCTAACGATGTAACTAAAATTGCAAGAACTATGCTAGTTGACACTTAGTTCTCCTATTAAATAAGCAATAGTTCCACCAACTAGGCCACCAAGTAAAATTGACCATTCAGGCGATAAAAAATAAAATATTGGTCCTAACAATAAACCCAATACTACTGATGCTGTTATTTGGATAGTTTTCATTGCGTCTACCATCATACATAAAAAATAAATTGGGTTTAAAATTGCTAAACCCATCATCATATTTTTATCTAAGTAATCAGATGCATAAAATCCAATAAATGTACCTATAACTGCTGTTGTCCAAGTTGCACATCCGATTCCAATCCAAAAATCAATTCTGTGTTTTTTTTCAATATCTTTGTATTTACTTTTCATTATCAGCCAAGCGGAAACTGCAATGAAATGGCATGAAAAATAATATTTCCATCTTGGTTGGCTTTTGTGCATCATTAATGGGAATAATGAGACTGCCATTGGATATAAACGAGCATTAACAAACCAAACCGCTAGAAAAATATTCAATAGTGAAGCTCCTAATAGTAAAGATTCAGCCATTACCAATGAACCTGGTAAGGCATAAGTTAACATTGTCGAAAAAATACTTTCCTGAATATTAAAACCTAAATTTTTAAGAAGTGCACCGATTGCAATAAAACAACAACCAAGCGCAAGGGCTGGACTATCTGGAGCTAGAATTGATTTAAAACCTTTAAAGAAAAATTCTTTATTGATCATTATCCTCCAAGGAATAATCTACCAACATCAGGGTTTTTTAATAAGTCATCCCCTTTGCCAGCAATCGCAGTTTGTCCAGATACTAAAACGTATCCAATATCTGCAAATTCTAATCCTTTTTTAGCATTTTGCTCTACTAAAATAATTGTTTTCTTTTCTGTTATTTGAAGATCCCTTAAAATTTCAAAAACCATATCAATGTATCTTGGCTCTAAACCAATAGATGGCTCATCAACCAGTAGTACTGATGGTTTCATAACTAATGCTCTAGAAATTTCTAATAATCTTCTTTCACCACCTGATAAAACTTTAGCAGGCTGATTTCTTCTATTTCTTAATCTTTCGTATTTTTCAAAAATTCTTTCTGCTTCTTGATAAGACTCATCTGTATTTTCTTTAGCATAGCCACCCATCAATAAATTTTCTTCGACTGTCATATCCGGGAAAACAGAATTATCTTGAAGAATATATGCAATACCACATGATGTAAGTTTTTGAGCTGGTGTTAAATGTGTAATTTCTTTTCCATCAATTTCAATTTGTCCTGAAAAAATATTTGTAAATCCATAGATAGAATGAAGTATTGTAGATTTTCCTGCACCATTAGGTCCAATTAGACATAAGGATTGTGCTTTACTTGCATACAAATCAAAATCATGAAGTATTTCCATTTTACCATAACCAGCTGATAATTTTTTTATTGTTACATGATTATTCTCAGGAGCTAATTTTTTTAGCTCTTCTGGCCCTGGTGCTTTTCCTAGTACATCATATTGATTTGGCATTATTGCGCTCCCAAGTAAGCGTCTAACACACGCTTATCATTTTTGATTTCATCTGGAGTTCCATTTGCTAACATTTGACCATGTGCTAAACAAAAAACTCTTTGTGCTAAATTCATAATTACCTTCATATTGTGCTCTATAACCAGCAAAGTAATTCCATAATCTTTATTAACAGTAATTAAACGGTCAATAATTCCATTAATTAATGTAGGATTAATTCCAGCTGTTGGCTCATCTAATAAAAGCATTTTAGGCTCATTCATTAATGCCATAGCAAGTTCTAGTAATTTTTGTTGTCCAAAAGAAAGGTCTCCTGCTCTAAGTTTTCTTTTTTGATGAAGTCCTACAAATTTTAATAACGTTTCTGCTTTATCTGTTAAGTCTGATGGTATCTTTTGAAATACTGTTAATATTCCATCATTTTCTGGTTTATTACTAATTAACATATTTTGAATACAGTTTAATTTTCCATAGATTCTAGTTTGTTGGAATGTTCTAAGTAGTCCAAGTTTAGCAACAACAGGAACTGGTAGCTCTGAAACTTCTGTGCCATCAAATTTAATTGAACCATTATCGATTGGGTAAGTTCCTACAATTGAATTAAATAAAGTAGTTTTACCAGATCCATTTGGACCAATTAATCCAACGATTTCACCTTGTTCAACTGACATTGAAATATCAACATTAGCTTTAACACCACCAAAAGATTTACTTACATTTGATATATCTAATATAGCCATTACTTTAATTCCACCTGTGCTTTTAGGTCAGCTTCATCAACAACTTCACCAAATCTCTCAGGATATTTTTCTCTTAACCATCCCATCACACCCTCTGGAAAATAAACCACAATCACAATAATTAAAACTCCAAGAGCTACATACTGCCAACCTAAGAAGTAAGTCCAAAAACCTTCTTTAAATAAATGAAATAAAGTTGCACCAACAAGTGGGCCCCATAAAGTTCCTTTACCACCAAGGATTGCCATTAAAACCATGAACACACCAAACGTTGGACCAGCAAACGCAATTTCTGTTGGTTCAATGTAACCATTAATATGTCCCATTAATCCTCCAGCTATTCCAACAAAGAACGCTGAAACCATCCATCCAATAATTTTGTATCTCATTGTGTGAATTCCCATTGCTTCAGCCTTATCTTCATTGTCTCTTATCGCATTTAAAACTAAACCAAATCTTGTGCTGTAAGCCCATTTTAAAGTAATAAATGTTACAAGTGCTAAAATAAAACTTAAATAATATAAAAATTGCGAAGACGATGCATTAGATCCAAACCCTTTTGGCCAAACTGGAACTGTCATACCTTGACCTGCACCAATTATTTCAATTCCACCTGCAAGTTCACCTGCGGCAATTCCTAATGCTAAAGTACAAATTGCAAAGTAATGTCCTCTTAAACCTAAAATTCCATAACCAATTACTCCTGCAATTATTGTCGGAATAATTCCTGCTAATAATATGCCAACTCCAAAGCCTTGAAAAAATTGAGGGATAGTGTGAACAAAAGTTTTCTCTCCACCAGCATCTGTCCATTCAGCAAGTGAAAAGAACATTGCTATCTGTGTGCTTGAAGCAACATACATCCCAATACCAAAAAATAATATATTTCCAAATGTATTGTAACCCATCTGTCCACCTTGAACATCCCAGGTCATAGCTAAAACAATTAATATATAAAGAAATGATAACTGAAGTTTATAAGCTGGAAATATAAATGCTCCAGCTAAACCAAAAAGTATTAAGCCAGCATATAATAAAGTATTTTTATTCATTATTTTAAATATTCTCTTTTTCTCGCTAATTTAAACCTTCTATAGACCAGGATAATGACTAGTAATGAGAATACTGCTGCAATTCTAAATTCTGTTCCAAGCAAGTAATCTGACCATTCCTCAAATACCCCAAGACCCATACCAGATATTGCAACAGCTGGTAAGTTTCCAAGTCCTGCAATAATTACAATCATGAAAGATCTAACTGTGTAAGGTAATCCTGTATAAGGGTGAAGTGTAAATGTGATTGCAATACATGCACCTGCTATTCCACATAATGCTGCATTAATACCAAAAGTTGCTGCGTAGACTTTTTCAGTATCAACACCTAAAATTTTTGCTGCTCTTGCATTTTGAGCCGTTGCTCTAATTGCTCTACCTAGTTTTGATTTCTTCATATAGATGACAAGAATAATTGCTGATATCACACAAACTGCTCCTGAAAATATCTTTGCATTAGGAAGTGTAACTGAGTTATTAAACAACATTGTTGTTCCAAAATTTGACTGAGCGACTACTACGTCTGCACCAAATGCAAAATTCATTAACTGTTGAGCTAAAATACTAATTCCAAATGTTGCAAGTATTGAAGTAAACAAATCTTTATCTACTACTTTATTAATAACAAGCTTGTACATTCCCCAACCGACACAATACATAATGATTGGTGATACAATCACTCCAAAGGCTGGGTGAATTCCTGATAGATACATGAAGTATGCAATGTATCCGCCCATGATTACTAATTCTCCTTGAGCGATGTTTATTATGTTCATTACTCCCCATTGCAATGCCATTCCATAAGCAATTAATGCAAACAAAATACCAAGAAGTATTCCGTCCATTGACGCTTGAACCATTAAAATAGGGGCTTGGAAAATTAATAAATCCATAAATTCTTTAGATGTTTATAAAAAAATGCCCCCTATTACTAGGGAGCATTTTACATATTAGGTATTATCTTTTTGACCAAGATGGAATTGGGTGCACCAACTCAGCAGATGCCCATTTTGTAGGAGCAACAACTTTGTTTTCACACTTACTACCATCATCGTTACACGATACTTGGAAAAGTACCATTGGCTTAGATACATTCTGTCCACCTTCAGCAAATTTTATGTTTCCATAAAAAGTTTGCATATCAGTTGCAGCTAAAGCATCTCTAACTTTTTTAGTATCAAATGATTGTGCTCTTTCGAACGCATCTTTGTAAACTAATAAAGCAGCTGATGATTCTGCAGCTTGGTATGGCGGTGCATATCCAAAAGCTTTTGTAAAGTCAGCATCATATTTCATACCACCACCAAAGAACTTATCTTTGTATGATAGAGATTTATGCCACTGAGAAGCACAAAGTGCATACTCGGAAGCTTTACCATGTTGCTTAGATAATTTAGCAGCATCACAGTGAGTCATTGCTAACATTTTCACGTCAACTTTCATTTCTGAGATTTGTCTAATTGCTGTCAAAGCACCTTTAGTATGACCTGAAACCACAAGAACATCTGGATTAGTAGCTTTTACTTTAGATAAAGTAGCAGCCATATCGTTAAGCTCTTTTGGTAATTTGTCATCTATAATGATTTTTGATCCAGTTCTTTTAGCCGCTTCAACAATACCCAATCTCACATCTTGTGAGAAAGCATCTTGTTCAAATGCCATTGCAATCTTAACCGGCTTTCCACCATTTTTTTCAACTGCAAGATCAATTGCTACATCAAGATATAAGTTCGCTGGAGCTAGCACTGCAAATAAATATTTGTAGCCTTTAGTAAATAACGATCTAGACGCACCGTTTGCTTCAACCATAGGAACTTCATATTTTTCAGTTACAGGCGCCATAGCTTTTGTAAGTCCTGAACTATATGGCCCAAGCATGAACTTAACACCATCTTGTTGGATTAATCTTTCTGCTAGTTGAGCTGCTCTTCCTGAGTTTGATTCATCATCATAATAAATAATGTCAAACTTGTAAGTTTTTCCACCAACTTTAACACCACCCATGCCGTTTATTCTCTCAACTGCTAAGTTATAGCCGTTTTGAGTATGAACACCATTAGATGAATATTTTCCAGTCAATGAAACAGCTGCACCTAAAATAATTTTATCACCAACAACTTTTGCAAAAGATATTGTTGAAGCTGAAATTAAAAGTGCAATAGCAGAAACTAAAGTAATAAGTATATTTCTGATTTTCATTTTATTTTTCCTCTATTAGTTTTAAATTTAAAAATTAATTAAACTCTTAAATTATAAAACAAACAAGTCTGTAATAAAAATTGCGACTTAATATTTTTGAATTAAAGCTATGATTAGTGCAATTAATATTAATACACACGCTGAAATTGTATTTATAACTTTTGGGTTTGCTTTTATCCAAACAATTAATTTTCTAGCAAGTACTGCATAAGCAATTAAAGATAAAAAATCTAAAACAACATATGTTGTGATCAAAATTAAAAATTGAACAATATAATTTCCATTGAAGTCAATAAACTGGGGAAAGATCAGGGGAAAAAACATCCAAGCCTTAGGACTTGTGCCTGCAACAAAAAAACCATCTTTAAAAAATGAAAAAAAACTTTTAGATGAAATATTTTTTGAACTTATGTCTTTTGGTTGTGATTTATAAATATCGTAAGCAAGATAAAGTAAATACGCTATCCCTACCCACTTAAAAATATTTAAAAAATTTGGGTTATCAGCAAAAAAAGATCCCAGAACAAAAATTACTAAAGTTGCTTGAATAATATTCGCAGTAACATCTCCTAGTGCAGTCCAAATACATTTTTGAACTCCATAATTCATCGAATATGAAATGATCACAATTCTAGGTGTTCCTGGTGTAATAAATAAAAATAAGATTATTTGAAGAAAAAGAAAATAATTTAAGGGGAGCATTTTAATCGTTTGGATAGTCCTAAAAAAACCGGGAGCTAAAGATGGCTAAATAGGACTATCTTAGAATTATATTATCACGCTCATAAAGTAAATGCATTAATCATTTTTTTGAAATATAAGGAATCCATGAAAAAAAAAAGGTCACACCCCCACAACTAGGGTTAAAAATCCAGAACCCCATATATCAGACCCTGACTGGATCATCTGGGCAGCTTGGGCTGATCGTATTACTTTTGAAGAAATTAAGGAAAAGACTGGAAAGACAGAAGCTGAAGTAATTAAGATTATGAGGCATTCTATAAAGCCAGTTTCTTTTAGATTATGGAGAAAAAGAGTTAATCAAAAAAGTATAAAACATAGAAAAAAATTTGAATATTCTAGGAAAGAAATTACTAGTAAAATTAAGAAGAACGATTATTTATAACTCATGAAAAATATAACAATATATACAGGACCACTTTGTGGTTTTTGTGATGCAGCAAAGAAATTATTAGCAAGGAACAATGCTGAATATAAAGAAATTAGTATTGCAACAATTGATGGTGCGATGGATGAAATGATTACAAAAGCTAATGGGAAAAGAACAGTCCCTCAAATATTTTTTGATGATCAACACATTGGTGGTTACGATGATATTAGAGCCCTTGAGAAAGAAAATAAATTACAAGATCTTTTAAGGTAATTTAAATTTTTATATAATTTGATCTAAAAATTATAATGCTGACAAATCAAAGTCAAAAAATGCACTATCAAATTGGTTCATTACATTTGAATTTCCCATAGTTAAGGAAATGCCTCTAGTGTTGTTGTATTTAATTTGAATACCAGTTGTATCAGGGGTAATTTTTAAATCTAATGCCATAATTCCTTGAATAAGTGAAACTCCATTTGAAACTCCAGCTTCACAACCTGTTACACCATTTTTTATTTGATCTGTATCTGTACCTCCAACACCAGTCACTAATGTGCCGTCAGATTCTAACATATATGCAGCAACATTTGCTGTTGTACCTTGAAAAGTAAGTAAATGATTGCAATCATTACTACCATCCATTGTTAGTGTGTTAACCCCAACTGTTATTTCTGCTGCAGTTGCACCAGACGCACAACTAAGATTTTTTTTAGCAAGGGTATTAGCTCTAGTGCCATCGTATCCGTAAATAGTGCCTAGGCTTGAAACTTTTGTTACACAAGTTGTTGTAGAATTAGTTCCATCACTTATGTTTCCATTAAAAGTTACACTTGTAGTAAATTTAAACGTAGAGCCCAATGTTATGATGCCATAAGTATAATTTCCATACGGTACAGCAGTGTAATCTGCAGCTACACCTATTTGAGTGCCAACTCCTTTAGCAACTGATACTTCAGACCCATTATCATTTTGATAAAAAGTAGAACAACTTGATCTATCAACAGTCGTTGATGGTGTTGGTCCTGTTGGTTTAGATGTACAAAACTCTACTCTATACCAAGTTATCTTTTGACTATCAGGAGTAACTTCACAATTAGTAGTTCCTGGTTGTGTTATTACACCCCCAGCATTT
>CAJQSC010000028.1 GCA_905612465.1 uncultured Candidatus Pelagibacter sp.
ACTTTTATCACATTTAATTAAGTTGTTTTTTAACAACTATTAACTTTTTATGGATGTATTTTTACCAATAGCTCAAGTCTTTATTAATCCTATTGAAATACTTTTATTGAGTGCAATTGTTGGAGTGCTTTCAGGTTTATTTGGTGTTGGTGGTGGTTTTTTAATGACACCTTTCTTAATTTTTTTAGGCGTACCACCTGCATATGCTGTCGCAAATGAAGCTAACAATATTCTTGCAACATCAGTATCAGGATCAACAACTCATTATTTAAAAAATACTTTAGATTATAAAATGGGTCTTATGATTGTTATTGGTGGAACAGTTGGTACCGCATTAGGTATTTATACCTTTACATATTTTAAAGGTATTGGAAAAATTGATACAGTTATTTCTTTAGCCTATATGTATATACTTGCAATAATTGGTACGTTAATGTTAGTCGAAAGTCTTAGTGAAATAGACAGAGCAAAAAGAAATCTTATAATTAAAAAAAAATTACATGTTCATTATTGGATACACGGTCTTCCATTAAGAATGAGGTTTCCAAAATCAAAGTTATATGAAAGTGCATTTACTCCAATTATAATTGGTTTAATTGTAGGATTTATTGCTGCCATAATGGGAATAGGTGGTGCTTTTATATTGGTGCCTGCGATGATTTATATAATTAAAATGCCAACAAAATTAGTTCCAGGAACTTCTTTGTTTGTAACTATTTTTGTAAGTGTCATAGTTACTTTTTTACATTCATTTAATTTTGGTTCCATAGATTTAATGTTAGTAGTTATGTTAGTTATCGGATCAATTATAGGTGTGCAAGTAGGACAAAAACTGGGTGAAAAAATTGATAGTTCTGGTTTAAAAGCATTGTTAGCAATTTTACTATTAATAGTTGGAATAGCTATTGCTTATGAAACTTTTTTTACTGATCAGACTCAACAAGAAATAACAGAAGTATTAACTTCAGATTTAAATTTTTTTTCATTATTTATTTTGGAATTTTCTGAAGATATGCCATTTTTTTATGGATTATTTTCAATTATGTTTGCAATTACTTTAGGAGTAGGAGCTGCTCTTATTAGAAAGTTTTTTTCAACCTTAAGAAAAAAATACGCTTTAAAAGCAAAATAATTTATAAAAAAACTTTAAGAAAAGTCTCAAGACTTACGATACTAACCACACCCACCGTAACAGCAGCAATCAATCCAACAACAAATGGTTTGTATCCCATAGATTTTAATTCATTCAAATTAATAGATATACCGACCGCAGCCATAGCCATGGTAAGAAAGACAGTAGCCAAGCTTTTAATATAGTTAATTAAAGTTTTCCAAAATTCATAATTCCCATTTTCTAAAGTAAATATTTGATCTCCAATATTTCTCACAATAATCATCCCAATGAAACCAAGTACAAAATATGGGAAAATACTGAATATTGAGTAATTTTTATCTTTAACTTTACCTCTATTATATAAAAAGCCAAATAGTGGGACCATGATTACTAAAAATGTATTTCTTATAAGTTTTGTAACTGTAGCTACATTTAGAGTTTCAGGGCTATTAAATTGTTGGTCATAAATTAACCCAGCTGCTGCTACTTGTGAAGTTTCATGAATAGCTGTTCCTAAAAATAAGCCTGCCATTATAGGCTCTCCATAAAAATACCATTCTGCAAAATAAGGATAAGCAAGCATAGCTATAACACCGAACAACGTAATATTTGCTATTGCATAAGCAACTTCAGTTTTTTTTGCTTCTATAACGGGCGCTACTGCCACTATCGCTGTTGCACCACAAACACTTGTACCTATAGCTATCAAATAAGACATTTTTGATGAGATTGGTACTTTCTTTATTAATAATTTAATAAGAATAAGAACACTTAATATACATACAATAATTAAAGGAATAGCAACTGTTCCAAATTTAAGAAAATCACCAAAACCTAATCTTATACCTAAAAAAATTATTCCTAATTTCAAGATATATTTTTGAGTAAAATCTAAACCAAGCATCATTCCTGGTCTTGGTGTAAATGCATTACCCATAATAATTCCAAGTAATATTGCAATCATCACAGTTGAAATAGGACTTTTAGTGGTTCCAAACATCTCTATGCCAATGACATTGTTTATTCCTTGTGAAAATAAACAGAAGACTAAAGCAAGTACTACACCAGGAAGAATGTTGATAATTTTTCGATAAGCCATATTTACAGAGTAAGGAATTTTAAAAACTAAGCGCTTCTATAGAGTTTAGTCATAACAAACTCTTTATGTCCTAAACTTTCTGCACATGTTAATCTACCATTTGCTACCCTAATCATAGATTTAATTAACTCATCACCTGCTTCAGACATAGTCATCTCACGTGATAGTATTTTTGATACATCACAATCAATATGTTCACCCATACCTTTTACAGTTAGTGGGTTAGCAGTTAATTTTACAACTGGCTCAATAGGATTGCCTACAATATTACCTTGGCCTGTTGGAAATAAGTGAATATTAAATCCAGCTGCTGCTTGAAGTGTAATACACTCAGCTGCTGCAGATGAAGTATCCATAAAGTATAAACCTTTTCCTTTAGTAGGTTCTTCAGCTGGTTCTAAAACATCAATAAATTTACAATTTCCAATTTTTTGAAAGTTTCCAAATGCTTTTTCTTCAATAGTTGTTAACCCACCAGCAATATTACCAGCTGTTGGTTGACTATCAGAAAGATCATCAGTTGCTTCTTTTAAAATAAAATCGTTATAATCACTCCAAGTTTTCATGAATTTTTCTGAAGCTTCAGGTGTTGCACCACGTGTAGCACAAACTTTTTCAGCACCAGTTAGCTCAGACGTTTCACCAAAACATAAATGAACACCTAATGGTTCTAATTTATCCATTAAGTTTCCAACCGTAGGGTTAGCAGCAAGACCTGATGTTGTATCTGATTCACCACATTTAACTGAAATCCATAAGTCACTTAAAGGACACTCTTCTCTTTGTTTTTCAGAAGCCCACATTGCAAATTCTTGAGCTTTTTTAGAAGCTTTCATGATAGTTCCAATATCACCAGTTCTTTCAATGTGAAAACCTTCAACTGGTTTTCCAGTTTTAGCTATTTCATCAACAATTTTTTTTGTCCACTTAGGCTCAATTCCAATTACTATTACAGCAGCAACGTTAGGATTTTTTCCAGTTCCAATCATTGTTCTAAAATGTAGATCTAAGTCAGCTCCAAATTGAAGTCTTCCATAAGAATGAGGAAGGGCCATTGTGCCTTTAATATTGTTTGCTACAGCTTCAGCACAAGCATTTGAGATATCATCTACAGGTAAGATAATCACATGATTTCTAGTACCAACTCTGCCATTTTCTCTTTTGTAACCTAAAAAACTTTTTGGAATTTCCATATTTTTACCACTTTTTCGTTTTTACATTGTGAACATGAACATGCTCACCTTTTTTAATTGATTTAACTACTTTTCCAATATCATGACCATATTTCAAAATAGTATCACCCTCATTAAGGTCAACCATTGCAATCTTATGCCCTAATTGAATTTCGTCTTCTGATTGAATTTGTATTGTTTTATCATTTTCCATAATCCAGCAAGCACAATCTTGTTTGGGGATAATTTTATCAATAACAACTACTCCGACATTGTCTTTTTCATCGTGAATAATAATATCTGTAGCCATAATTGTGTCGATTTGTTTGTTTGAAATTTTCTAATTCTTATATATTAATCCTTTAAATTAACAAATTAATTTATAGAATTTTAAATAACTCAGACAGAAAGGCCAATTATTATGACTAAAATGACAACAGAAGAAGCTTTTGTAAAAGTTTTACAAATGCATGGAATTGAACACGCATTCGGAATAATTGGTTCAGCCTTCATGCCTATTTCAGACATCTTTCCTGATGCTGGAATAACTTTTTGGGATGTTGCACATGAAACTAATGGTGGATTAATTGCTGACGGTTACACTAGGTCTACTGGTAAAATGTCAATGGTTATTGCACAGAATGGTCCTGGAATTACAGGTCTTGTTACACCAATTAAAACTGCATACTGGAACCACACGCCGTTACTTTTAGTTTCACCACAAGCTGCAAATAAAACTATGGGACAGGGTGGTTTTCAAGAAGTAGAACAAATGAACTTATTTAAAGATATGGTTTGCTACCAAGAAGAAGTTAGAGATCCTTCAAGAATGGCAGAAGTATTAAATAGAGTAATTGAAAAAGCAATTAGAGGATCAGCTCCTGCACAAATAAATGTCCCAAGAGATTATTGGACACAAGTTATTGATATTGATCTTCCTCCAATCGTAAGGTTAGAAAAACAAGGCGGTGGTGCTGAGGCAATTAAAAAAGCAGCTGACTTATTATCTAATGCAAAATTTCCAGTCATTTTATCTGGGGCAGGTGTTGTAATTGGTGGTGCTATTGAAGATTGTAAAAAATTAGCTGAGAAGCTAGATGCTCCAGTTTGTTCAGGGTATCAACACAATGATAGTTTTCCAGGAAGTCACCCGTTAGCAGCTGGACCGTTAGGATATAATGGATCAAAAGCTGGAATGGAATTAATTAAAAAAGCCGATGTTGTTCTTGCACTTGGTACAAGATTAAATCCTTTTTCAACATTACCTGGCTATGGAATGGATTATTGGCCAAAAGATGCAAGCATTATTCAAGTTGATATGAATTCAGATAGAATTGGTTTAACTAAAAAAGTATCAGTTGGTATTTGTGGAGATGCAAAATTAGTATCTCAACAAATTTTAGCTCAACTTTCTCCAACAGCAGGAGATACGAATAGAGAAGAGAGAAAAAATACAATTCACCAAACTAAATCTGCTTGGTTACAAGAGTTATCAAGTTTGGATCACGAAGATGATGATGAAGGTACAGTTTGGAATGCAGAAGCTAGAAAAAGAGATGCAGACAGAATGTCTCCTAGGGAAGCTTGGAGAGGAATTCAAGCAGGAATGCCTGATGACGTAATTATCTCTAGTGACATTGGCAATAACTGTGCAATTGGAAATGCTTATCCTACATTTGAAAAAGGTAGAAAATATTTAGCACCAGGATTATTTGGTCCTTGTGGTTATGGTTTTCCAGCAATTCTTGGGGCAAAAATTGGATGTCCTGATACACCTGTGATAGGTTTTGCGGGTGATGGTGCATTCGGTATCAGCATGAATGAAATGAGTTCAGTAGCAAGACCTGAATGGCCAGCAATTTCAATGGTAATTTTTAGAAACTACCAGTGGGGAGCAGAAAAAAGAAATACTACTTTATGGTTTGATGACAACTTTGTTGGAACAGAACTTGATCCTGAATTAAGTTACGCAAAAGTTGCTGATGCTTGTGGTTTAAAAGGTGTTACAGTTCGTACGATGGAAGAAACTACAGCTGCTATCAAGCAATCATGTGAAGATCAAAAGAAAGGAATTACAACATTTATTGAGGTAATTCTTAACCAAGAACTTGGTGAACCGTTTAGAAGAGACGCTATGAAAAAACCTGTTAAAGTTGCAGGGATCAAAAAAGAAGACATGATCAAGCAACCTTCACTAATTTAATTTGAAGAATAGTAACATTAAAATTGGAACAAATAAAAGTTTCGGAATAGTTTTTTTTCTATTTTTTTTAATAGTCTCATTATTTCCTTTATATAAGGATGGAAATATTAGAATTTGGCCTTTAATAATTGCTGTAATTTTTTTAATTTTGGGAATGTTGAATTCAAAAATTCTAACCCCATTAAATAAAATTTGGTTTAAATTTGGAATTCTATTAGGTAGCTTAGTATCACCAATAGTAATGGGTTTAGTTTTTTTTGCAATTGTGACACCCACATCTCTAATAATGAAGGTTTTGGGTAAGAATTTATTAAATTTGAAAAAAAACAATAAAAAAACATATTGGATTGAAAGATCTAAAATTCAAAGTAAGATGAAAAATCAGTTTTAATTATGGATTTTTTAAAAGAATTTTGGGAATTTTTAAAAGTTAGAAAAAAATATTGGTTACTACCAATTCTATTATTTTTAGTATTATTTGGTGGACTAATTGTTTTAACTCAAGGTTCAGCTATAGCACCATTTATTTATACAATTTTTTAAGTGAAAACTA
Source organism: uncultured Candidatus Pelagibacter sp. (assembly GCA_905612465.1). Classification (GTDB taxonomy): domain Bacteria; phylum Pseudomonadota; class Alphaproteobacteria; order Pelagibacterales; family Pelagibacteraceae; genus Pelagibacter. The sequence continues at coordinate 6,142 of CAJQSC010000028.1, forward strand.
TTTTAGGTATATCAGCGTTTTATCATGATAGTGCTGCAACCATTCTTATTGATGGTAAGATTATTGCTGCAGCTCAAGAAGAGAGATTTACAAGAATAAAACATGATTCTGATTATCCATTTAATGCTATTGAATTTGTTTTAAATTTTTCAAAAATTAAACTTAGTGAAGTTGATCAAATTATTTTTTTTGAAAAACCATTTTTAAAATTCGAGAGGTTACTTGAGACTTATGTTGCCTTTGCTCCAAGAGGATTCAGATCTTTTTGTATGGCAATGCCAATCTGGTTAAAGGACAAACTTTTTCAAAAAAAAATGCTCATTAATGAATTAAAAAAACATGACAACAACTTTAATGATGATAAAAAAATTTACTTTTCAGATCATCACTTAAGCCACGCTGCTAGTGCTTTTTTCCCATCCCCATTTGAAGAGGCTATAGTTTTAACTGCAGATGGTGTTGGTGAATGGGCCACAACAACAGTTGCTATTGGTAAGGGAAACAACTTAGAAATTAAAAAAGAGATTCATTTTCCTCATTCTTTAGGCTTACTTTATTCGGCATTTACTTATTATACAGGCTTTAAAGTAAATAGTGGTGAGTACAAGCTTATGGGTTTAGCTCCTTATGGAACACCAATTTATGAAGATAAAATTAAAGATAGCCTTATTGACATAAAGGAAGATGGATCATTTCATTTAGATCAGTCATATTTTAATTATGCTACTGGCTTTACAATGACCAATGATAAATTTGATAACTTATTTGGTCAAAAAGTTAGAGATGCTAAACACGAAAAGCTAACTCAATTTCATATGGATATTGCTGCATCTATTCAGAAAGTAACTGAAGATACAATGATTACAATTGCTAAATCTTTAAAAGAAGAATTTAATATACCCAACTTATGTTTAGCTGGTGGTGTTGCTCTTAATTGCGTTGCTAACGGAAAGATATTAAAAGAAAAAATATTTGATAATATTTGGATCCAGCCTGCAGCTGGTGATGCTGGGGGATCCCTAGGTGCTGCTCTAGCTTTGTGGTACATTGAACAAAATAACCCTAGAACAGTTGACCACAATGACAGCATGCAGGGATCTTATTTGGGTCCTGAATATTCGCAAAAAGAAATTGAAGAACAGCTTGATAAAGCCGGTGCAAAATATGAAATTTTTAAAGATCAAGAATTATTAGAAAAAACTGCTTCAGACTTATCAAATGAAGAGGCGATTGGTTGGTTTCAGGGAAGAATGGAATTTGGTCCACGTGCACTAGGTGGAAGATCTATTCTAGGTGATCCAAGATCAGAAAAAATGCAAAAGAATTTAAATTTAAAAGTCAAATATAGAGAAAGTTTTCGTCCATTTGCGCCCTCAATATTAAAAGAAGATTTATCAGAGTGGTTTGATTTAAATGTGGATAGCCCATACATGTTAATGGTTTCCAGTATTAATAAAGATAAAACTATCGAGATGACCGAAGATCAAAAAAATTTGTTTGGCATAGATAAACTAAATATTAAAAGATCAAAAATACCAGCCGTTACTCATGTGGATTATTCTGCAAGAATACAAACAGTACATAAAGAAACCAATGAAAGGTATTTTAGATTAATTGAAAAATTTAAAGAGAAAACGAATTGCCCCATTCTTGTAAATACATCTTTTAATGTTAGAGGAGAACCAATTGTTAACACACCAATAGATGCATTCAATTGCTTTATGGGAACAGATTTAGATAAATTGGTTATTGGTAACTGCTATTTAGATAAAAAAGATCAAAACCCATTATTAAAAAAAGACTACACGAAAGAGTTTGAATTAGATTAATTATAAATCATGAATATTGTTAACGATAACACATGTTCTTGGTTAAATGATCTTAATGAAAGAACAAGTGTAAAAACTTTAAATAAAGATAAATCCTGCGACTGGTTAATTATAGGTGCTGGTTATACAGGTTTATCTGCTGCTAGAAAATTATCAGAACTTCATCCAAATCAAAAAATTATTATTGTTGATGCCCAATTAGCAGGTGAGGGTGCAAGTGGAAGGAACTCAGGATATTTAGTCGATACTACACTTAATGATGGTTTCACCTCAAATAAAGAACTTTCTAATTATAAAAAGAAGACTAATATTTATAAATTGGGAATTGATGTTGTAAAAAGGTTTATTAAAGAACAACAGGTAGATTGTGATTGGAATGAAAGTGGAAAATATTTTGCCTCATCAAATGAAAAAGATAGAAAGATATTAGAAAATTTTAGCAAAACTTTACTAAAATTAAACTTCGAGCATAATATTTTAGATAAAGATGATTTAGGTAAAAGATTAGGCACGAATTTTTATAACTTAGCACTTTATACTAAAGGAGGAGTTTTATTACATCCAGGAAAGCTCGTGAGAGCAATGGTTGACACTTTGCCAGATAATGTTGAGCTATTAGAAAACACTCAATTAAATGAATGGTCAAAAAATAGTGATACAATTGTTTGTAAATTTAATAATCATAAAATAATTACTAAAAAAGTTATTTTTTGTACTAATGGTTTTTTAAAATCACTTGGTATAAAAAATAATTATAATTTTCCCTTAACTTTAACTGCAAGCATGACAAGAACATTAACTGATACTGAGTTTAAATCTATTGGTGAGCCTAAAGAATGGGGAGTTTTACCCGTTAGACCAATGGGCGCAACCACTAGAATGACAAAAGACAAAAGAATTTTAATTAGAAATACTGCAGAAGTTCATAGCCCTTTTAAAATGTCTAAATCAGAGTTAGATAAAAGATCCTTAAATCAAAAACTTGGAATTAAAAAAAGATTTCCAACTTTACCAAATGATATTATTGAATCTAGTTGGTCTGGAATTGTATCTAGGACAAGAAATAGTTCACAAATTTTTGAAAAAATTGATGATAATGTCTTTGTGGCAGGTTGTTATAATGGTTCTGGTATTGGTGTTGGAACTTTATTTGGTGAACAGATAGCAATTAAAGCAAGCAATGAAAATAGTGATGAAATTAATATAATAGAGTCTAGAAGTAAGCCTACTTGGCTACCACCACAACCATTCTTAAACATTGGTGTTATAACAAGATTGATGTTTGAGAGGTTTAGATCCCGATCTGATGTTTAGTTATTGATTTCTTATAAGTGGATAAACTTTAGGGCTTAAATACTTAAAATTAGTAATCATAATTAAGATTAATGTAGCAAGTCCAATACCAATAGTTACCTTTAAAAATATTGCCAAATCAAACATCCAAGTAATTTGGAAAATACTTTCGATGATAAATTGCGAACCTATAACCGCAAAAAATAGAGCTATTAGAATTATGGATGTGAATATAATAAAAAACTCAATGATTGAAGAGAGCACAACCTCAACCTTAGAAAAGCCTAGAATTTTAAATATTAAGTTTTGAAATTCTTTAATTTTTCCCTGAACTATAATTGCGCTTGATATGACAATTAAACCAATGACTATAGTTATTGCTGATATAACAGTTACAGCAATAAACACTTTATTTAATAGATCGGTTACTTTTTCCAAGTAATCAGTAATTTTTATAATAGAAAGACTAGGCATTTTATCCAACAAAGTAATTTCGTTAAAATTTTCTAAACTTTTAAACTTTGCAGTGGCCAAATATTCATGGGGTATATTTTTTGCAAATTGAGGATTTAATAACATTGCAAAGTTAATAGTAAAATCTCTATAGTCTACCAATCTAAAGTTTATGATCTCACCTTCAATTTCACGACCATAAATATTTAGTGTAAAAATATCACCAATTTTAATATTAAGATCTTTAGCAACTTTACTATCAAGCGAAATTTGAAGTTTATCAGGCCTGCTTAAATCCCACCACTTACCTTCTACAATCGGATTATCTTTTAAAACTTTATCAGTCCAAGAAGACCTTCTGTCATTTCTAATCGCCCAGTTGCTATCATTACTTGAAGCGGTATAAGTTTTCGGATCTATTCCATTAATTTTTACAATACCTGTTGAGACCATCGGCACAATTTCAAGGTTAGCTTCTTTATCCATATCAAATATTAAATCTTCAAATATTTGCCTTTCATCACTTTGAATGCCAATAAAAAAATAATCAGGAGCAAGCTCTGGTATTGATTTTGCAATTTCTCTTTTAAAGTTTGAGCCAACAAAAGCTAAAGTTAATAATAATGTGACCCCTAAACCTAAAGACATAATAGTTATAGGGGTAATACTTTTAGTTTGAGTAATATTTTTAACAGATACTTTAATTGAAATATTTGGATGTTCTTTAAGTCCTTTAAATAATTTAATAATCAAGTTTGATAATAAATAAAAAACTAATAGACAAATAAAGAAAGCTCCAAAATAACCTAAGCTATAAATGGGTCGAGCTGAACCAATAGTAAATAAAGAAATCAAAATCGATAATAAAAATAGACTTAAAATGATTGATTTCTTTGAATAGTAAAATTGAAGGTTTTGAAAAACATTTCTAAACAAGTTTGATGCCTTTACTTGATCAATTGCATTAATGGTTGGTATAGAAAATATGACTAATACTAATAAACCTACTGAAAAAACCTTGAAATAATTAAGAATAGAAAAACTACCTTGAATATTTAACCCAAGACCAGCTGACAAATAAACATCAACAATTGGGACTAAAAAGAAACTAAAAGAATAGGCAGCAGTAGATATTATGAATAATAGAATGAGTAATTGTAGATAGTAGACTATTTTAATGTCCTTTGAAAAAAAGCCTAAAGACTTCTTCACTGCTATAGACATATTGTTTTGATTAATGAATGAAAGTAGGGTGTTAGCAATTCCAATTCCAGCAATTAACATTGCGCTAATTGATACAAGAGACAAAAATTGGGAGAAATTATCAATTATTCTCTTTAAAGGACCGTCAGATTTTTCATGATATCTAAGTCTTACTTTTTTTTCATCTTTGAATAATTGTTCAATCCTTTTAGATAAAGTTTTTGGATTATCTCCCTCATTAAATCTTACCTTATATTCATAGTTTAAAAAGCTACCTAGATTGTTAAGTTTTAATAGTTCTAATGTTTGTTTTCCAGCTAAAGCAAAATCACCAAATACAAAAGCACCCCCAATATCAGGTACAGATTTTACAATACCAATTACAGTAAAGAGTTTGTCTTGAACTTTAATTTTATCATTTATTTTTAAATTAAGGTTTTTGAAAATATTTTCATTAACAAGTATTGTGTTTTCTGTAGTTTGTAACTTTTCAAATGCACCACTTGGTTCATAACCCACTTTGCCAAATAATGGATAATTTTCATCTACTGTTTTAATTCTAGAAAATATTGATTTATTTTTAGTCTTATCAGTAGTTGAGATCATGGTGCTAAACTCAACCATTTGAGAAACAGTAGCAAATTCTTTAACTTGGTTAATTAAATCTAAATTAACAACATTACGATTGTAATCAATTTCTATATCACCACCCAAAAGTGCTCTCGAGTTATTATTTAGTTCTTTGTTCAAACTATCCTCAATTGTGAAAATTGAACTTAAGATAAATAAACTTATAAAAAGTGTTAAAATAATACTAGAAATTTTTTTATAATTTCTACTCAAATCTCTTAAGGCATATATCAAAGTTAACTTGTATTCTGAAAGTTTAGACAATTTTTCCATCTTTAATTTTAATTTTTCTTTTTGCTTTATTTGCAAGTTTTGGATCGTGAGTGACCATAATTAAAGATGATTTTTCTTCCTTAATATATTTAAACAAAATGTCTGCAATCATTTGTGAATTTTCACTATCTAAATTTCCAGTAGGTTCATCTGCCAATATTAGCTTAGGCTTCATGGCTATAGCTCTTGCAATTGCTACACGCTGCTGTTCACCACCTGAAAGTTGACTTGGTAAATTATTAAACCTATTTTTTAAACCAAATCGATCCAACAACTCTTTAGCTCGTTCGTTAGGATTTTTTAAATTATTTAACTCTAAAGTTAGAGCAACATTCTCAACAGCTGTGTAATTTGGAATAAGATAGAAAGATTGAAAAACAATACCAATATTTTTCCTTCTAATTTTAGAAACTTCATCTTCACTCATTTTAGATATTTCTTGATCTTCAAAAAATATCTTACCAGAGGTTACTTTCTCCAGCCCCCCAGCAAGCATGATTAAGCTTGTTTTTCCAGATCCACTTTCGCCAACTATTGAAATAGACTCATTTTTTTTAGTCTCTAAATTAATATTCTTTAAAACCTTTATAGTATCATTACCAGTTTGGTATTTAAGATTAACGTTTTTTAGCTTAAGAAGACTATCCATGATTCAAAGATTTATTATTAAAATTATTGCCTTCTGTCTAGTGACTTTAAATGTCAATGCTATAGAGAATATTATCTTATTCGGTGATAGCTTGATGGCTGGTTATGGCCTTCCACAGGAAAAACATTTAGCTATTATTCTTCAAAACAATCTTAATGACAGTGGTTTTAACGTGGAGGTTATTGATGGAAGTGTATCTGGAAGTACATCTGCTGGTGGATTAAACCGAGCTGAGTGGTCTTTATCTCAACCTGATATTGATTTAATGATCTTAGGACTGGGTGCTAACGATATGTTGAGAGGAATAACCCCCATTGAGACCAAAAAAAATTTAGAAAAAATTATTCAAACAGCTAAACTAAAAAATATAGAAATAATTTTAGCCGGAATGATTGCTCCAACAACTCATGGAATCAGTTATAAAAAAAATTTTGATAATATTTATTCAAATTTAGCAAAAAAATATGATCTAAATTTAATACCTTTTTTATTAGAAGGTGTAGCTTTAAAACCTGAGCTTAATCAAGATGATGGTATGCACCCAAATGAAAAAGGAACTTTAATTTTAAGTAATACACTTACAAAAAGTATCATCAGCTTTATAAAAAAATAGTATATCGTGAACAAATGTTTTTAAATACAAAACTACAATCCAGAGAAAAACCAATAAAAGTTGCCTTCATTGGATGTGGAAAATTTGTAAGCATGTTTCTTGCTCAATACAATCAACTACAAAAAATTACTATTGATACTATTGTTGATATCAATATTGATAATGCAAAAAAAAATTGTCTCAAGAGTGGTTTAAGTACTGAGACAGTTTACAAAATAAATTTTGTAACTTCTTTAGATGAGGCAATTGAAAGAGATGTTGAAGTTTTTATAGAAGCTACTGGAAATCCAATCGTTGGAACAATTCATGCAATTAAAATTATAAAAAATAAGAGGCACATCATATTAGTAAATGTTGAAGCTGATGTTACTTGTGGAAAATACCTTGCAGATCTTGCAAGAAAAAATAACGTTATTTGTTCAATGGCCTATGGAGATCAACCCTCATTGATCATGGAGCAAATTGAATGGGCACAGTTAAATGGCTTTTCTGTTGTTTGTGCAGGAAAAGGAACTAAGTACCATCCAGATTTTGAATACTCAACACCAGATACAGTTTGGGGTCATTATGGTTTAAGTAAAGAACGTGCTGAAATAGAATCTGGTATGAACCCCAAAATGTTTAACAGCTTTCTTTGTGGTGATAAATCTGCAATTGAAATGTGTGCTGTAAGTAATGCATCAAACTTAAAATGCCCAAGTAATGGATTAACTTTTCCACCAGTTGGTGTGTATGACATTGCTAAAAAATTAATTCCAAAAGAAGAAGGGGGCTTAATTGATTATGAAGGTCAAGTGGAGGTGATATCTAGCATTGATTTAAATCAAAAAGATATTCTTAATGATCTTAGATGGGGTGTCTACATAGTAATTAAAGCTCAAAACCAATATGTCAAAAATTGCTTTAAAGATTACGGAATGGTCACTGACACGTCTGGCTTTTATTCAGCTATATGGAGACCATATCACTATATTGGCTTAGAACTTGCTCAATCAATATATGCAATTGCACTTGATCAAAAAGCAACAGGACAAACTGTAAATTACAATGCAGATGTTGCAGCTTATGCCAAAAAAGATTTAAAAGTAGGAGATCGATTAGACGGTGAGGGTGGTTTTTGTGCTAGAGGAAAATTAATTACATCTAAAAAATCAAAACAAGAAAAAATTTTACCTCTTGGGTTAACAGATGGAGCAATAGTTAGTAAAGATATTAATAAAGACCAATCTATAAAATTAGATGATGTAGAGTTAAACCTCCCAGAAGATGTTGTTAAAGCTAGGCAATATCAATATGATTTAATTTAAAAATAAAGCCTCATATAACTAGTAAGACCTTGAGCAAACACACAGACAGACCCCTATAAGACGACTAAATCCAGTTTTTGCTTCCCTAATCTCTCATTACCATTCTCGGTTACAAGATAGGTCTCACCTAAATTCATGGCTAATTCATTGTCTGAATCCATCAATATCATGTGCATAAAGAACACGTTGCCTGGTGTTATGACGTACGGATTACCCGTGTATAGCATTGGCCAGTCCATCCAATTTGGTGAAAATGTTGCACCCAATGAATAACCACAAGCATTCATTCTTGATTTTTTATAACCAAGGTCATCAAATGTTTTTGCATGAACATCAAACACTTCGCCTGCAGTATTACCTGGTATTAATTTTTTTTCACAGTTAGTCAGAGCTTCAACGCAAGCTTTATGCATCTCAATTTGTTTTGGGTTATTTTTTCCAACTAGAATAGTTCTGAACATTGCAGAATGGTAATGTTTAAAAGTACCAGCCCATTCAATGCTTAATTGGTCTATATCTGATAAATTTCTCTTTTCAGCTTGATATCTACATAGAAGAGCATTGTGCCCTGATCCTATTATATATTCATTAGCAGGATAGTCACCACCACCCTCTAAAACAGCTTTCTGCATTTCAGCTAAAATTTTTGCTTCACTTGCTCCAGCTTTTATATATTTCCAAGCCTCATCAAGAGCTTTATCTGCAAGTTCTGCAGCTTTTTTTACATAAACTATTTCTTCTATCGATTTAATGACCCTATGTTTTGTCATTAGCTCTGATTGATCTTCAACATCACAGTAACCCTCTAATGACTTATTTAATCTTAAGGCATTACGACCAGTCATTCCATAGGCCTCATATTCAATGCCTATTTTTTTGCCTTTTAAATTTTGTTCATTTAAAATTACTTTAAGGTCATCAGTAGGATTAGAGCCATCTTTATCAATCCAAATTCTTATATCAGTTATATTTGATGTATTTTGAGCTTGTCTTAAATCTGGGGCTCTTGTTAATAAAATTATTTTACCATTCTGATCTAAGATTAGTGTTTGAAAAAAAACATAACCAAAAGTATCATAGCCTGTAAGCCAGAACATTGACTCCTGTCTAAACATTAGTAGAGCATCAAGATTTTGCTCTTTCATAGATTGTAAAGTTTTTAATTTTCTTTTTTCAAACTCTTCTTTACTAAAGTGAAGTGCCATTAGTTGATAATAGCTTTAGCCGTTCCTAGCTTTTCCATTTTTCCTACGTATAGCCCTTTTCCTAAAATAGGAACAACACCTACAGTAGAACCAGTAAAAACATAAAAATCTTTATTTAGATTAATTTTATCTTTCTTAAGTTCATTAAGAACAAAACGAAGTGAATTTAAAGGATTTATATATACAGTACTTGTATTACCATCCACATTTTGTTTAATCTTTTCATTGGTAATATTCGTTTTTAAATTTCCAATATTAATCTTTTTATATTTTTGTTTTTTTCCAATAAGAAATTTAACATTGGCTCCAAAATCACTACATAAATCACCAAAACTTGTTATGCCTTTTTTTCTCTGTCTATAACCAATCACCTCAATACAAGGAGCCATATGAGAGATGTATTTAGTAACATTTTTCATAGTAATTGTGCCTTTTGATAAGAAAAAAGATTTTTTAACTAAATAACAAACTTCAAGCTCTATACCCAAGGTGGATTTATTAATTTTTACTTTTTGCCCACTTTTAATAAAGTTTCTTTTAAAAATAGATGCATAGAATGGCTTTTTTTCTTTAAGCTTTTTCATTACAGGTATTCCTGTTCCTGCTGCTTTAAATCCTATTATGGGATCAGAAATTTTACTTTCACAAAGTTTTCTTAATTTTTCTGCTTCACTTAGTTTTTTTGTAAATTTTAATGGAAGGGGAGCAATTATTTTATTATTAATAAATGCATTTACTAATTTATTCGCTGTTTTTTCTAATAAAGTTTTTTTCATTATTGGATATTTAATATAGTTGCAGGGTCTAGTCTAGTACCAAACCAATTAAGTCTAATGTCTAGATGAGGTCCAGTTGATCTACCCGATGTTCCAATTGTTGCAATAATATCTCCTTTTTTAACATGGTCGCCCACGTTCACAAAAATTTCATTCATATGCATATATAAAGTTGAAATACCATGACCATGATCAAATATCAAAGTGGCACCCGTATAAAACAAATCTTTTTCAGCTAAAGTAACAATTCCATTATTCATAGCCTTAACAGGAGTGCCTTTTTTTTGAGCAAAATCTAAACCATAGTGAGGCCATTTAGGTATACCATTTAAAATTCTTTGACTTCCATAAACACCAGTAATTATTGCATCATCTACTGGGATAATAAACTTTTCTTTAAAAAACTGTAAGTCACTTTCAATCTCTCTTGCATCAGCTATTAATTTGTTTTCTTTTTTAATCCTTGCATAAAATTCTTCAGGTGGTGTAACTTTTTTTTTAGGCAGACCTTCAATTTTTTGAATGTTGTATTTTCTCTTTTTAATTTTTTTTACAATTTTGTTATTGTTTTCAGTGATTGTAATGTCAAATTTTCTATCTTTTTTAATCCCAAATGCAAAATAACCATCCTTTGAGACTTTAACTTTTTTTTTATCTACTAAGATTGAAGCACCAGGCTCAGTTTTTCCAATAATGTAATGTCCTTGAATAAATTTTCCCTGAAATTCTGCCGCAAAAGATTGAGTTGTAAAAAAAATTGCTATTAATATTAGCAATCTAGGCATTATTGAGCAGTCCAACCACCATCTATTACTATAGATGTTCCTGTAATCATTGATGATGCAGAAGAAGCTAAAAAACAAACACTTGTTGCAACATCACTTTCTGTTGCAGCTCTGCCTATTGGAATATTTCCTAAAGCAAGTTTTTTAAATTTTTTATTCTTAAAAAATCTTTTAACCATTGGCGTTTCTACAAAAGTAGGGGCCACTGTATTTACTCTGATATTATTTTTTGCAAGCTCAACACCCATACCTTTAGTTAAACCTTCAATACCAAATTTTGTCATATTATAAATATTTCTACCTGCCATTCCAACATGACCAAGTTGAGAAGACATATTAATAATTGATCCACCTCTTTTTTTATTTTTTAACATTTTTTTAACAACTAATTGAGCTACATTAAAAGCAGCTTTTAGGTTTAAATCTACTAAGTAGTTCATACTTTCTTGCTTAATTTTTTCAAAAGGTTCTGGGATATTTGTACCGGCATTATTAACTAAAATATCTATAATTTTAATCTTATCTAAATTTTCTTTTAAATCTTTGTAATTCATTACATCACAATTAACTTTGATAACTTTACCTTTTATCTTTTTTATTTCTTTTTCAAGTTTGTCAAGATCTGATTGAGTTCTACTTAATGCAATAATTGTTGCTCCAGCTTCTGCCAAAGCTATAGAGCAGGCTCTGCCCAAGCCTTTACCAGCACCTGTTACTAGCGCATATTTATTTTTGAGATTAATTTTTTGTAAGTACATTAGATAAATAATTTTAAATCAGTATAGATTAATTCTAAAGCTACTACCAGTATAGCAATTAAGCCAACCCAAGCTATCCATTTATATTCGGTAATCCATCTTGATATTACAGTAGCGGCTGTCGCCATAAGGATTATCGATAAAGCTAATCCAAAAATTAGTAAAACATAATGATCTCCAGCAGCACCAGCAACACCTAAAACATTATCTAAGCTCATTGTGAAATCAGCAAGTAACACAGTCCAAATAGCTTTTAAGAAACTTGAATTGTCTACTTTAATATCTTCATCACCCGATTGTCCTTTGATTACATCAGTGTAAAGTTTGTAGACTATATAAAGAAGAAGCAATCCACCTATTAATCTTAGTCCTGTTATTTGCAATAAGTATGCAGTTAACATGGTAAGAATAATTCTTAAAATTACTGCACCACCTATTCCCCAGAAAATTACCTTTTTTCTTTGCTCCATAGGAAATTTAGAAGCAACCATTCCAATTACAATCGCGTTATCTCCTGCTAAAATTAAATCTATAAAAATAATTTGACCTAGGATTACAAGTTGTTCAGCACCAAATAATTCAGCAAACATTAGCTGTTTAATATCATATCTGCACCTTTTTCAGCAATCATTATTGTTGGTGCATTAGTATTTCCAGAAGTGATATTAGGCATAACAGAGGCATCAATTACTCTTAAGTTTTCAATTCCATGAACCATTAATTCATCTGACACTACTGAATTCTCATCATTACCCATTTTACAAGTTCCTACTGGATGAAATATTGTTTGTGCGTAATTACTTGCAGCTTTCACTAGCTCTTCGTCATCTTGTATATTGGCACCAGGTCTAAATTCTTCAGGTTCATATTGTTTGAATTCATTGCTTTCTAAAACAATTTTTCTAATTAATCTTAAACCTTTAGCAGCTACTATCCGATCCTCATCACTTGAAAGATAATTCATTTTAATCTTTGGATTTTCTCTACTGTCTTTACTTATAATATTAATTTCACCTTTACTCGTCGGTCTGATGTTTGCAACAGTAGGGGTGAATGCAGCAAAATCATGTAAATTTGAACCACCCAATTTATCTGTACTAATTGGTTGAACGTGAAATTGTAAATCAGGAGTTTCTTTAGATGAGTCACTTTTTGCAAATCCACAAAGTTGACTAGCACCCATAGTCATTGGACCACTTCTTAAAAAAACATATTCCATTCCAATCATTAATTTACCAATTAGACTGTTAATCTTTTTATTCAAAGTTTTAATATTTTTAACTTTATAAACAGGTCTAAACATTAAATGGTCTTGTAAGTTCTTACCTACACCAATAGAGTTTTTTACAACATTAATTCCAAGTTTAGATAATTTTTCACCATTACCAATACCAGAAGTTTGAAGAATTTGTGCAGAACCAATTGAACCAGCACTTAAAATTATTTCCTTGTTTGCTTTAGTTGTGAAAGATTGATTATTTTTCCAGTAAGAAACGCTGACAGCTTTTTTATTTTCAAAGTTTACCTTTTCAACATGACACTTTGTTTCAATCTTTAAATTTTTTCTATTCTTAATTGGATTTAAATACCCTACAGCTGTGCTACATCTTAAGCCATTCTGTTCTGTTACTTGAAAGTAACCACATCCAAAATTATCACCCTTGTTAAAATCATTCACTTTAGGAATACCAATTTCTTGAGCCGCATTCATGAAAGCATCTAATATAGGTAATTTTATTCTTTGGTCTGAAACTGATAATGGTCCACCAACACCATGAAATTGACTTTGGCCTCGCTCTTGATTTTCAGCTTTTAAAAAATAAGGCAAAACATCATTCCAGCTCCAACCCTTATTTCCCAATTGCCTCCAAATATCATAATCTTGTTCTTGCCCTCTTATATAAAGTAGTCCGTTTATAGAGGAGCTTCCACCAAGAGTTTTTCCTCTAGGGTAGGGTATAGATCTGTTTTCCATCGTTTCATCAGGCTCTGTTTTATAACACCAATCAGTTTTTGGATTATGCATTGTTTTATAATACCCAACTGGAATATGAATCCATGGGTAGGAATCGTTTCCACCAGCTTCAATTAAAAGTACTTTGTTATTTGGATTTTCTGAAAGTCTATTAGCTAAAACACAGCCAGCTGACCCAGCGCCAATAATTATATAATCAAAATTGTCCATACGAATAGTGAGTTTATAATCTGTAAAATTAAAAATACTAGTGTTCACGGTAATTTTAGGTTGTAAATAATGATATTAGCCCTTGTTTTAGATTTATTTTTTTGAGAGAGTTCTTCTTTTATAAAAAAACACAACGAGAGGGAAAATAAATATGAAAAAAATCATATCATTGTTTGTTGGATCGCTTCTACTTACTGTAATGACAGTAACAGGTGCATCTGCGCAAACTCTTAAGTGTCAAACAGTAATTAGTGCAAAAGCTGATGAAGTGGTAATGTTAAAAGATTTCACTGATACAGTAACTGAACTAACTAGTGGATCACTTAAATTCGAAATTATGCCGGCTGGATCTGTGGTAGGTGTAAAAGAAACTTTAGATGCAGTTGATAAAGGATTAATCGATTGTGGTTTTGCTTGGACTCACTATTGGTCAGGCGATCACCCAGCAGCTATGTTATTTGGTTCGCCAGTAGCAGGTGCAGGTGTTGGTATCGATAACATCGCATTTTTATCTTGGTTTCAATACGGTGGTGGTAAAGAACTTTACGACCAACTATGGTCTGAGATGGGAAGAGACATCAAAGGATTTATGTTACAACCAGTAGGCCCTGAAGCTTTAGGTTGGTTCAAAGAACCAATCAATAGCATGGCTGACTTTAGAAAGTACAAGTTCAGAACTCCTCCGGGAATTCCTGGCCAAACTTATAAAGATATTGGTGTAGCTTCTGTTGCAATGGGTGGTGGAGATATTTTACCAGCTCTTGAAGCAGGAACAATTGATGCTGCTGAATGGTGTTGTCCTAAGCCGGATATGACATTTGGTTTTCAGAAAGTTCTAAAACATTACTACCTACAAGGTCTTCACCAAGTAGTAGTAAATGCTGATTTCTACATTACAGGATCTAAATATAAAAAGATGTCTGCTTTAGAGAAAAAAGCTTTAGAAGTTGCTGCAAATGCATCTTTATCAAAATCAATGAGTTACAGAATATACGAAAATGGAAAAGCTCTACATACGTTGACTACGAAGCATGGTGTTATTTTACATGATACACCAGCTGACTATTTCCCAGCGTATATGGCTGCAGCAAAAGCAGCTTTAGAAAAAAATGCGGCTAAAAACCCATTCTTTGCTGAAGTTTGGCAGTCTCAAAAAGACTTTGCCGATATCGCTGTACCTTTTTGGTCTGGATCTCAAATGTCAAATGCTAAGCTAGGAATGGCTCACGCAGCAACATTAAAGTAGTATTTAGATAAAAAATAATCATAACTGAAGCGGACTTAATTGTTCGCTTTAGTTTTTTTTTACAGAATTTATTTATGCCACGAAACCACGACTCCCAAAAACCAAAAAAAGAAATCAAGCCTATGAAGCTTGATATTTCAGATGAAATGATTGCTGAAAGAAGAGGTGGTTCAGGTCCAATGCCTAAAGATATGCCTAAATGGATGGCATTAACTATTACAAAAATTGATTTTGCCAACAAGTGTATCGGCAACGTGGTTTGTTGGATTATTATACCCTTGATATTTGCAATGGTATATGAAGTTTTAGCTAGAAAACTTTTTAATGCTCCAACGATGTGGGTGTACGATATGAGTAGGTTTTTTTATGGTGCACTATTTATGCTTGGTGCGGGTTACGCTTTATCAAAGGGAGTTCATATAAGGGCAGATTTTTTATATAGAAATTTTAAAACCACCACACAAGGCAAAGTAGATTTTTGGTTATATCTATTATTTTATTTCCCAGGATTAATTGTCTTTTTATATATGACTACTGGCTTTGTTCAGGAGTCAATTATGAGAGGTGAAAGAGGCATGGACACTGCTTGGATGCCATACATGTGGCCAATAAAATCATCTTTATGGTTAGGAATAGTATTTTTACTTGTCCAAGGAATATCAGAAATATTTAAAAGTTATTGGGCAGCCACTAAAGGTGTGTGGCCAGGAGGAGAAGAGTAATGTTAGCTGAATTCATGGATCCAGCTATTTTAGGCTTTATCCTTATAGGAGTAATGTTATTTTCTATATTTGTAGGTTTTCCAATATCATTTACGTTAATATTTCTAGGTTTTTCCTTTGGATATTTAGGATTTGGTAAATTAGTATTTTACTTAATGACCTTACAGTTTTCAATGGTCATGACCGAACAAACTCTTGCAGCCGTTCCACTCTTTGTCTTTATGGGAATAATGATGGAGCAAGCTGGGTTAATGGAAAGATTATTTTCAGCATTTCAATTAATGCTAGCAAAAGTAAGAGGCTCTTTATATTATGCAGTGCTATTTGTTTCAGTTATTTTTGCAGCAGCAACTGGAATTGTTGGAGCATCAGTAACAATTTTAGGAATAATGGCTGCTAAATCTATGAACAAATCTGGTTATAATGTTAGATTAGCAGCAGGAACAATTACAGCTGGAGGGACCTTAGGTATTTTAATTCCACCAAGCATTATGCTTGTTGTTATGGGTCCAATAATGGAAATACCAGTCACAGATTTATTTGCTGCAGCAATTATCCCAGGAATATTGTTAGCAACGCTTTATGCTGCTTACACAACTATTAGATGTTGGATTGATCCAAGTTTGGGACCAGTTCTGCCAGTTGAGTTAAGAGCCACCAGTATGTTAGCTGTTTGGAAAGAGTTTTTTATTGGTTTAGTTCCACCAGCGGCATTAGTTTTTGCTTCATTAGGAAGTATTTTATTTGGCTTTGCTACACCAACAGAAGCAGCTGGTTGTGGTGCGATGGGTTCTCTATTATTAGCTTTAGCTTATAGAAAGTTAACATTTGGAAGATTACAAGAAGCTTTAGTTAAAACTTTAGAAATTTCTGCTTTAATAATGGTTCTTGTTGCAGCATCAAACTTCTTTGGAGCAGTGTTTTCTAGATTAGGAACACCAATGTTGCTAACTGATTTCTTGCTAGGTTTAGAGATGAATAGATACTTAATTCTTGGAATGATTATGGTTATGATTTTTCTTTTAGGATGGCCTTTAGAGTGGGTACCAATTGTTATGATTATAGTGCCAATAATATTGCCATTAGTTGAAGCACTTGGATTTAATTTAACATGGTTTGCAATCCTTGTAGCAGTAAATCTCCAGACCGCCTGGCTCTCACCACCTGTTGCACTATCAGCTTATTTTTTAAAAGGTGTAGTTCCAGAATGGGATCTTAAAGATATTTATCACGGAATGATGCAGTTTATGGTTATCCAAGTTATTGGTTTAATTTTAATTATAGCATTTCCACAAATTGCTTTATGGCTTCCAGCCTATCTATATGGACAGTAGATTTTATTAGTTTATTATCTTAAGAGTGAATCAAAAAGAATCAAAAAACAGTCTACTTAACTGGGAACTAGTTTCAATTAACCCTAATGATAAAAATTGGGATTGGAAAGATTTATTCTGTTTTTGGGGATGTAATATTCAAAGTGTAATTGGATTTTCTTTAATAGCATCACTTTACTTGGTTTATGAGTTAAATGTCTTTGTTGTTTTAATTGGTACATTATTAGCTTCTATCCTTGTGTACTTTTTAGCTAACCTTATTGGAAAACCATCTCAAAAATATGGTCTACCTTTTTCAGTAATTTTAAGAACTTCCCTAGGAGTAAAAGGTGCAAAATACCTAGGTCTCTTTAGAGGACTGGTTGGTATTTTTATGTTTGGTATTCAAACATATTTTTTATCGAGGTTATTTAGCTTTTTAATAAGAATTTCTATTTTCTCTTATGATAATTCTATTTTAAATAATGATATATTTTTAATTTTTCTTTTAGGATTAAACATTATTGATTGGGTATCTTTTGTCTTTACTATTATTTTACAAATCTTTTTGTTTAGTAAAAGTCATCAATTTAATAGAGCCATTATAAAGTTTTCAGCAGTAACTGTTTATTCGGGAATGTTAATATTTTTTCTGACAGTATTCCTTTATGACGTTAAGACTACCTCAGCAGCATTTGTAGATATTTTTTCAATCAATAACCTTTTTGATAAGAGTAATTTAGCTCCACTAATTACAGTTGTGGGGACTATTTTTGCATATTTTTCAATTGTAATTTTAAATTATGGTGATTTTACTAGATATGTAAAAAATGAGAATGAATTAAAAAAAGGAAATTTAAGTTTAATTCTAAATTTGTTAATCTTTTCTTTTTTTGCAGTCTTTATTGTTATTGGTGCTGATATTTTTTTAAATAAAAATTTAGAAAATATGGAAAGAATTTTAACAAATCCAACTGACATCATTGGGAAGATTAATAATACAGAATTAACTGTAATAATTTTGTTTTTTATAATTTTTTCATCTGCCTCTACAAATTTAATTACTAATTATGTCCCAACGCAGAATACATTGTTAAATCTTATGCCGATGAAGCTCAATTTAAAAACTTCAGCAGTTATCATTGGTATTTTAGGATTTATTATTGGTATTTTTTGGTTACCTCTATTAAGTCAAATAGGAATTTTAGCTTTTGTTGATACTTTTGGTGCATTTTTTGGCCCTTTATTTGGTATTATGGTTATTGATTATTATCTAATTAAAAAAACCAATTTAGACAATAAGGATATTTTTTCTTTAGAAAAAAGTAGTTTATATTTTTATTCTAATGGCTGGCACATGAAAGCTATCTACTCATTAATCTTAGGTTTTATTTTTGCAGCATCATCCATTTGGAATGAAAGCTTAATGTTTCTTCATTCTTATTCTTGGATAATTGGAGCTTTTATCTCTTCATTGACTTACTATCTGTTAGTAAATAAATAATTTTATGCATCAATTTGATTTAAAGAACAGAACAGCAATTATTACAGGAGGTGCTCAAGGTTTTGGTTTGGATATCGCTAAACGTTTTTTAAAATCTGGTGCTAAGGCTATTATTTGGGATATTGATGAAGATCAGTTGAAAAAATCTATCAATGAAGTGGATAACCCAAATCTTTTGTACAATATTGTTGATGTATCTAATTTTAAAAATGTAAAAGAAACTGTTGATGAAATAGCAAAGTCTTCAAATATTGATATTTTAATTAATAATGCTGGAATTACTGGTTCAACATCATCACTATGGGATTACGATGTTGATGAGTGGAATAAAATTGTTCAAATTAATTTAATGGGTACATTTAACTGCTGTAAGTGTGCAGTACCTTACATGATCAAAAATGACTATGGAAGAATAGTTAATGTTGCCTCTGTTGCGGGAAAAGATGGTAATGCTAATGCTAGTGCTTATAGCTCAGCTAAAGCAGGTGTTATTGGATTGACTAAGTCATTGGGAAAAGAACTGGCTAATAAGAATATTGCAGTTAATGCTATTACACCAGCAGGTGCGAAAACGAGAATTTTAGATCAGATGTCCAAAGAGCATGTTGCTAGAATGTTATCAAAAGTACCTAGAGGAAGATTTCTTGAAATAGAAGAATTTACTTCATTAGTTTGTTGGCTTTCATCTGAGGAAAACTCATTTTCTACTGCAGCAGTTTTTGATATTAGTGGTGGTAGATCTACTTATTAAGCTTTGTTTTTAGTATTTTTAAATCAGTTTTATTTTCCTTGGAGATAACTGGCGCTAACAAGATTATTGACCAATAAATTAAAAGTATAAATATAGAAATTGATTTCATTTATTATTAATAAAGCTCAATATTGATCTTAGGATGTTTAAACTTTGTTCAAATATTGTTTTTTAGAAAATACTAGATATACAATCAAAAATCATGATTAAAATTTTTTTATTAATATCATTTGTCTCATTTATGTTTTCAAATACTGTAATTGCTGAAAAAGTTATTGTTTTTAATTTTACGGAGGAAGAATTTAAAACATTAAAAGTTGGAAAAAAATATAAAGGTGAAACAACATGGACTCTTGGTTCTAATCAAAATGGTAATTTTATTAAAGCTGAGGCTGAAGGAAAAGGTTCAGGACTAGGTAAAGAAGTTTTAATTGATTTATTAAAAACTCCTTTTATTAATATTACCTGGAAAGTTGAAAAAAACTTATCTGGCATAGTGGAAAATAGTAAAAAGGGACACGATTATGCTGCTAGAGTATTTGTTATAAAAAAAACTGGTTCTACAGCTCTATCGAATAGGGCAGTAAACTATGTATTTTCTAGTAATAATGAGGTAGGAAAAAATTGGCCTAGCCCCTATACAAAAAAGTCAATTGATTACGTATTATCTTCAACAAAAGACAACTCGAATGTCTGGGTGACTGTTAAAGCTAATGTTA
Source organism: uncultured Candidatus Pelagibacter sp. (assembly GCA_905612465.1). GTDB lineage: Bacteria > Pseudomonadota > Alphaproteobacteria > Pelagibacterales > Pelagibacteraceae > Pelagibacter. The sequence continues at coordinate 26,356 of CAJQSC010000028.1, forward strand.
AAGAGGATTTTATGAAACTTCATGGAATAGAAGTTTTAGATATATCTGGTGTTGCGATAATGACAGATACAGATAACTCAAAATTAAAAGCAATATCATATTATCAAAATATTTATTTTTCTGCAGAATAAAGAGTTTTTTAATAGTTTTTTTGCTATCATATAAGTATGCATGAAAATTTTTTTCATAAACTTAAAGTTTATTATGAAGATACCGATGCTGGCGGTGTTGTTTATTATGCAAATTATTTAAATTTTCTTGAAAGAGCTCGAGCAGAATCTTTAGTTAGCTTAGGTTTTAGTAATAAAAAAATTAAAGATGAATTTGGAGCGTTAATTATAGTTAAATCTTGTAGTATTGATTATAAGAAATCAGCTTATTTAGAAGATGAATTAAGTATTAGATCTTTTGTTAAATCAATTACAAAAACATCATTTTTTATGAACCAATTTATTTCAAGAGGAGAAGATATAATAGTTGAAGCAAAAGTACATTTAGTTTTTGTTAACAACAAGGGTAAACCCATGAGAATACCTGGGTCCTTATTTCAGGATTTTAAGCCTTATTTTTGTGACAGTATTAAAGTTTAGAGTATTTTTTAGCCATTATAAGTAAGCTCATCATTTTTTTTGTGTTAATAACTTTTGTGTTAACATTTCGTGGACTTGGATGGTAACTAGGTATTAGAATTTTACCATCAGGTAAATAATATTTCACACCATGTTTAAAAATTAATTTTTTATTAATTATAAAATTTTTTTTATAAAACTTTATACAATTATCAAATGCAACCTTACCTAATGTAATTATGACTTTTAAATTTTTTAAACTTTGAATTTCGGTGTCAAAATAATTTGAACAGTTATTTAGTTCTATGCCTAAAGGTTTGTCATTTGGTGGGACACATTTTAGAATATTTGTAATATAGGTTCTATTAAGTTTTAAGCCATCTTTTATATGTTTAGATGTGGGTAAATTTGAAATACCAACTTTCCTTAAACAATAAAATAAGAAATCGCCTGATTTATCACCCGTAAAAGCCCTACCAGTTCTTGTTCCACCATGTGCTGCTGGTGCGAGACCAATAATCATTAGTTTTGCTTTAATATCACCAAACCCAGTTACAGGTTTGCCCCAATAAACTTCTGATATATTTTGCTTTCTTTTAATAGTTGAGATTTTTTTACTAAATTTTATTAATCTAGGACATTTTTTACATTTAATTATTGAATTATTTAGTTTTTTAAATTTAATGCTCATGAATGAAGTTAATTAAAATTATTATATTCTTTTTTATATCCTTTAATACAGCGTTAGTAGCTAATTCAAATGATGATTTGCAAGATTTACTGAGTGAGGGAGGAAAATTAATATTTATAAGACACGCATACGCTCCAGGTAGTGGTGATCCAGATAATTTTGATTTATCTAACTGCGCTTCACAAAGAAATTTGAGTCAGGAAGGTATTAATCAAGCAAAGAATATTAATAAATTTTTTTTAAAAAATTATATGGATAGTAACTCAGTTCTAACTAGTGAATGGTGTAGATGTAAGCAAACAGCTAAATATGCTTTTAAAAATTACAAAACTAAAAGCTTTTTAAACTCATTTTTTAGTCAAAAATTTGCTCATAACAAAACTAAACAGATCAAAGAATTAAAAGAATTTATAAAAGAGTGGGATGGTAAAGGTAACTTAATTTTTATTACACATTATGTTGTAATTTCTCAAATTTTAGATTTATCTGTTTCATCGGGTGAAATTGTCATAGCAGATAAAAATTTTAATATTTTAGCTAGACAAAAAACTTCTAACAATTAAAGGTATATTTTTTTATAATAAAATATAGAATACTTTAATGTCATCAAAAAAAGCAATGAAGCTAGCTCAAAAACATG
>CAJQSC010000029.1 GCA_905612465.1 uncultured Candidatus Pelagibacter sp.
CAGTATCTGCTTTGTATTTTTTTTGCATCTCAGGATTATCAATTACATCTTTTCTGTATTTTAGATAATGCCTGTCTCCATCAACTGGATATTGATACATAGTTCCATCCCAAGAAGAAACACCCACATGAGATTTTGTTACATCTTTCATCTCTTTTGTGTTCATGTATTTTTTTGGAACTGGTGCTAAATATTGTCTCCAGTCATTTATAAAGTTAGAAAATCCAAATACGATATCGTACGGAGATTGACCAGCTTTAAAAGGAACCATAGCTTTTGCATACAAATCACCTGCTGGTGTATGTGTTACATCAACTGTTGCACCTGTTAATTTAGCAAACTGTTCAGCATGAAGAGCTGTAGGCTGTCCAATTACTGGAACTGCGTGCGTGTTTATTTTAAGAGTTTTTCCTTTGTAGTTCTTTTTTGAAATTTTCTCATAAGAACAGTCACCAGAAATATCTCCTGTTGCTTTGATATGTGGAAATTGATCGCTCCACTTATCTGCAAAAGCTGGACTAAATATCAGGACACCTGATATCATAGCACTTAAGCAAGTTTTTATTATTTTCATTTATCCCTCTCGTTATTTATTATTATGGAACTAAAACGGCTCTTCCCTTAACTTTACCTTCGTTAAGGTCATGAAGCGCTTTATTAGCATCGCCTAATTTATATTCTTGCATAGAAAGTGTAACTAACCCTTTGTTAGCTAACTCCATCAACTCATATAACTCAGACCACGTTCCTACTAAATTTCCAACTATTGTTTTTTCTGAAATAATTACATCAACAGCTAAAACTCTGATTTCTTCACCATAACCAACAATATAATAATATCCACTACCTGCTGTCATTTTAATACCCATTGCTGTTGATCCTTTTTCACCAACAAAATCGATTACAGCTTCGCCACCTTTACCTTTGGTAAGCTCTAAAACTCTTTCAGTTTCATTACCATCAATTAAAACTCCCTCATCACCACCAAGCGACATTGCATGTTTTAATGCTTCAGCAGATTTTTCAACAATAATAATATTTGCTGCACACATCGCTTTTAAACATTGAATTGCAATATGGCCAAGTCCACCAGCACCAATAATTACACAAGTCTGACCTGGTAATAAATGTCTAGTAGCTTTTTTAACAACTCTGTAAGCAGTTAATCCAGCATCAGAAAATGGCGCAACATCTTTTGGTGCTAATATAGTAGGTAGTTTAATTAAATTACGCACACTTGTTTTAAGTAATTCTGCATACCCACCTTCTTTAATATTCAAACCTGGAAATGCTCCATCTTCAGCATGTTGATCTAAACCTCTACGGCAGCTTAAACAAGTTCCATCAGTTCCTGAAATAATTGGGTGCAAAATAACTGGGTCACCTTTTTTAAATCCAACAACATCTTTTCCTACTTCTTCAACCCATCCAGCATTTTCATGACCCATAACCATAGGTAACAAATCTCCTTTGGGATCTTGAATATGTTCCCAAACACCTTCAATAATATGTAGGTCAGTTCTACAAACTCCTGCAGCACCAATTTTAACAATAACATCTGATGATTTTTCTAATTTTGGATCTGGCATTTCTTGCTCAGTAACCCAAACCTTTTCATCCATCTTTGGATTATATTTATGTAAAACTTGTGCCTTCATAATTTCTCTCTATTCTTTAATTTGTTAATTTTTTTTTAACAAACCCTATCCAATATGGCCGACAACAGAGAGTCAATCAGACAAAAAAGTGTTCAGAAAGTTAACAAAATACAACTTCTGGTTGGTTGTTGATTTTTTAATAAAGTCTTAAAATAAGAAATGTCAAATTTCATATCTTTTGAAAAAGAATTCTCAGACCTTACTAAGAGAAGAGGTTTTTTACCTTCTTTGATTGATAAAGATATTTCTGATAGTTGGAAAAGATGTATTTCAAGTGGACTAGATCCACTTGAAAATCCAAAAAGAACAATTCTTACTTCTAAAGAACTTGATGAGCTTAGAGAAAAAAATGAATATATCAGAAGACTGGTAAACCCTGAGCTTGAACTTTTGTATTCACAAATAGCTGGGACAAACTTTATGGTAGCATATTCTGACAGTACTGGATCTGTTATGGATACTATTTATGATAAAACATGTCTTAAAACTGATGTTGGAAAAATTGTAATACCGGGATCAATTTGGAGAGAAGAAATTGGAGGTACAAATGGGTTGGGGCAAGTTGTTACTCTTAATAAAGACTCTATAGTTTCAGGTAAAGAACATTTTTTTGAGTCACATGGAAAATTATCTTGTTTTGCAAGTCCCATACTAAATCATGAAGGGAAAACTATTGGTATAATAGATGCCTCTACAGATGTTCATTCAAGAGAGCAACATACTTTGGCTCTAGTTAAACTTGCTACAAAAAGTATCGAAACAAAATTATTTTTAAACCAGTTTAAAGATGAATTAATTTTATCATTTCATCCACGTCAAGAATATTTAAGCACTAATAGTGTCGGTCTACTTGCGATTAATGGTGATGGATTTATTGTTGGCTCTAATTCAAATGCAAGAATTATGCTACATGGCCTCTTAACAATAAAGAATGAAAAGTTTAATAATATTTTTATTACTTCATTTTCTTCAATTGCGAATGAAATTTTACAAAATAAAATAACAAAAATTTCTGATCATTTAGGTTCATCTGTTTTTATAATAAAAAGTCAAAATTTTAAGCAAAGAATACCCAAGGAAACAAAAGTAAAAAATCATGCATGCAATAACTGTAGGGGCTCAAAGCTTAAAGAAGATAGATGTACTTTAATTAAATCTACTTTTTTAGAAACTGGAAATATTAGTGCAGTTTCTAGGAAGCTTGGTGTTTCACGTACTACAATTTACAAACACTTAAATTAAAATTAATTTTTAGAATTTTTTATTAAGAAAAATAGGTAAGAAAAAAAAGAAGTTAATAAAAAAAATATCATAGCAAATCTAAAACCTGAAATTTCTGAAAAACCTAAGTTCATTGTTAAATCAATAATAACCCCAATAATCCATTGAAGTGCGAATGCCCCAATAAAAAGAAGTAAATTAAACGAAGTTAGTGCTTTTCCAGCATTTGAAAGTGAAAAAGCCATTCCAACAGCTGGTTGACTTAAGGATAAAAATACCGAACTTACTGCAAAAAGTGCCCAATGAAGTGCTCCAGCTTTTGGTCCTAGGTAAATTATAAAGGCTAATACTATTAAGTTTAATGGTGCACCAAATTTCAATAGCCTTATTGCATCAGAGACACTTTTAGAAAATTTTGGGACAAAGTATCCCCAAATTAAGAAGGAAAAAAGTAAGGAAAGATAAATAATAAATAAACCATTTGCGCTTTTTTCTGGTGTATACCCAGATACTTTAACCATCCACGGTCCTGCCCATAAAGTTTGAACAGCAAATAAGCCCCCATAATTAAAGATACCCATCGGTACTAAACTTTTAAAAAGTTTATTCTGCCAAACTTCTTTTAAAGAGCCATTGTCATCAGGTGTATTTTGAACGTTTGCTTTATTCCAGTTTGGAATAAAAATAACGATTAATACAATACAAAGAATTGTTAATATTGCCAAAATTATAAATATCAACCTCCAACCTATTATTGGTAAAAAAAATTGAACTGGTAAACTAGATGATAACATTCCTATCGCGCCAGTCATTAACATCCACGAACTTGCTCTTTGTTGAGTTTCATCTTGAAACCAAACCCTATAAGCAGTGAGTGGTCCCATCAAACAGGCTCCAACACCTACTCCAATTAAAATTCTAGAAAGCAAAAGAGAGGTAAAATTTTGAGATAAAGAAAATGAAATCATGCCTACAATTGCAATTAATAAAAAGTAGGAAACTATTTTTTTTGGTCCACTTTTATCTAACAAATATCCTAAAGGAATTTGGACAGATGCAAATCCTAAAAAATAACCACCTCCTAAAAGTCCTAAATTACCAGCTGACAAATTAAATTCTGATACAAGTTCTGGTGAAATAGTTGCAGTGATTGCTCTTAATAAATTTGAAATATAGTACCCAAAAGCAAAAACTAAAAAAATAGTAATTGCTTTTTTTTTAGGCAAAATTACTTTTTCCATAATTTAAATTTGGATCTTATAATAAAGTTAATTTACTTTATTCTTACAATTTCCAGTTTTAAAAAACTCATCAATATTATCAACTGCTAAATCACCCATAGCTGTTCTTGTCTGTTTTGTTGAGCTTCCAAGGTGAGGTAAAATAAAAGCACTCTTGTGTTTTAAATAACCAGAATTTAGGTTTGGTTCACCTTTATAAACATCCAATCCAACTGCATAAATCTTTCTTCTATCTAATGCATCCAACATAGCCTCGTCATCAATCATATCTCCTCTTGCACTATTTGTAATTATTGCACCAGTTGGAAAATATTCTAAAGTTTCTTTATTAATTATATTCACAGTCTCTTTTGTAGCTGGACAATTAATTGCTAAAATATCAGAAACAGAAAATAAACTTTTAATATTTTCGTGATAAATTGCACCTTCTTCAAGTTCTGGAGTTAATTTAGATCTATTGTGATAGTGAATTTCCATTCCAAAAGGCCTTGAAAGTTTTGCAACTGCTCTTCCAATCCTTCCCATTCCCAAAATTCCTAGTCTTGCTCCTGTTAATTGTTTACCAATTAAAAAGTCTGCAGACCATTTCCAATCACTATTTTTTGCATGCTCAATTCCCTCTGGAGCTCTTCTTGCAGCACCAAGTATTAAAAGCATCGCAATCTCTGCTGTAGCATCTGTTAAAACATCAGGAGTGTTTGTAACTGTTATTCCTCTTTTTTTTGCAGCGTCTAAGTCTATATTTCCAAAGCCGACAGCGAAATTAGAAATTACCTTGATAGTATCTGGAAGTTTATTGATCGTATCTTCATCCATTTTTTCTGTTAGAGATGTCAAAATTGCGTCACAACCTTCGCTTAATTCAATTAATTTTGACTGTGAATATAGCTCATCATTAGCATTAATATTTGCATCAAAAATTTGTGAAGCTTTTTCCTCACTTGCTTTTAACAATCTTCTAGTAATTAATATTTTTTTCATATTTTGGACTATTTTTTTTTATATTAAAATTGGTATACTATTTAAAAAAAAATGGAAAACAACATATTACAAACTGAGCTTTCAAGTCTTTTAAAAGATAGATTTTCTGTATCAAAATCCACTAGAGCAAATTATGCTAGAGGAGAAGATGCTTATGAAGCAGTTTTATCTCAAGCTGTAGTTTTTCCAGAAACAAACGAAGAAGTCTCAAAAATATTATCCTTGTGCAATAAGCATAAAATTCCTGTTGTTCCTTTTGGAACTGGAACATCTTTAGAGGGCAATGCTGTTGGAAATGAAAATGGTGTAACTTTATCTTTAGAAAAAATGAATAAAGTTTTAAGTGTTAATGCTGGAGATTTTGATTGTAGAGTTCAGGCTAATGTTACTAGAAAACAGCTAAATGAATATTTAAGAGATGATGGTGTTTTTTTTCCAATTGACCCTGGTGCAGATGCTGCTTTAGGAGGAATGGCTTCAACTTCGGCTTCAGGCACAATGGCTGTTAAGTATGGAACAATGAGAACAGTTGTGTCAGGGTTAACAGTAGTATTACCGAGTGGTGAAATTGTTAAAACTGGAACTCGAACCAAAAAATCATCAGCTGGTTATAATTTAACAAATTTATTTATAGGTTCTGAAGGAACCTTAGGGGTTATTACTGAAGTACATTTAAGACTATCACCAATACCTGAAAGTATAATGAGTGCTGTATGCCATTTTCCAGACCTTGAGACTGCAGTTTTAACATCTCAAGAAGTTATTCAATATGGCGTTCCAATTGCAAGAATAGAAATGTTAAATAAAGACCAAATGGAAATTTGCATCGAATATTCAAAATTAGATAATATGGAAGCAAAGCCAACACTCTTTTTTGAATTTCATGGCAGTGAAGAATCAAATAAAGAAGCAATTAAAATTGTTGAAGAATTATCAAAAAATAATAGTGGCAGTGACTTTAAATGGGCTGAGTCGCTTGAGGAAAGAAATAAATTATGGCAAGCAAGGCATGATGTTTACTGGTCTGTAAAAGCACAAGGCAAAAATGTTAAAATATATTCAACGGATGTTTGTGTACCTGTTTCTAATTTAGTCGAATGTATTAATTTTGCTGAAACTGAAATTAAGAAATTTGGTCTTAAAGCTCCAATGGTTGGCCATGTTGGAGATGGAAACTTTCATGCAATTATAATGTATGACCCAGCAGTTGAGGGTTCTTATCAAAAAATTAGGGATTTTAGTGATAAGCTTATTGATAAAACTTTAGAGTTAGAAGGAACTATTACTGGGGAACATGGTATAGGCTTACAAAAAAAAGCATACTTATTAAAAGAACATCCAGATAATTTGCCATTAATGAAATCTATCAAAAGAAGCCTAGACCCAAATAACATAATGAATCCTGGAAAAATTTTTGATATTAATTAATATTCTTTGGTTGTGACACGATCATTCATTATTTTAGAAATTTCTTTTACAATTTCTGTTAACATAGTTATTTAGCATTGCTTAAATGCAAGATTAATAGTTTTTCTATAGCAATTCTTTTCCATAAAGTTAAATCCATGATAAATAGTTTTTTGAGTGTCATAAATTAATGCAGTATTCTTAAGATTTTCAGGAATAAATATTGGTTTTTTAAACTCATTATCCTCATAAAGACCCAAAGCTCCTGATCCCTTTGGATTTTCATTATTTCCATCAATAAAAATTCCAACGTTGATGCTTTTAGGTACATTTTCCCTTTGTATATAACCATCCATATGAGGAATCAAAAATGATTCTTCTTTTGCATGAGTTAAAAGTGTTAAACAACAATTCCATATTTCGTTATTTGAATTATTTATAACTTTTGTAATATTGTTAGATGTGTTTTTAGATAAAATAAATTTATAGAAATTTTCTAAAATTGGAAATTTATTAAGATTTTTAACAATTTTTATTTTTTCATCAGTACTTTTTTGTTTTAATAAATTAGAATCTATCATATCAAAAATAAATGAAAAACTATAAAATTTTCCAGGAGATTCTCCTAATGCAAAATAATTTTGATTAGGCCAATTACCTAATAAATTTTTATATGAATTTTCATCAAAAAAATTTGATACAAAGCAATATCCTTTTTCTTGAAATGTTTTTGAGTAGCTTGATAAATCTCTAATTTTAAATTCATTAAAGTTATTAGAGTTATTTTTTTTATTTAGTTTATTTAGTTTACTAAAGATTTTTCTTTTTATATTAACAACTTTTCTTAATTGATTAAAAATTTTTCTATAAACATAGATTAGAGCACTTTTTAAAAATAAATTATTCAAATTTAATATTAATTTAGGAAATTTATAAAAATTTATTTCTGCTTTTCTATATGATTCAGGGCTCCATCCATGATTTTTAATTTTAATATATATATTTTTTTGAATCAGGGGATCTTTTTCTATTAATGAGTCCATAAAATAATCAATTAACACATTTCAAAATGAATTAAAAAAAAACTAACTTCAGGTTTTTATTTAATTTTTAGAGTAGGTAAAAATTCCATGCATAGTTTCTTAACTTAACATCTTTTTAAGATTTTCTAATGCATTAGAAATATTGTCTTGTGAACATGCAAAACTAAATCTTACATAGTCGTTACAAGTTTTACCAAAAGCTGTGCCAGGAACTATAGCAACACCTGCTTCATGCATTGCCTTCTTACAAAACTCTGCACCATTCATTCCTGTTCCTATTACCTTGGGAAATGCATAGAAAGCTCCACCTGGTAAACTGCATTCTACACCAGGTAAACTATTTAAACCTTCGTAGATCAATTTTCTTCTCACATCAAATTCTTTCATCATTTCATTGATAGAGTCGTCTGGACCATCTAAAGCTGCAATGCCTGCAAATTGAGCTGCTGCGTTTACGCAAGAGACACTATTAATTAAAAGTTTATTTACATGTGGTACTAATTCTTCAGGCCAGTAACTCCATCCTAGTCTCCATCCAGTCATTGAGTATGCTTTACTCCATCCCTCTAATACTATTAATCTTTCTCTTAACTCTGGGTAATTAAAAAATGTAGGCATTTCTTTATTATCAAAAATTTGTCTACTATAAATCTCGTCACTTAAAATCGTTACGTGAGGATGTTTTTTTAAACCTTCCGCTAACACATCAACATCTGCTTTTTCTACAAAACTTCCAGTTGGATTGTTTGGATTAATTAATATCAACAATCTAGTTTTGTCTGTAATCAAAGACAAAATTTTCTCTGGATTAAATTTCAAATCTTTATCTTCTGTTAAATCATACGGCACTGCTGTTGAGCCTGTATAATTAATCATTGACTCATAAATTGGAAAAGCAGGTGTTGGATGAATTATCTCTGCACCCGGCTCACCAAAACATTGAATTGCATAACTCATTGTTGGTTTTCCTCCAGGCATTATCAAAACTCTTTCAGGATCAATATCTTGATTATAAAGTTTTTTAATTTTTCTAGAGACTGATTGTCTACACTCCAGAATTCCATTAGACATTACATATCCATGGTGACCATCATCCAAAGCTTTTTTTGCTGCTTCAACTACATGTTTGGGTGTTTTAAAATCTGGTTGACCCAATCCCATATGGATCATGGGGTGCCCTTGGGCCTCTAATTTTTTTGCTTCTGCCAATACAGTGAATGCTGACTCTGTTCCTAATCTTTCTAAATTTTTTGCTAATTTCATGATCTAACTCTATGGTTTATTTTTTGATAATAAATTTATTTTAAATATATATAATTATTAATAATAAAAATTATAAGGGTTAAATTTACTTTCTATAAATTAATTTAGAATTATTTAATTCTTTTAGGTTTTTACATCCCATTAAAACCATATTTCTGTTAATTTCATCATGCATATTTTGCAATAGACGTTCCACTCCTGGTTGGCCACCAGCACTGAGAGCAAATAAAAACATTTTTCCAAAGCTACAAGCAGTTGCACCTGCTGCTAAAGCTTTTAAAACATGGGTTCCTCTTCTTACTCCGCCATCTAAAATTATCTCTAATTTATCTCCAACAGCATCTCTTATAGCTGAAACCTGGTCAAAAGGTGATCTTGATCCATCCAACTGTCTTCCTCCATGATTTGAAACCATTATTGCTGTACATCCAATATCTATGGCTTTTTTTGCATCTTCAACTGCCATCACTCCTTTTAATGCAAAAGGACCATTCCATTTTTTCACACAATATTCTGCATCTTTCCAACTCATAGCTGGGTCATATTGCTCGTTAATATATTCAATCACTGATTTTGAAATATTGGTTCCTTTATCTGTTTTATTTTTAACATTAGACATTTCAAACTTTCCATGAGTAAAATAATTAAATACCCATCGTGGATGTAAAGCAAAACTCATTAAACTTTGCAATGTAAGTTTTGGTGGTGTTGTAAATCCAGTTCTGTGATCTTTTTCTCTATTACCTGCAACTAGCGTATCAACTGTTAAACACATTCCATCAAATTTAGATATTCTACATCTATCTATTAAATCATCAGTAATAGAATTATCTTTATGCACGTAAAGTTGAAATAGCTTTGGACCACTTGAAATGGAAGCAATATCCTCAATACTATTATTTGCCATTGTTGACATACTATAAAAAGTTCCAAATTTTTCTGCAGCTCTCGCTGATGCTTTATCTCCATCATGATGATAAAGCCTTTGCATAGCTGTTGGTGAAAGAAAAATTGGCATATCAATTTTTTTTCCAAAAACAGTAACTGATAAATCTGGTTTACCAACACTCGCAAGTATATTTGGAACTAAATCACAGTCATTGAAGGATTCAGTATTTCTTCTTAGTGTTGATTCATCATCTGCACCACCATCAATATAATGAAAAATTGGTGAGGGTAATTTTTTTTTAGCTAATTTTCTAAAATCACTAAAATTGTGACAATCCTTTAAATTCACTATCTTCTAAATCTCAAGTTATCTCTATTTAGGTCGCTAATTTTAGTACAACCCATTAATTTCATATCTCTTACTAGTTCAGCCTTATACTTTTCAATAGCTCTCTCTACGCCAGCTTGTCCCCCAGCAGCTAAAGCATATAAATAAAGTCTTCCTCCCGAACATGCTTTTGCACCTAATGATAAGGCTTTGAGCATATGAGTTCCTCTCTGAAATCCACCTTCACAAATTACATCCAATTTATCCCCAACAGCATCAACGATTTCAGCAAGCTGATCAAAGGGTGCTCTAGATCCATCTAGTTGTCTTCCACCATGATTTGAAACCATTATTCCTGTACATCCAATATCTACCGCACGTTTTGCATCCTCAACACTCATTATACCTTTTAGAGCAAAGTGACCTCCCCATTGAGAACAAAGTTTTTCAGCATCTTTCCAATTCATGGATTGATCCAACATGGTAGAAAAGTATTGTCCTATTGAAGTATTGGTGTCTGTACCTTCTTTTACATAATCTTGAAGATGAGGTAATTCAAATTTACCTTTTGTTAAATAGTTTATTCCCCACATTGGTTTTGTGGCAAAACTAAAAAGACTTGAAGGTGTAAGCTTTGGAGGTGATGTAAACCCAGTTCTTAAATCTCTTTCTCGATTTCCTCCAGTTATTGTGTCTACTGTTAAAGCCATAACATCAAATTTTGCAGCTTTTGCTCTTTCTAAACAAGAATCATTTAAACCTCTATCTTTATGAAAATAAAACTGAAACATTTTTGGTGTATCAACTAGTGAGGCTATTTCTTCGACACTAACTGTTGCAAGGGCTGAAACACCAAACATTGTATTAAATTTTTGTGCTGCTTTTCCTACTGCTCTTTCTCCATCATAATGAAATAATCTTTGTAAGGCTGTTGGGGCAAGATAAAAAGGTAGATCTAATTTTTTTCCAAAGATGGTTGTAGATAAATCAACATTTTCAACGCCTCTTAAAACGTTTGGAACTAAATCGACATCATTAAATGAGCTTGTATTTCTTTCATAAGTAGTTTCGTCATCAGCTGCACCATCAATATAATGAAATATTGGTGATGGTAATTTTTTTTTTGCTAATTTTCTAAAATCACTAAAGTTGTGACAATCATTTAAATTCATACGTTTCTTTTAGAATGTTTTAAAGAAATTAAACATATAACTATTTGCCCCAGGGTTTTTAGTGCCTAAGCTAGCATTAGAAAGGTGATTGTAAGAAAAACCAAGTTGACTGTTACTAACAAAGTCTACTGAAATTTGTAGTTCACTTTTAAATTCCAGAACATGGCCCAGATCTTTACCATCTCCTTTACTATATAATCCCGGTGCAAAGCTTGGAATAAAATTAATCTTACCTAACTTATATTGTGCTTGAATACCTGTATAAATATATGCAGCAGAGTCTGCGGTCACTAACGCACCCGTTATTGGAGAAAGATTACCTAAAAAAGTATCTCTATTTAAATCCTCATTCTGATGTTGAAATCCAATTAATGTTGATTTTTTACCGGTATCACTGAAGTCAAACATTCCAGAATAAACATTAAATTTAGAACTATTTTCTTCTGAATAAACCATTGAAGACAATAGGCTAAAAGAAATGATAAAAATAAGTCTTGATATTAATTTGTAATACTTCATTTAAATTTTGTTATTTTTTATTTGATATTGTTTTTTTATATATTATTGCACCACCAAACAAAAATAACAATAATGGTAATAACCATAAAACATAAGTGTTTTTGTTTAATTGAGGGTCAAAAATCACCCAATCACCATACTTTTCTCTTAAAAATTGGTATATGTGTTTTTCTTTTAGTCCTTCATTAATTTTTCTATCGACAATTAATTTAATACTAGAGGCAAACTCAGATTCTGAATCATATACTGACTGACCCTGACAAATTAAACAACGAATATTTTTTAAAATTTTATTTTTTAAAACATCATTTACTTCATTAGATTTTAATTCCGAAAAGCCTGTGACTAAAAATAGGATTATAAATATTTTTAAAACTTTCATTTAATAATTAATTTGATTTCATTAACAATTTCTTGATTAATTGGACCAACAAATTTTTTAATTATATCTTTATTTTTATTTATTAAAAAAGTTTCTGGAACTCCATAAGCTCCAAATTCAACTCCTAAGGTTCCATCTTTATCAATTAAAATTCTAGAATATGGATTTCCAAAGTCATCAATAAATTTTTTTGCATTATTAAAATTGTCTCTATAATTCAATCCAATTAGTTTAATCGATTCATTTTTACTTAGTTGCATTAATAAAGGGTGCTCTGTTCTACAGGGTACACACCAAGATGCCCAAATATTTACAATATAAAAAATGTTTTCTTCAAAAATTTCATCTGAATTTATATAACTATTTGAATTAAAGTCCTTAGCTTTAAAGATTGGTATATTTTTTTTCTCATTAACTTTAGGAGTGTAGTTATTTGGAGTATTCAATCCTTTATAAAAAATAACAAAACAGAAGCTTAAAAAGATAACTATAATAAATAAGCTAAACTTATTTTTCATATCTTTCTTTTAAATAAACTCATTAATCCACCAAGACTTAATAATAAAACTGATATCCATATCCAAACCATAAATGGCTTTATTTGATATCTAATATTAAAATATTCATTACCCTTTACAAGGTTCATTACTAAAAACTTATCCTCTAATAATGTTGTTCTTATATCTGCCTCACTAGTGATAATTACAGGCTGATTATAAATTCTAATCTCAGGTTTTAATTCAATAGTTTTTCCATTTTTGTCTTTTATCTCAAAAGAGGCAATGATGGATTTAAAGTTACTTTCTTTTCTTTCCTCTATCTTTTTAAAAAAAATTTCACCTTTATTATAGTCATATCTTTCGCCAATTTTTATGTTGGTTATAATTTCTGAGGATAAAATACTATTAAACAGAATACTTAATATTAATAAACTAAAACCAAAGTGTGAAACAGTTTGGGAAATATTATCAAATTTTTTAATAAATAATTCTTTCAAAGTTGTAAAGAATAGAAAAAAAGCAGCAGAAATTAAAACTGTATAAAAAAGTACGTCAGTAGTTAAGTTTTTAATAATAAAAAAAGTTAACATTACCGAAATTATAAATATGATAATAAGTGAGTTCTTATTCTCAATTTTTGATTTAATCCATTTAAGTCGTGGTCCTAGAGACATAAATAATAGAAATGGTATTAAAAAAGGAACGATTAATTTTTGATAAAAAGGAGGCCCTACTGATATTTTTTCGCTAGATATTACATCTAGAAAAATTGGGTATACTGTACCAATTAAAACAACAGATAAAAAATACATCATAAACCAATTGTTTATTAAAATGGAAGTTTCTCTGCTAAGCCAAAAGAAATTATTTGAACTTTTGTTATTTTCTTTGTGAAATATAAAAAATATTCCTACCGATAAGACAATTAGTGCAAACAAAAATATTAATATAAAAATACCTCTTGCAGGATCATTAGCGAATGTATGTACAGAATTTAATATTCCAGACCTTACTAAAAAAGTTCCACACATACTTAGGGTAAATGTTGTAATGGACAATATAACCACCCAAGATGCTAGTGCTGTTCTTCTTTCTAACACTACTATGCAGTGTAACAATGCAGTTAATGTTAGCCATGGCATCAAAGAAACATTTTCAACTGGGTCCCAAAACCAAAAACCTCCCCATCCTAGTTCATAATATGCCCAAATTGATCCAAGCATAATCCCTATAGTTAGAAAAATCCAAGAAACTAAAACCCATTTTTTAATATGCTTTCCCCACTCTTTTGATACATAATTTTGAGTAACCGCTGCAAGGGATGATGAAAATATTATAGAAGTACCGACATAACCCAAATATAAAATTGGGGGATGAATTGCTAAAGCTGGATCTTGTAAAATTGGATTAAGGCCAAGGCCTTCGTTGGGAATTGGAAATAAATAATTAAAAGGATTAGATGTCATTAATACAAATAAGAAAAATCCAATAATTATTATCTGCTGGAATAATAAAGTTAAAATTCTATATTTTTTAGGTTGCTCTCTTGATTTAATTAAAAATAGAAAAATAAATAAAGTTAATACTAATAACCATAGTAATAAGCTTCCCTCATGGTTTCCCCAAGTTCCTGAGATTTTATAGAATAATGGTTTAGTTGTGTGAGAGTTATTAAAGACTGTCTCATTACTAAAGTCTGAGTTTATAAAAGATATAATCAAGCTCAAAAAACTCACAATTACAAAAACTAACTGTAGAAATGATAGAGATAATATATTTTGGTTAATCTGCTTATTAGCATTATTAAAGTCTTTAATTGAAACTCCACAAAGTAATGCTGAAAGTAGCAACCCTAAAATTAAAGAATAATAACCTATCTGATTAGCTAGCAATTTATTTATCTCCTATGGCTTCTTTAACTTCTGGGGGCATATAATTTTCATCATGTTTTGCCAAAATTTTAGTAGCGGTAAAGTAATTCTTATCTTTTAAAAAACCTTCAGCAACTACTCCTTTTCCTTCTGCAAATAAATTGGGAACTGCCCCTGAATAAACAACATTAATTTCATTTTTAAAGTCAGTAATAATAAAATTAACTTCATCAGAATTTATAAAAACTGACTGTTCTTTAACCATCCCTCCCACTCTTATTTTCTTTTTATTTAACTCTATTAAAGACTTTATTTCTGACGGAGACTGAAAATATACAACGTTTTCTTTTAATGATTGTAAAACTAAAAAAACTGTTAAAATTACTGAGGCTAAGATTAAAGCTAAGAATGCAAATCGTAATTTAACTTTTTTACCATACATGGTTTATTAGTTAAATATTTGATGTATTGGATAATATTTCTCTATTAATATTCTGTGATCTCGCAGCTATAGCTTTCTCTGCATTTAGAGAACCAAATTTAGAAACAAATCTTTTTTGCTCTTTTGAAAGCTGTAATTTAGTTACAAAGTACAAGGCTGTAAAACTGATCAATGTGAACGAAAAAGCTGACCATACGTAAGATCCATATCCGTTCATTGAAATTATTTCATTTATCATAATCTATCTAATCCTTTATTTTTAACTTTTATCAGTTCCGTATTATATTTCATCAAAAAAATGAGTAATGAAAAAAGGGCAAATGCCGCAGTCATAATACCCAATGGGACTAACATTGATGAGTGAATTGCTGTGTTGGTTGATAAAATATTAATTGAAGCTGGTTGATGTAACGTATTCCACCAATCTACAGAAAATTTAATGATAGGAACATTCACCACTCCTAAAATTGCAATCAAAGAGGTGACTTTAATTACCTGTTCTTTGTCATCATAAATTCTCCAAGCCAATAAATACATTCCGTAAAATAAAGCTAAGATTAGCATAGAAGTTATTCTTGCATCCCAAGCCCACCAGGTACCCCAAGTTGGTTTTCCCCAAATTGAACCTGTAACTAATGCAATGATATTAAATATAAATCCTGAAGGTGCTAAACTTTTAGCAATTAGAGCAAAATTTTTATTTTTAAAAACAAAACTTCCAACAGACAATAAAGCTAAACTTGAAAATATTCCAAGTGATATCCAAGCAGCCGGCACATGAACATACATAATTCTTACTGCATCACTTTGTTTATAATCTTCAGGTGAGAGTATGAGCGCCTCGTTTAAACCAATTGTTAAGACAATAATAAATAAAAATAAAACGTACTTTGGCGCTTTAGAGGTTATTGCAAAAATTTTATTTGGTTCAAAAAATTTAAACATTTCTAAATTATATATATTAAAAAAAAATAATTTGGTTTTTAATATTAATGGTCATCCTGATCAAGAATGCAGAGGGAGTCAATAATGATAAAAACGTTATTTAACACTCTTGATCAGAACATAATTATAGATAACAACTATATATGTCCAAGATTTGAGTTAATTGTGTTTGAAAAAAGAATTAATTAGAGGGCTTAAAATAACTAGAGCCTTTTCTTCCTGAAAAAATCTCTTCAATTAAAGGGTGTTTAATAGGGTCTTCTGAATTATCCATTAATAGGTTTTGTTCTGAAACATAGGCCTCATATGTAATTTCATCATTTTCTGCTAACAGATGATAAAAAGGCTGATCTTTTCTAGGACGAACATTCTTTGGAATGGATTGATACCATTCTTCAGAATTATTAAATTCGAAATCCACATCATAAATTACACCTCTAAACTCAAAGTGTTTATGTTTTACAATATCTCCTATTGAAAATTTTGCTTTTTGAATTGCCATTATTATTAATATGGTGGTTTAAAAATAAAAATCAATAAAAAATATTTATATATTTTTTTATTATGTTAATATCTGTCAAGTGAATAAATCTTTTCTTAAATTTGCAACAGACTTTGGGCCTTTAGCTATATTTTTTTATTATTATTACAATAATGATAAAAATCTAGCAGTTGCGATTCCACCACTTATAGTTGCAACATTAATTGCGCTAGTTATTGTCTGGTTTTTTGAAAAAAAGATACCTATGATGCCTTTAATAAGTGGTGTCCTTATTACATTTTTTGGTGGTCTAACAATTTATTTTAATGATCCAGTTTTTCTTTATGTAAAACCAACGATTATAAATATTTTATTTGCCCTTGCTTTATATTTTGGAAAATATTTTACAAATGAACCTGTTCTTAAAAAGATTATGGGTAAATCAATTGCCCTAACTGATATTGGTTGGGAACTATTAAATAAAAGATGGATGTATTTTTTCTTTGGCCTTGCAATCCTCAATGAATGTGTCTGGAGAACGCAAACAGAAGAATTTTGGGTTAACTTTAAGGTATGGGGAATGTTGCCAATAACCCTTATCTTTACAGGGTTTCAGATATCATTGATTAATAAACACAAACTTGATGAATAGAAACTTAAAGCTAGTCGTAAATAATCCTCACAAACAAATAGAAGAGAGACAGTTTTTTGAAAAAAATGAACTTAAAATCATTTTAGATCTATATGCAAAAATGGTCTCTGAGGGATCTTGGAAGGACTATGGTTTAAATATTTCTAGTAGACAGGTTAGCTTTAGTGTTTTTAAAAATGCCGCAGAAAATGCTTTATATAAAATTTGTAAAAACTTTAAGCCAAGTAATAAAAACCTAAAATATTTAATTACAGATTCTAATGGTAAAGTTTTAAAAAATTCTTTTGATCTAGAAATTTTGCTTAAAAATACTAATTGGAAAAATCTTAAGAAATAAAAAGACTAACGTCTTTGACCAAATAATCTTAACAACATTATAAATAAATTTATAAAGTCTAAGTAAAGAGTTAAGGCACCCATTACAGCTTTTTTACCCATCAACTCACCTGTATCACTTGCTACATACATGTTTTTAATTTTCTGAGTATCATAAGCAGTAAGGCCTACAAAAATTAAAACACCTAATATTGAAATAACAAAATCCATCATCGTAGATTTCATAAACATGTTAACAACTGATGCTACAATAATTCCAATTAGACCCATCATTAAAAATGATCCTAATTTTGTAAGATCTCTTTTAGTTGTGTAGCCATACAAACTCATTGCACCAAAGGTGATTGAAGTAATAAAAAATACTCTAGTAATACTAGCACCCGTATACGTCAAAAATATTGAAGATAATGAAATTCCCATTAACGAAGCAAAAACCCAAAAAGTGGTTTGAGCAGTAGATGCTGCCATCTTATTAATCTTAGCACTCATGTAAAAGACAACTCCTAAAGGTGCAAGCATTACAACCCACTTAAAACCTGAAAGAAAAATTGTATTACCTAAGCTTGTTAGGGCAACTATAGATCCATTAGCATCTGTTACTACAGACAGTTTAAAAAATATTAAAGATACAAGTCCTGTTAACAAAATCCCAGAAGCCATGTAATTATAAACTTTTAGCATGTAGGCTCTTAAGCCCTCATCCATTACTACTGTTGATTGTTGGGCTTCTTTTACTTTATTTAGCAAATTTTGTTTATTGAATATCATGACTTATATATAATAGCCTTTTACTATTATTTCAAGATGTCTTAATAAGGTTGAGATAATTATGAATTACAAAAAGTTAGGAAATACAGACCTAGAAGTAAGCACTATTTGTCTTGGAACAATGACTTGGGGTGAGCAAAATACTCAAGAAGAAGGATTTGGGCAGATGGACTACGCCTTAGACCAGGGTGTGAATTTTTGGGATACCGCAGAAATATATTCAGTTCCACCAAGAGAAGAAACTTACGGTGATACTGAAGTAATTATTGGTAACTGGTTTGAAAAAACAAAAAAGAGGGACAAGGTAATTTTGGCTTCTAAAGTTTGTGGCCCAGCAAGAGAGTACGTTAGAGGTGGTGGAAATCATTTTGGAGAAAAGAATATTACAGAAGCACTAGAGGGAAGTTTAAGAAGACTAAAGACTGATTACATCGATTTATATCAACTACATTGGCCAGAAAGAAAAACTAATTTTTTTGGGAAATTAGGTTATGAGCATGATGACAGTAGTGAGTGGACTAGGTTTGAAGATATTTTGGGTAACTTAAAAAAATTTATAGATCAGGGAAAAGTTAAATATGTTGGTGTATCTAACGAAACTCCTTGGGGGCTGTCTAAATATTTAGAGCTTTCAAAAGAAAAAGATCTTCCAAGAATGCTTTCAGTTCAAAATCCTTACAATTTATTAAATAGAACTTATGAAATTGGGCTTGCAGAAATATCTATAAGAGAACAAGCGGGATTATTAGCTTACTCTCCTTTAGCGTGTGGATATTTATCAGGAAAGTATAGAAATAATCAATTACCAAAAGATTCTAGAATGGAAAGAGATGGTGATTTTTGGTCTAGATATAATAATCAAAATGCTGAAAAAGCTGTTGAACTATATTATGAAATATCAAAGAAACACGGTTTGGATTTAGCACAAATGTCTTTGAAGTTTTTAGAAATTCAGCCATTTGTAACATCGGTTATCATTGGTGCTACTACAATGGAGCAGTTGAAAACTAACGTGGAAAGTGTAAATATAGATTTAACTGATGAAGTAATTAAAGAAATAAATGAAGTACAAACAATTTACCCCAACCCATGTCCATAATTAAAAAATTTATATTTATAATTTTTATTACTACTTTTGCTAGCCAAGTTAGTGCTGAAGTTAAAAAAATGGGAAGTCATAAGGATTGGGCTACATATGTCATGAATGATGAGACAGGTAAAGTTTGTTTTGCTCAATCAAAACCTGTTTTACAATCACCCAAAAAAAACACTAGAGAAGCTAGGTTATTTATCAGCTTTAGACCTGGGGAAAAAATAACTAATGAAATAAGTGTTACTGCTGGTTATGAATTTAATAATAAAAATTCTGTAATAGCTCAATCAGGAAAAAATAAATATAAACTTGATCTTATTCAAGATGGTTTTGCATGGATGACTAGCAATAAACTTGAAATTAAAATGATTAAAACTATGAAGAGGGGTTCTAGAATAATGGTTACAGGCAATACTCAAAACGGCTCTTCAACAATTGATCACTATTCTCTACTAGGATTTACTAAAGCTTATAATGCTACAAAAGCAAATTGCAGCTAAGTAAATGAAATCTAAAAAAAAGATTGTACTTGCTTATTCTGGGGGACTAGACACTTCTATTATTTTAAAATGGCTTCAGGAAAATTATGATGCAGAAGTTATTTGCTACACTGCTGATGTTGGGCAAGAAATTGATAAAAAAAAAATTATAAGAAATGCAAAAAGATTAGGTGTTAAAAATATTATTATTGAAAATCTAAAAGATATTTTTGTAAAAGATTATGTTTTTCCTATGCTAAGGGGACATGCAATTTATGAGGGTGTTTATTTATTGGGTACTTCAATCGCAAGACCATTAATTGCAAAACGTCAAATTGCAGTAGCTAAGAAATTTGGTGCTTATGCTGTTTCACATGGATCAACTGGAAAAGGGAATGATCAAGTGAGGTTTGAACTAGGCTATCATTACTTTGGTCCTAAGGTAAAAATTATTGCTCCTTGGAGGATATGGAAATTAAATTCAAGAACAGATTTAATTAAATATGCAAAGAAAAATAATATTCCAATTCCAACAGATAAAAAAGGTGCACCTCCTTTTTCTATTGATGACAATTTATATCACACCTCAACTGAAGGTAAGGTTCTAGAAAACCCAAAAAATGCGGCCCCAGAGTTTCTTTTTCAAAGAACTGTGTCTCCTGAGAAAGCTCCTAACAAATCTTCATTTGTAACTATAGGATTCAAAAATGGTGACCCTATAACTGTAAATGGTAAAAAATTATCACCTGGAAACTTACTAAAAAAGCTTAATGAAGTTGCTGGTAAAAATGGAATAGGTAGAGTTGATTTAGTTGAAAATAGATTTATTGGGATTAAATCTAGAGGTGTTTACGAAACGCCTGGTGGAACACTGTTAATGTCTGCACATAGAGCCATTGAGTCTGTTACTTTGGATAAAGAAACCATGCATAAAAAAGATGAGATTATGCCTAAATATGCTGAACTTATATACAATGGTTACTGGTATTCTAAAGCAAGGTTTAAACTTCAAAAGATTGTGGATCTTAAAAAAAATAAAGTAAATGGTACTGTTAAGCTTAAATTATATAAAGGCAATATCACTATAATGTCTAGACAAACAAAAAGTAGTGCTTACTCAATGAAAAAAGTTTCTTTTGAAGAAAACAAAACCTTTAATAAATCAAATGTAGAAAAATTTATTAATTTTCATAAAAAACAATTAAGATAATTTAATATGAAATTTAAAGGTTCAAGGGCCGAGGCTGTTGAGGAATTAAATCAATTTATTGAAAATAATCTTTTAAAATATTCTAAATTAAGAAATTTTGATTTTGGTCCTCAAAAAAGAGATAACACTTCATGTCTTTCACCCTATGTAACTCATGGTTTAATTAATGAGGTGGAGATTATTAATAAATCATTAAAAAGACTTTCATTTGTAAAAAATGAAAAGTTTATTCAGGAGGTTCTTTGGAGGGTTTATTGGAAAGGATGGCTTGAATTAAGACCTAATGTCTGGACAGACTACTTGGAAGAATTAAAGGAAATTAAAGAAAACTTTAAAGATAATAAAGATTACCTAGGCGCTATAGAGGGAAAAACGAATATTGAATGTTTTAATGAATGGGTCAATGAACTTAAAGAATTTAACTATCTTCATAATCATACAAGAATGTGGTTTGCTAGTATTTGGATTTTTACATTAAATTTACCTTGGCAACTAGGCGCTGAATTTTTTATGAAACATCTCTTTGACGGAGATGCTGCATCTAATACTTTAGGTTGGAGATGGGTTGCTGGAATTCAAACGCAAGGTAAAAATTACTTAGCTACAGAATGGAATATAAAAAAATTTACCAATGATCGGTTTCAAAATATTAAAATAAATGAAAAAGCTGCCCCAAAAATTTCTGAGAAAATCTACTCAATTACAGAAAAAAACTTTACTAACCCTCACTTATTAGAAGACAAGATGTTATTAGTATTTGATAACAATCTTTCAATGGAGTTCTCTGATTTTAAAGGTCACAACTTTAAAAAAATCTTAATAATTTCAAATACAAATGAAACGCGACAGATTCAATTAAGTGAAAATACAATAAATTTTAAAACTCTTTTAATTGACGACCAGTTAAATAGGCTTAAAGAAAAATCAATTACAGCAGAAGTAATTAAAATTGATGAACTTAAGAATATTAAAGAAACAGTTTATGCACTTTATCCAACTATAGGAGAAAATTTAGACTACTTAGAACTTAATGAATTAAAGAATATTGAATTTATTTATCGTGAAATAGATCAATTTTCATGGCAGTTTTGTAATAAAGGTTTTTTTAATTTTAAAAATTATATACCCAAGATAGTTACAAAGTTTAATTAAAAAATGATTATAAAAGTATTTGCAGATACAATTTGTGGTTGGTGTTTTATTGGTCAGACAAAACTAAATAAAGCTGTAAAAAATTTTCCTGAAACTAAGTTTGAGATAGAGCATGTTCCATTTCAATTAAATCCAGATATGCCAAAAGAAGGAATTGAAAGAGATCAATATTTAAAAATGAAATTTGGTGGGAAAGAATTTGCTCAACCAATGTACGATCGAATGACTGAAGAGGCCAATAAAGTAGGTCTTAATTTTAACATTAATAATATTAAGAAAACACCAAATACAGTACTTTCTCATCTGTTGATCAAATTAGCTAAGCAGACAAATGTACAAAATCAGGTTAAAGAAAAAATATACCACTCATACTTTGTTGAAGGTCTTGATATTGGAAATAAAGAAATTTTAATTAATATTGCAACAGAATTTAATATTAAAGAAAGTGAGGTGAATAATTTTTTCAATCCAGACAATGTTGAAAAAGTTAATTCTTATGTTGGTATTGCAAAAGAAAAAGAAATTAATGGTGTACCCTTCTTTGAAATTGGAAAAGATGTTATTTCAGGAGCTCAAAGTTCTGCAAACTTAGAAAACCTAATAAAAGCTAACTTAGAGTAATAAGCTGGACAAATAGACCTTTGTTTTATTCTTGAAAACAATTAAAACAATCAAATGGAATCATTAAAAAATTGGATGATAGATAGCGCCAACATCTTATTTGATGATAGTAAAAACGATTTAAGAGCATTACCAAGATCAGTGAGGTTACAAATTCTATTGGTTTTAAGTTTTGTTTGGACAACTGTTTTTAGTCTTTATATATTTTCTTATTCAACTTTTGCTTTTGGTTGGGCTGGTCTCTATGTTGCACACGTCGGTTTAATATTTGCAGTTTATATGACCTTCAAGCAGTTTCATAAAGCTGAAGAAAAGTCTAATAGTGTATTTCAAACAAAAAATTTTGACCCTTTTAAGATAATGGTAATAGTTTTTGTAATTGTGTTTATCTTTATATTTTCTAAAGGAATAGAGGTTTTAACAAGTCCAAATCCTAACTCTTATTCAATTCCCTATGATGGACCATCTAAATCAGTGTTGGAAAAGTGGCTACCTTTTAGTAAGGTAAAATAGTGGAAAAAATTGCTAAAACCTTACAACTAGTGTTATTAAGTATTATTTTAATTAGTACGGTAATCGCTGTTGTTATGGAAATTAAGAACATGTTTCTAAATCAATCTGTAATGTTAGCTGACCTTCTACTGATGTTTCTATACTTAGAAGTATTGGCAATGGTTAGAGTTTTTTGGTCTCAGCAATCCATCAGTATTACCTTACCTCTTTTGATTGCTATCACCGCATTAGCACGGTTTATTATATTGCAAGGAAAAGAAATGGATCCTTCTGCATTAGTTTATGAAGCAGTTGCAATTGTCTTAATAGCATCTGCTATAGTTATTTTAAGACTAAGACATAGCGACAAGCTGGGTCTTAAAAAAAGAAAAAAATAAATATTATTTAGAAATAATTTTATCCCTGAAATTTGAGTATAAAATTCTAGAGTAGTCGTTCATGCTTTGCATATTATCTTTTGCAGCTTGATCAAATGTATTTAAAGCACCTTCGCCTAATTGACCTTCTAGAGCCTGCTTATATTCTGGAACACAGCCCCATTCATTAACCGTTGTATCCTTAATTTCTATATGAAATTGAATTCCGTAGGCATGATTTTGATATTTAAAAATCTGGTATTTAGTAACTGGAGATGAAGCCAAAATTATTACATCTTTATTACTATCAAGGCCATCAACCTCAAAGGAATGCCATTGCAAACTTTTAATTTTTTCGGGAAAAGCAGAGAACAAAATATCCTTTTCTTTTTCTTTGGAAAAATTTATATCCATCATTCCAATTTCTGGGGTTTTGGATTGCACAACCTTACCACCAACAACTTCACCCAGTAACTGACAACCTAGACAAAACCCTAAATAGGGTTTTTTAAGATTAACAACAAATTCTTTAATTTTTCTTTTTTCATCAACTAACCAGGGATATTCTTTTTCCATATGAGTATCCATAGGACCGCCCATACAAAACATACCATCAAACTTTGTCAAATCACTTGGTATCTTTTCACCCTCATCTAGCTCTATGGTAGTCAAATTAACATTATCAGCCAACATTAAATCTTTGATATAACCTGGATCTTCAATTTTGATATGCTGTAAGACAATTATATTCATTACTAAATTTATACTAATTTAGAATACTCTCTAGAACAATATCTTAAGCTAAAAAAGTTTTTAGTCCGTCTAGAATATATTGAACACTCAGCCCTGCTAGAATAATTGCTATTACTCTTGAAATTACACTAATTATCTTTTTATTAATTATTTTTGAAGATTTTGAAGCAATAAAAAAAATCGTAAAAGTTAAAAACAAAACCAAAACTAACGCTAATATTCCTACGGCTTGATTTGTAAAATTATTACCTATATCTGAAACAGAAACAATAACAGAGGTAATCCCAGCTGGCCCAGCTATTAAGGGTGTTGCTAAAGGAAATACACTTACTCTTTCTGAATTATATTCAAGGTCACCTTCTTTTCTTTGTTGTCTCTTATCAAATAGCATCTCCATAGAAATCAAAAATAAAATAATCCCACCTGCAATTGTAAAGGCTGGAAAAGATATGTTTAAATATCTTAGTAAAGAACTTCCAAGTAATGCAAAAAATAGCAGTATAACAGCTGCGATTGTTGTGGCACTTAAGGCTGTTTTAATCTTATCTTTAGTCTCCATGTGCTGAGTGACAATTAAGAATAGTGGCGTTGTTCCCAAAGGATCAATAACAATAAAATATAAGAAAAAAGTTTGGATAAATATTTCAAGCATTGAAGTGCTTAACACAGTCGGTAAAATTAGCTAAGCAAATAAAAAATAGCCAAATACCTACTAATTTTTCCAATTGTTACTAAGATTAAAAACTCTACAAACCTAACCCTAAGTAAGCCCGCTGCTAAAGTTAAAGGATCTCCAATAATCGGTACCCAAGCAAATAATAATGACCATCTTCCAAATTTATTAAACCATTTTGAAGAACTTTCTATTTGCTCGTCTTTAAATGGAAACCATTTTTTTTTTGAAAATTTTCTTGAATAAAAACCTAAAATCCAATTAACAACTGAACCCAAAACATTTCCTAAGCTTGCAACTATTAATAACAATAAATTATCATAACTAGATGTTGCCATCATGCCAGCTAATGTTAGTTCTGATGAAAATGGTAGGATAGTTGCTGCTAAAAAAGATATTATAAATAATGATAAATAAATCATCCAGAACACTTCTTGGAACAGTATTTAACCTTATCCCAATTTAGCTTCCATTTTTTTCGCCATGTAAAAGGTCTCTTACATGTAATACAAATTTTTGATGGTAAGTTTTCTTTTTTCACTAATTTGTATTTTGCTTAATAAATTTATCTGCTTCAGATAAAATTAATTGTTTTCTCTCATCTTTCATCTTATCAAAAACATATACCATCATTGAAAGTCTTGGGTTTTTAATAAAAAATTCTCTGTTTCGATCAATAAACCTCCAGTACAATCCGTCCATCGTATTGCACCAGTCTCCCCTTTTAAAATCCATCATCTTCAAAATATAACTTGATCCACAAATATAAGGTTTAGTTGCATATATCCCTCCATCACTAAACAGGCCCATTCCATAAACGTTTGGAACCATTACCCAGTCAGAAGAATCTACAAACATTTCCATAAACCATTTGTAAACATAAACTGGTTTCACCTCACAAAGATTCATTATGTTTGATAAAATCATTAATCTTTCAATATGGTGAGACCACCCATATTTTAAAGCATTATTAATTGCATAATCTAGTGGTGGCAAACCAGTATTACCCTCATACCAGGAAGATTTCATTTTTCTATTTTGCTTAAAAAAGTTTTTAGT
>CAJQSC010000030.1 GCA_905612465.1 uncultured Candidatus Pelagibacter sp.
AATTTGAAAAAAAAATTAAGTTTAAGATTTCATATAAACAAACTTTTATTGAATATTCTCCACTAGCTACAAACTACCTAAAAACTATAATCAATAAAATTAAGCATAATAATGGTGGAATTTTAATAATAGATTATGCATATTATGAAAAAGAAATGAAAAATACACTTCAAGCAGTTTCCAAACACAAATACTGTGATGTTCTAAAAGGCTTTAGAAATTCAGACATAACCTACAATTTAAACTTCAATTTGATTAAAAAAATAATCAAAAAATTAGGTCCGTGTTCCTCTCTATCTACCACTCAAAATAAATTCTTAACAAAACTTGGTATATTGGATAGGGCTGAAATATTGTCTAAAAATATGTTATTCAGTGAAAAAGCTGATATTTATTTTAGGATTAAAAGATTAATTGATGAAAGTCAGATGGGGCATTTGTTTAAAGTAATGTTTATATCAAATCATAAAAATAAATTTAAGTTAGGATTTTAAATTGATTAAATCAAAGAAACTAATTAGATTTAGGGATGTAAAGCATGCTTTTTTCAATAGATTAGGTGGAAAATCTACTGGCATATTTAAAAGTTTGAACTGCGGATCAGGCTCTTCCGATAATAAAAGAGATGTACACAAAAACCTTGAAGTAGTATGTAATAAAATTAACGCTGAGTCAAAAAAAGTAGTTTTATTAAACCAAATTCATAGTGATAAATTTTACTACATAGGTAAGAATTCAAAATTTAATAGTAATAAATTTAAAGGAGATGCTTTAATCACTGATAAGAAAAACCTTCCGATAGCTGTTTTAACAGCTGATTGTGCACCAATATTAATTCATGATGAGGATAAAAAAATGATAGCAGCTATTCATGCTGGATGGAAAGGTGCCTATAAGGGTATTATAAAAAAAGTCATAAACTTTATGATTACAAAAGGTTGTTCCCCACAGAATATTACCGCAGTTATAGGTCCATGTATTTCAGTTAATAATTATGAAGTTAGAGATGATTTAAAAAAAAAATTTATCAAAAAAGACAAAAAAAATATAATTTTTTTCAAAATTGATAAAAATAAAAATTACTTTGATTTAAATAAATATATTCATTTTGAATTAGAAAGCTTAAATATTAAGAAAATTGATATTATCAATAAAGATACATTTAATGCCAAAAATAATTTTTTTAGCGCAAGAAGATCTATTAGCCGCAATGAGAATGATTATGGTAGAAATATTTCAATAATTATGATTAATTAGGACTATCTCATGAAATTATTAACTGGAAACAGCAATAAACCCTTAAGCAAAAATATTGCTAAGTATTTAAAAACTAAGCTTGTAAACTCGAGTATTAAAAAATTTAATGATGGGGAAATCTATATAGAAATTAATGAAAATATTAGAGGTAATAGTATTTTTATAATTCAATCAATCTCCTCTCCTGCAAATGATAATTTAATGGAATTGCTTCTTTGTATTGATGCTTTAAAGAGATCTTCAGCTAAAAACATTACTGCTGTAATTCCTTATTTTGGTTATGCTAGACAAGACAGAAAGGTGGTACCTAGAACTTCTATATCAGCAAAACTTGTTTCTAATCTAATTACTAAAGCTGGTGCAGACCGAGTTGTTACTGTTGACTTGCATGCTGGGCAAATTCAAGGTTTCTTTGACATTCCAGTTGATAACTTGTTTGCTACTCCTATTTTTGCAAGACATGCAAAAAAAAATATTAAAAGTAAAAATATTATTTGTGTTGCCCCTGATGTGGGTGGTACAGAAAGGGCAAGAGCACTTGGTAAAATTTTAGGTGTTGATCTTGCAATTGTTGATAAAAGGAGACCTAAACCAGGTCAATCAAAGGTTATGAATGTTATAGGAGATGTTAAGGATAAAACTTGCATAATAGTAGATGATATAATCGATTCTGGTGGAACTATAGTAAATGCAGCTAAAGCATTGAAAGATAGAGGAGCAAAAGAAGTTTATGTCTACATTACTCATGGTGTTTTAACAGGTGAGGCAATAGAGAAAATTAAAAAGTCTGTCATAAAAAAATTAGTAATAACTGATACAATTGATAACCATGAGAAAATTGGGAAAGCTAAAAATATAGAAGTTTTACCTATTTCAACCCTTATGGGAGAAGCAATTAAAAGAATTTCTAATTCGACTTCAGTGTCAGATTTATTTAAATAATTATCTTGAGTTATTGAGGAACTTGCGCTAGAAAACCTTCTTTTATGAATTCACTTGAAGCAAATACTAGAAATACTAAAACAAAAGGAGATGTAAGGTCTCTTAGGTTAGCAGGTAATATTCCAGGCATAATTTATGGTGGAACAGAACAAAATCAAAAAGTTACAATTTTAAAAAAAACTCTTAAATTGTTACTTGAAAAAGATAATTTTTTATCAAATATTATAGCTCTTAACTTGGATGGTAAACCTCAAAATGTTTTACCCAGAGAAATCACATACAACGTAATATCAGATGAACCAACTCATATTGATTTTCTTAGGGTTGTCCCTGGTGTAAAAATTAGAATAGAGGTCCCTGTTCAATTCATAAATCATGAAACATCACCAGGTTTAAAAAGAGGTGGAGTGCTAAATATAGTTAGAAGAAAAATTGAATTAAAATGTGTAAGTGAAAAAATTCCTGAAGCAATTATAATAGATCTTGATGGGATTGAAATTGGAGAAAGTTTTAAAATATCTTCTGTTAAGCTAGAAGAAGGTGTTGCACCAACGATTATGGGGCGTGATTTTGTAATTGCAACATTGGCTGCACCAACAGTTGTTAAAGAACCAGAAAAACCAGCAGAAGCAGAAACAGAGGAAACAGCAGCAGACGGTAAGGATGCAGTTCCTGTAGCCGATGGTGATAAAAAAGAAGTCGATGAGAAGAAGGCTCCTGAAGTAAAAAAATAATAAAATTATTATAGTGAAAATTCCTAGATACGATCTCAAAAAATTATGCTTTTATTTGTAGGCTTAGGAAACCCAACACCCAATAGTGAAAATAATAGACATAATATTGGCTTTAAGTTGATTGATGCTCTTAATCAAAAATTTGGCCTATCTAAACAAAAACCTAAGTTTAAAGGACTGTTGACTACAGGAGATATTGAAGGTGAAAAAGTTTATGCAATAAAGCCTTTAACTTTTATGAATAATTCTGGTATTTGCATAAGGGAGTTAATTGAATACTTTAAAATTGATGCACAAGATGTAATCGTATTTCATGATGATCTTGATATTGAATTTGGAAAAGTAAAAGCAAAATTTGCCGGCTCAAGTGCAGGTCATAATGGAATTGAATCCATAGATAAGTTTATTGGAAAAGATTATTCAAGAGTAAGAATTGGAATTGGAAGACCTAAAACTAAGGCTGATGTTTCAGACCACGTATTAAAAGATTTTGATGAAGATGAAATGTTACAACTAGAAAAAATCACTAATAATATTATCAGTTCAATGCCTATGTTGATTGATAAAAAATTAGATTTATTCGCAAGTACTGTAAATAATAAATAATGAGTTTTAAATGTGGAATTGTTGGGTTACCCAACGTTGGTAAATCCACGTTATTTAATGCACTAACAAATTCTAGCAAAGCACAAGCTGCCAACTTTCCCTTTTGTACAATTGAACCAAATGTTGGTGTTGTCCCAGTTCCAGATGAAAGACTAAATAAATTAGTAGAAATATCTCAATCAAAAAAAAAAATTAATACTACAATTGAATTTGTAGATATTGCAGGACTTGTAGAAGGCGCATCTAAAGGCGAAGGTCTAGGAAATAAATTTCTATCTCACATCAGAGAAGTTGATGCGGTAATACACATGATAAGATGCTTTGATTCTGATGATATTCAAAATGTAAACCCTACAGTAGATCCAGTGAGAGATTTAGAAATTATTGAAACTGAAATGATGTTAGCAGACCTTGAGTCTATTCAAAAAAGATTAGAGAAAAATAATAAGAAAAATGTAGATGAGGAACAACTAAAAATATTAGAAATTGCATCAGATTGTATAAATAATTCAAAAGATATTAAAATTATTTATGACCAATTTGAAAAAAAACTTATTAACCAAAGCGGTTTACTGTCATTAAAACCTAAAATCTTTGTTTGTAATGTTGATGAATCAAGCGTTCAAAATGGGAATAATTATACAAAAACCTTCATCGAAAAGTTTGGAGAAAAAAATACTTTGATAGTTTCAGCTGATATTGAAAATCAAATTAATCAGTTAGAAAATGAAGAAAAAGAAAATTATATGGAAATGATTGGATTAAAAAGAACTGGTTTAAATATGCTAATTCAAAAAGGGTACAATATTTTAGAGCTAGATACTTATTTTACATCTGGTCCAGAGGAAACTAGAGCCTGGACAATTCAAAAAAACTGCACCGCTCCTAAGGCTGCTGGGGAAATTCATACTGATTTTGAGAAAGGCTTTATAAGAGCTGAAACAATTGCTTATGAAGACTTCATTACTAACAATGGCTGGGTAAATTCAAAGACTAATGGTAAAATGAGACTTGAGGGAAAAGATTATATTGTGAAAGATGGTGATATATTAAACTTCAGATTCAATACGTGACCAAATTTTTTTCATACTAAAATAAACTAAAATAGTTAAAATAATTAAATATAAAATAGCTTTAAAGCCCATTTTATGTCTAGACTCTAAATGTGGCTCAGCAGCCCACATTAAAAATGTCGTCACATCCTTGGCCATTTGCTCTTTTGAGGCAGTAGTACCATCGCTATACTCAACTAAACCATCAGACAGTGGCTCTGACATTTTAATATTATTTCCATACATGTATTTATTATAATAAACTCCATCCTCTAGAATTACTCCACTAGGTGGATCCTCATAACCTAAAAGTACAGAATAAATATAGTCTACACCACCGCTTCTAGCTTTTGCTAATACCGACATATCAGGTGGATAAGCTCCTCCATTTGCTGCTTGTGCTGCTTTAACATTTGCAAAAGGCATAACAAATTTATCAGATAATTTTGCTGGTCTTACAAACATTTCTCCATCACTATTTGGTCCATCAGTAACTTCAAAACTTGCTGCAATAGCTTTTGCCTGATCTTCAGTAAATTCTGGTCCACCAGGTTCAAATAGGTTTCTATAACTAACATATTTCATTGAGTGACACGATGCACAAACCTCTGTATATACTTGGTACCCTCTTTGTAATGATCCTCTATCAAATTTTCCAAATAATCCTTTAAAAGTCCAATCTGTTTTTAACAGATCAATTTTTTCTGCTGCATTAACCTGAAGAGCTCCCGCTAATAAGGAAATTATTAAATACGTTATTTTAAAAGTATGTTTCACTAAATTAATTTAACCCTTCTTTTTTTTTAACAACTGAAGCCATTGGAAATCCTCCAAGTACCGGTTCTGTAATACTTAAAGGCAAAGGTATAGTTTTTTCTTTGAATCCTAATACGGGTAAAATTATTAGAAAATGAATAAAATAATAAGCTGTAGCAACTCTGGCAATCAACAAGTAAAGGCCCTCTGCAGGCATTGCACCAACATAACCAAGTACCAATACATCAA
Organism: uncultured Candidatus Pelagibacter sp.; assembly: GCA_905612465.1. Classification (GTDB taxonomy): domain Bacteria; phylum Pseudomonadota; class Alphaproteobacteria; order Pelagibacterales; family Pelagibacteraceae; genus Pelagibacter. The sequence goes on from CAJQSC010000030.1 coordinate 5,597, forward strand.
CCAATAATATCCAATAAAACTGTTTATAAAGAGGTCTAAATACAGCTGATCTAATCTTTGAAGTATCTAGCCAAGGTAATGCGGCTAAAATTAAAATTGCTGATAACATTGCAACTACACCCATTAATTTATCTGGAACAGATCTTAAGATTGCATAAAAAGGTAGTAGATACCATTCGGGGACAATATGAGCTGGTGTCACCATTGGATTTGCTTCTATATAGTTGTCCGCATGTCCTAAAATATTTGGTGAATAGAATACAAAAAATGCAAAAACAATCGTAAACATTAATAGTGCAAAAGCATCTTTAATAACAATATATGGATGAAATGGCACTGTATCTTTCGAGGGTTTTTTAACATCGATTCCTACTGGATTATTATTTCCAGGAATATGTAAAGCCCAAATATGAAGAACTACTAATCCTAAAATTAAAAATGGAATTAAGTAGTGAAGTGTAAAGAACCTTGTTAAAGTTGGATTATCTACAGAATAACCACCCCACAACCAATTTACTATTCCCTCTCCAACTAAAGGTATTGCACTAAAAAGATTTGTTATAACTGTTGCTCCCCAAAAACTCATCTGACCCCAAGGAAGAACATAGCCCATGAATGCTGCTGCCATCATTAAAAGGTAAATTATAATTCCAATAATCCAAATTATTTCTCTTGGAGATTTATAAGATCCATAAAATAAGGATCTAAATATATGAATATATACCGCTAAGAAAAACATCGATGCACCATTTGCATGGATGTATCTTATAAGCCATCCATAGTTTACATCTCTCATAATATGCTCAACGCTTTCAAAAGCTAAGTCAGCATGAGCAATATAATGCATTGCTAAAGTTAAACCTGTTACAATTTGTGTGATTAGACAAAAAGTTAATATTCCCCCAAAAGTCCACCAGTAATTTAAATTTTTGGGTGTTGGATAGTCTGTTAAATGACTAGCAAGTGACAAAAGTGGGAGTCTGTCATTAAACCATTTTCCAAATTTTGATGAAGGAACGTACTCGTGATCACTCATAATTATTTATTATCCAATTTTAATTGTGTTGCTATTAACAAATTCATATTTAGGAACTTCCATATTTAATGGTGCTGGACCTTTTCTTATTCTTCCCGATGTGTCATAGTGTGATCCATGGCATGGACAAAACCACCCGTTATAATCACCTTTGTCATTTAAGGGTACGCATCCTAAATGTGTGCAAACACCAACCATTACCAACCACTCAGGATCTTTTGCTCTATCCTCATCTTTTTGAGGATCTTTTAAATCTTCCATCTTAACAGCCCTTGCTTCTGCAATCTCTTCAGGCGTTCTTCTTTTGATAAAAACTGGTTTTCCTCTCCAAAGCACAGTGATTGTCTTGCCTGGTTGAACCGCACTGACATCAACCTCTGTACTAGCCAATGCTTTAACTGAAGCATCTGGATTCATTTGGTCAATTAAAGGCCAAACAACTGCCCCTACACCAACAGCTCCAACAGCATACGAGGCTGTAAATAAGAATTCTCTTCTTTCAGGTTTTTTTTCGGACATCTTTTATATTTTGTATATTGTTATCTAATATATGATTTCATATAAGAAAAAAGTTTTTTTTCCACTGAAACAATGACACAGAAACTATGATTTTAAGACCTAAAATAGCCTTATATGAGCCAGATATTCCTCAAAATACAGCTGCAATTATTAGAACATGTGCGTGTCTCGGTGCTGACTTGGAAATTATTGAGCCGTGCGGATTCTTATTTAGTGATAAAAGATTTAAAAGAGTTGTAATGGATTACATGGATGAAAAAATGATAAAATTTTATCAAAGTTCAGAGGAGTTTTTTAAATCAAAAAAGAATGAGAGAGTAATATTATTAACAACTAAATCAGCAGACTCTTATACTGCCTTCAAATTTGAGAGTAATGATACGCTATTATTTGGAAGAGAAAGTGCTGGTGTACCAGATCATGTTCATAATTTTATTAAGTATAGGTTGAAAATACCCATGATGGACAATAAAAGATCTTTAAATATAGCCTCATCAGTTGCTATAATTCTTTCAGAAAATTTAAGACAAACTAACTTTAACAAATAATGGATAAAGAAATTAAAAAAAAACTTGCTTCTAATTGGTTTAAGTTACTGCAAAACACAATTTGTAACGATATTGAAAAACTAGAAGGTAAAAAATACAAATTTAAATCTAAAACTTGGAATAGAAATGAAGTTAAAGATGAAGGTGGTGGAGAGTTTAGAATTTTAAAAAATGGTAAAATTTTTGAAAAAGTTGGTGTAAATTTTTCAGAGGTCCATGGAAAGTTTTCAAAAGAAATGAGTAAAAAAATTCCAGGTGCCTCTAAAGATCAAAATTTTTGGGCATCCGGAATTTCTATTGTAATGCATATGAGAAATCCTCATGTTCCAGCAATTCACTTTAACACAAGGTTTATCTATACAACGCATGGATGGTTTGGTGGTGGTATGGATGTAACACCTTGCATTCAAGATCTTAAAGAAAAAAGCTTCCTTCATAGCGAATTAAAAAAAATGTGTGATCGACATGATAAAAAATTCTATAAAAAATATAAAAAGTGGTGTGATGAATATTTTTATTTACCACATAGAAAAGAAAAAAGAGGAATTGGTGGTATTTTTTTTGATTACAAAAAGAATGATTGGGAGAAAGACTTTAAATTTGTAACAGATCTTGGAGTTACCTTTCAAATGTTATTTAACTCAATAATACAATTGAAACACAAAAAGAAATGGACTGTAAAAGAAAAGGAGATACAATATATTAAAAGAGGTAGATATGCTGAGTTTAACTTACTATACGATAGAGGGACAAAATTTGGTTTACAAACAGGTGGTAATGTTGAGGGAATATTAATGTCTTTGCCTCCAATAGCAAAATGGAATTAAAATGGAAAAAGAACCAATAACAACTGCCGGACTTGAAGTTTTAAAAGAAGAACTAATTTTTTTAAAAGAGAAAAAACGTCCACAGATAGTAGCTGCAATATCTGAAGCAAGATCACATGGAGATTTGAAAGAGAATGCTGAATACCATGCTGCAAAAGAAGAACAATCACATAATGAAGGAAGAATAGTTCAGATTAATGATAATATCGCAAGAGCAAATGTAATCGACGTAACCAAAATGAGTAATGATGGAAAAGTCATCTTTGGCTCAACTGTAGATTTAGAAAATTTAGATACTGAAGAAAAAATTACCTATAAAATAGTTGGAAAAGATGAGGCTGACCTTCAAAAAAAACTGATATTTTTTCAATCACCAATAGGTAGAGGTTTAATTGGAAAAAACAAAAATGATTTAGTTGAAATTAAAACTCCAGCAGGTGTAAAAAACTTTGAAATTAAAGATGTAAAGTACGTTTAATTACTTACTATTTTTTGAACTTCTTTATCTGAAATTTTGAAGTCGTTACTAATCCAGACTTCTTCTATTGCTTTTAGCTTCTGTCCCAACTCTCT
>CAJQSC010000031.1 GCA_905612465.1 uncultured Candidatus Pelagibacter sp.
TGTAAAATTTCATTCTTTTTTTTTTCACCACCAGAAAAACCAACATTTAACTGTCTACTTAAAATTTTTTCATCAAATTTTAACTCAGATGCTTTTTGTTTAACTAATTTTAAAAATTCAATCGCATCTAATTCTTTTTCACCTTTTGCTTTTTTAATCGCATTTAAAGATGTTTTTAAAAATATATTAGTATTCACACCTGGAATCTCTAAGGGGTATTGGAATGCTAAAAATATTCCTTTGTGTGCTCTCTCTTCAATCTCAAGGTCTAATAAATTTTCATTAAAATATGTAACATCTCCACTTACCGTGTACCCTTTTTTTCCAGAAAGAACATTTGATAGAGTGCTTTTACCAGATCCATTCGGTCCCATTATTGCATGCACTTCCCCTGGCTTAATTTCTAAATTTAATCCTTTTAATATTTCTTTGTTATCTATTTTTGCTTTAAGATCTTTAATTTGTAACATTTACCCAACGCTCCCTTCTAAGCTAATACCAACTAATTTTTGTGCCTCTACAGCAAATTCCATTGGAAGTTGCTGTAATACTTCTTTGCAAAAACCATTAACAATTAAACTAACGGCCTCTTCTTGATTTAAGCCCCTTTGATTACAATAAAATAATTGTTCTTCACTAATTTTTGAAGTGGTAGCCTCATGTTCTATATTTGAACTAGAGTTTTTATTTTTTATATAAGGTACCGTATGTGCACCACATTTATTTCCCATCAACAATGAGTCACATTGAGTGAAGTTTCTAGCATTATCAGCATTTTTAGCGATATCTACTAAACCTCTATATGTATTATCAGCAAAACCAGCTGATATACCTTTAGAAATTATTTTGCTTTTTGTATTTTTTCCAAGATGAATCATCTTTGTGCCAGTGTCTGCTTTCTGGTGATTATTGGTAATAGCTATTGAATAAAATTCTCCAACAGAATTATCTCCTTTTAAAATGCAACTTGGATACTTCCATGTAATTGCTGAACCTGTCTCAACTTGTGTCCATGAAATTTTTGAATTTTTTCCCTTACAGAGTCCTCTCTTAGTAACAAAATTATAAATACCTCCTACGCCATCTTTGTCTCCAGGATACCAATTTTGAACTGTTGAATATTTAATTTCAGCATCATCTAATGCAATTAATTCTACATTAGCAGCATGTAATTGATTTTCGTCTCTCATTGGTGCCGTACAGCCTTCCAAATAACTGACATAACTTCCTTTATCAGCAATAATTAATGTTCTTTCAAACTGACCTGTTTCTGTAGCATTAATTCTAAAGTAAGTTGATAATTCCATTGGACATCTGACGCCTTCTGGAATGTAGACGAATGAACCGTCTGTAAATACCGCAGAGTTTAATGTTGCAAAATAATGATCTGATAATGGAATTACTGATCCTAAATATTTTTTTATAAGTTCAGGATGTTCTCGAATTGCCTCAGACATTGAGCAAAAAATTATTCCTTTTTTATTCAATTCACCCTTGAAAGTTGTTGCTACTGACACTGAATCAAATACAGCATCTACAGCTATACCATTTAATCTTGCCTGTTCTTGTAGTGGTATCCCTAGTTTTTTATATGTTTCAAGTAACTTAGGATCTAACTCATCTAAACTTTTAGGTTTGTCATCCATACTTTTTGGTGCAGAGTAATAATAAAGATCTTGATAATCTATTTTAGGATATTTTGGTTTTTGCCAATTTGGTTCTTTTAATTGCTTCAACCTTTCAAAAGCTTTTAGTCTCCAATCCAGCATCCACTTAGGTTCTTTTTTTATATTTGAAATAAATTTAATAACCTCTTCATTTAATCCTTTGGGAGCTCTTGTATTCTCAATATCAGTTGAAAAACCATATTTGTAATCTTTTAATTTTTCTATTTCTTTTTCTCTAGCATCCATTTTAATTTCTACTTTCTGATGTGTTGTTTATAAGGTCTTTTAAATTTTTTTTCTCAAAGAAATAATTGATATGTATTTCAAGTTCGTCCCATAAATTGTGGGTAATGCATTTTGATGTTTTACTATTACATCCTTTTTTTGATTCTTTTTTACACTGTACAGTTTTAACTTCTTCATCCACAGCATTAAGTATGTTTGCTAGTTTAATTTGAACAGGATCTTTGTTTAGAATGTAACCCCCATTGGTTCCTCTGATGCTTTTGACTATGTTGTTTTTTTTTAGCTTTGAAAATATTTGTTCTAAAAAATCTAATGATATGCCTTGTCTTAAGGATATATCTCGTAAAGATACAGGATGTACGCTGTTGAAATTAGCTAAATCAGCTAATGCCATCACTGCATATCTACCTTTTGATGTTAATTTCATATTTACCCTTATTTATAAGGCTTTTTATACAAACCTGACTAAATTAGTCAAGTATAGATTACGTAAAAAAGTTAACATATTGTCGCTTAGTTATGATAGATGTAATTTTTTTTGAGAATAATAATCAATAACACTTATGGATAATAAAATAGTAGAAGTTTTTATACCTGGTCCTGCTGGAAGAATGGAGGCTAAGTATTATAAGAGTAATAAAATTACATCACCGATAGCTTTAGTATTACAACCTCATCCCCAGTATGGAGGAACAATGAATAATAAAGTTGTTGTAGATACATTTCATACATTTATGGAAAATGAATTTTCAGTTTGTAGGGTAAATTTTAGAGGCGTGGGAAAGAGTGATGGTGAATTTGATAATGGTCAAGGTGAGTTAGCAGATGCTGCTGCTGCTTTGGATTGGTTGGAAAGAGAAAATTTTGATAACTCACAATGCTGGATTTCAGGATTCTCTTTTGGTTCTCTAATAGCAATGCAACTACTTATGAGAAGACCTGAGATTAATAGATTTATTGCTATATCTCCTCAACCCAATGTATATGATTTTTCTTTTTTATCTCCTTGCCCAACATCTGGCTTGATGATTTATGGAAAAAAAGATGAACTTGTGCCATTAGAGCATATCACTGAACTTGATAAAAGATTGAGCGCTCAAAAAGGAATAAAAGTTGACTTTCAAGCAATAAATGATGCTAATCATTTTTTTAATAAAACTGAAGATATTTTGGTAAAAAGTTTAGATAAATATATCAAAAAAGAATCAGCTTTATTTTAATAATTTTCTACTAAAATCCCTCCAGTGCAGGAATTTCTAACATTGGTTGTGTTGGGAAATGATATTATTTTTTTTAAATAAGACCTGATTGCAAGGTAAGCAAAGGCTTGCGATTCTACAAAATCACCATCAATTTTATAATCATCTATTAGACAAAAATTAACATTAGATGGAAGTTTATCTTTAATGTTATTAATTAAAGATAAGTTTTTTCTACCACCCCCACAAATAAGTACATTTAATTTTTTATCTTTATCTAAATTAATTGAATTAACAATTGATTGATAAATTAAAAAGGCTGTAAAATCACTTAAAGTTGAAAGACCATCTTTCAATGAAAGTCCACGCACGAAATTTAAATCAAAATCTTTAATATCAAAAGAAAGGTTATTATTATCTTTTATATTATCAAAATTATCAATTGCTTGGTTTAAGATTATTTTATCTGTTTTTCCAGCTTTAGCTAATTCCCCGTTTTTATCGAATCTTATGGCACTATTTTTTCTTATCAATTCATCCATTAAACAATTGCCTGGTCCAATGTCATAACTTCTTAAATCATTAGAATCTCTCGAAGAAACTATTGTTATATTTGCTAAACCACCAATATTTAAAATACATACTGGAAAATTAATTTGGTTTTGATTTACTAATAATTGATGAAAAATAGGCGCTAACGGAGCTCCTTGTCCCCCATTAATCAAATCATTTTCTCTAAAACTATAAATAACTTTTTTTTTTAATAAACTTGATAATAAATTAGCATCACCAAGTTGTTTTGAAATTTTTTCATTAGCATTATGAAATATAGTTTGTCCATGAAACCCAATTAAATCTATATTAGAAGAATAATTACTAATAATTTTTTTACATACAGTCGCATGAAATATTGTAATTTTCCTCTCAAGTTCACTTAGTATAGTTGAATTAATCTCCAAATCTTTAGAACAATTAATTTTATTTCTAATATTAACTAATTCTCTATATATTTCATCGTCATATTCAAAATATTGATCCAAAACTGGTTCATATTTATCTTCACCATTTGATTTAATAATGGAAGCATCGATTCCATCCATCGAGGTTCCGCTCATTAATCCTAGAGATGTGTAATTTTTTTTCATTCTTATTTTTTTTTAATAAATATTGTATATTGTTGTTACATATTTATGAATAAATTTTTAAATGATTTTAAAGAAAGAGGTTTCTACTATCAGTGTACTGGGGAAGATGAATTATCTAAGTTGCTAGATAAAGAAAAAATTAACGCATATATTGGTTTTGACTGTACTGCAGAGAGTCTTCATGTGGGTAGTTTATTACAAATAATGTGTTTAAGACTATTACAAAAACATGGTCACCGTCCAATTGTTTTATTAGGAGGTGGTACAACAAGGATTGGAGATCCTTCTGGTAAGGATAAGACAAGAATAATTTTATCAGAAAGTGAAATTGAAAAAAATAGCAATAACATAGAAAAAATTTTAAAAAAATTTTTAGATGAGACAAATCCAAAAACCAAACCTATTTTTGTAAATAATTATTCTTGGCTTAAAAATTTAAATTATATTTCTTTTTTAAGGGATATAGGAAAACATTTTACAATTAATAAAATGCTTAGTTTTGACAGTGTAAAAACTAGATTAGAAAGAGAACAATCATTAAGTTACATGGAATTTAACTACATGATATTGCAGGCTTATGATTTTTTAGAATTAAATAAAACAGAAAAATGTATGCTTCAAATTGGTGGGTCTGATCAATGGGGTAATATTGTAAATGGTGTAGACTTAATAAAAAGGTATTCTAATAATCATGTTTATGGTTTGACTACGCCATTAATAACATTAGCATCTGGTACAAAAATGGGAAAAACTGAATCTGGTGCTGTCTGGTTAGATAAAAAATTTCTCCCTGCTTATGATTATTGGCAATTTTGGAGAAATATAGATGATAGAGATGTTTTAAAATTTATTAAGATTTTTACAGATATAGATATTGACCAAATAGAACAGATAAAAAACAACAATATTAATGAACTAAAAATTTTGCTTGCCAACAAAGCAACTGAAATGCTGCATGGTGAGCAAGAGGCTAAAAACAGCGAACTAACAGCAAAAAAAACATTTACTGAAAATTCAATCGGTGAAAACTTACCCTCCATCACAATAAGTGAAAAAAATCTTAAAGGTAAAATGACTGTTATGGATTTAATAATCTTGTCTAAATTAGAAAGTTCAAAGAGTGAGATCAGAAGGTTGATTAAAGGTAATGGAATTAAAATAAACAATCAAACAATTACTGATGAAAAACTAATTGTTACTAAAGATTTATTTCAAGAGAATTTAATCAAACTTTCTTTAGGTAAAAAAAGACATATTAAAGTTGAATTAACTTAATTTTTTTTTATTTTTTCAAAAGTTCTAGTTATGAACCTCGGTGTTAAAGTTTTGATAGGATTTACTGTAGTTTTTAAATCTTCTGGTGGTCCTTTAATCTTGAAACTAACACCAAAAACTCCTTCTCCAACCTTATCTCCAATCAAGATTTTTCCCAGCAGGGGTATTGAAGCTATTGTTCTGTTTATTGTTGTTGCTGGTACAATCGTTCCTCTTAAGCTAACTAATTTTTTACTAGCAATATATCCATCCATCAAAATAGAAATAGCTGGGCCAATTGCATACATTTCTTTGATGGTTGTGAGGTCTTGTTTGTTAGAAAAACTCATTTCAAAATCTGTAAACCTTACACCTTCACCAGTTAATAGATCGGCTATGCCTTGTAATGAAGCCAAACTTAAAAGTTTAGCTAAAACTGGTACCTCCTGAACTTTGAAATTGTCTATAATTAGTAATGAATTAGAAATACCATCTTTCTTTGTAGATCGGAAATCTAAATAACCCTCTTCAAAACCTTTTATAAATTTATATCTTTTGAACAAGGGTTTAGGGTGTCCAGTAATAAGTGTAGTTATTTTTTCATTTCTTTTATTAGTTTCAATAGAAAGTCTTATTTTTTGGTTATTTGGAAATGAAGATTCTAATTCTAAATTATTTATTTTACTATTCTTATAATTAATGTTTCCAGTAAGATTATTAATGAAGTTTACATTGTCTATGTAAGTTTTTTTGATATTAAGAGTAATTTTTGAATTTAAATTATTAAATATAGATTTTTTATTATCAGAACTATCCATTGCATAATTAATTATCTCAGTGGCATCATAACTTTTTCCTTCTAACGTATAATTATTTTTATTCTTTTTTAAATAAACATGATTATAAATTTTGTTATCATTTATATAATCAAACTCAAGGAAGCCGATATCAAGAATTTTTAATTTATTATCTAAATTTAGATCCCTTAATAAAATACTATTATCACTTTCTATTAATGAGATTTTGTTAAAAAAAAGATTTTTATTTTCACTTAAGATTCCTTCTATTGCTATTGATGCTTTTTTATTTTTATTTTTTACATACTGTAATTCATTGATTAAAATATTTTGTTTAGTTTCTAAAACTTTTTTAAAGTTATATTGTTTATTTTTTTTGCTAATTTCGTAGCTAACTCTATCCTCATTATCTTCGATTAAAATTTTACCTGATCCTGTGATTTTAATCTTATCTTTATTATAATTGAATTTAATCTTGTGATTTTTTAATTTAATTAATTCTTTAATTTCAGGAAAATATTCCTGAATAGATTTAAAGTTATTTTTGTAGGTTAATTTACTTAAATTAATTTCTGAATTAATATTAAGATTACTTATTTTAAAATTTTGATTAACTTTAAAAGAAAAGTTATTGTCCGATACGAATTGCAGATCTTTTAAATCTAAATCAGGATAATAAACAGTAAGTAGATCATGAATCTTATCAAAAGAAATATTTTTTTCATTATTTAAAATTCTACCATTAATAAGGAATGAATTATTTATTTCTTTTATTATAATTGAGGGAGAGTTTAATTTTATTTTATTAAACTTTGTATTTATTTTTAAAAATTTATATTCCTTATCTCTAATATCAAATATAAAATTTAAATCATCTAAATCATAATTTTTTAATTTTTTAATTTTTATATTTTTTACAAAACCATTTATCTTAAAATCATCTTTTACTTTACCTTTTTTATCAAAGTTTAAATTTATATTGCCCTCCAGATATCCATCTTTAATAACCATTTCTAATAAAAGTAATTTTTGGTCTTTTTTTAAATACCTTATGAATGACACTAAATTTTTAACTTTTATAGATTTTGATGTTATTTGTAAATTATCTATCGAAAACTTATTTGTAAATAATTCTGGTAAAAAAATTTTAGTTTTTAAGCTCTCTAATTTTATTTTTTTATTATTAAATAATATCCTAGTATCTAAAGTGATAATATTGATTTTAAAATCTAATGGACTTAAGGTTATCTTAATACTTTTTAAATCTAAATTAATTCCCTTATTGGTTTCTAATATTTTATTCTTAATTTGATTATTAAACTTTGTAGTTTTTATTCCAAAAATACTAAGGTAGAGAATTACTAAAACTAAAATTAAAGATATGATTGATAAAATTTTACCTATTTTTTTAATCATTTTACTTTATACAATGAACTTTCTAAAAAGTCGTCTATTTCACCATCCAATACCTTATCTGGATTTGAACTTTCAAAGCTAGTTCTATTGTCTTTCACCATTCTATAGGGGTGAAGAACATAGGATCTAATTTGATGCCCCCAACCTATTTCTGATTTTGAAGATTCTACCGATTGACTTTTTTTTTCTTTTTTTTTCATTTCAAAATCATAAAGTCTTGCCCTTAGCATATTCATGCAGGTATCTTTATTTTTATGTTGGGACCTTTCGTTTTGACATTGAACAACTATTTTAGATGGTAAGTGTGTAATTCTAACTGCACTATCTGTTGTGTTAACATGTTGACCACCAGCCCCACTAGATCTGTAGGTATCAATCCTTAAATCTTTTTCTATGATTTCAATATCAATATTTTCATCAACTACAGGATAAATCCAGACACTAGCAAAACTTGTATGTCGTCTTGCTCCTGAATCAAATGGAGAAATCCTGACTAACCTATGAATTCCAGACTCCGATTTTAACCATCCAAAAACATAATCACCTTCAATTTTTATTGTAGATGATTTTATGCCAGCCTCATCACCTCTATGTTCACTTATAAGTTCTGACTTATAACCTTTTACAATCGACCATTTTAAATACATTCTCCTTAACATCTCAGCCCAATCCTGACTTTCTGTGCCTCCTGCTCCAGCATGAATTTCTATGTAACTATTTAAACTATCAGATTCATTTGATAAGAAACATTTTGTTTCATTTTTTTTTGCTGATTTATTTAAATCTTTAATATTTTCTAAAACTTCCTTAATTATTGTTTGATTTTTCTCTTCTAAAGCTAATTCATTTAATTCATGTAAATCATTTAGAGACCTTACAGAATCATTATATGAGTTAATTAACTCCTCATACAATTTTTTTTCTTTAATTATTTTTTGTGAGTTTAATTTATTTTGCCAAAAATTATTTTCTAGTATTTTTTGGTTATTTCTTTCTAGTTTAAAATGAATATTATTTTTTTCAAAGATACTCCTTAACTCTTTGATTAATTTTCTTTATTTCAGATCTATGATTTAAATATTCATTTTCCATTAATAGAACTTTAATATATTATCATTTTTTAATCTATTATTAATATTTTGATTTAAGGTTTTATCTGTTTTTAAATTTTTATAAGCTTCAATTATAGTTGATTTACTGCCAGCCTCTGCTTTTTTTCCTGTAATAGGATCTATAACTCTCATTAAAATATCATTTGGAACTTTAAATGGTCTTGCATCCTTTTTTTTTATAGCTTCTTTTACAAAGCTTTTAAAAATTGGTAACGCTGTTTTTGAACCTGTCTCATATCTTCCCAATGATTTTGGGCTATCTGAACCAACATATACCCCTATTGCAAGCTTTGATGTAAACCCAACAAACCAGGTGTCAGTATTACCATTGGTAGTTCCAGTTTTGCCAGCTAAGTCTAAATTCAAATCTTTTAAATTTCTCCCGGTTCCATTCTGAATAGTGCCTTCTAATATTGATATCATTTGATAAGCTGTTTGAGCAGAAAATATTTGTAAAAATTCATCTTCTATAACTGGATAATTTTCACTTAAGAAAGATATTTGATCACAATTTGAACATTTTCTCTTTTCGTTATTAAATATTGTAATTCCTTCACTATCCTGAATTCGATCGATCATTATTGCTTTTACAAGCTTTCCACCATTAACAAATGAAGAGTAAGCAGAGGTTAATTTCAACAAAGTTGTTTCTGCTGAACCTAATGAAATAGATAAAAGTTCACTCGGATCATCATAAATCCCAAGTTGTTTTGAAAAATTAACTATCTTTTTAAGTCCAAGATCTTGTGCAATTCGAACTGTCATTAAGTTTCTAGATTTTTCTAATCCCATTCTTAAAGTTGAGGGTCCATAGAATTTTTTTCCATAATTTTCTGGTTTCCACATTTTTAAATCATATCCTTGTTCTAGAACTAGAGGAGCATCCAAGATCAAAGTAGATGGTGTATAACCATTTTCAAGGGCTAGTGCATAGATAAATGGTTTAAAAGCTGAGCCAGGTTGCCTTAATGCTTGTGTTGCTCTATTAAACTCACTTTTTTTAAAACTAAAACCACCGCTTAAAGCTAAGACCCTACCTGTGAATGGATCCATAACAACTATGCCACCATTAACTGCCGGTAATTGTCTCAAAGCAAATATATTGTCTTTTAAATTCTCAACATAAATAACATCTCCAATTTTTAATATCTCATTAAATTCTTTTTTGATCCAAGATATATTTTCGTATTCAATAACCCCATTCAAATTATTTTCAGTTGTAATTTCAACAGAAAATTTATTAATCTTTTTTATTATAGCTAAATTCCAATTAATTGATTTTTCCAATTTATGCTTATCTAATTTATCATTCCAATTATTTAATTGTTTGCCTCTTAATATGGGGCCTCTCCACCCTTTTCTTTTATCATAACTAATTAGACCTTCTCTTAGGGACTTTATAGCAATTTTCTGTAAATTTAAATTTATTGGAGTGCTAATATTCAACCCTTGTTTATAGACTTTATCAAATCCATGTTTATCAACAACTTCTTTTCTAATATCCTCAACATAATAACTCGTATCTTCAGTAAAAGTTTTTTTTCTTTTTTTTAAATTAATCTTATTATTAGTAAATTTTTTATATTTTTTTTCGTTTATATATTTATTTTCAAATAGATTTTTTAAAACAAGATCCCTTCTAAATTTTGCTAGTTCAATATTTTTATAAGGATTATATCTACTTGGAGCTTTAGGTAGTGCCGCTAATAAAGCAGCCTCATCATAATTCAATTCACTAATTGGCTTATCAAAATATTCTAGGCTTGCTGAGGCAACTCCATAGGCACCCTCCCCAAGATAAATTTGATTTAAATATAACTCTAATATTCTTTCTTTTGAAAGGGCCCTCTCAATTCTAAATGCTAATATTGCTTCTTTTATTTTTCTATTCAGGCTCACTTCATTTGTTAATAAAAAATTTTTAGCCACTTGCTGGGTTATAGTTGAGGCACCCTCTAGTCTTCTTGAGGTTGCCACATTAGATATATTATTTACTATAGCTCTTATTACTCCTCTTGCGTCAACTCCTGGATGTGAAAAAAAATTTTTATCTTCGGAAGATAAGAAAGAATTAATAACTTTTTCAGATATAGCGTTATAAGGAACAAAAATTCTTTTTTCTGAAGAGAAATCATTAACCAACTCACCGTCTCCTGAGTAAACCTTGCTTGAAACTGCTGGTTTATAGCTCTTAAGAAATTTATAATCAGGTAAGTTATTAGAAAAAGCCCATAAAACAGCAATTATAATAAATGCAGACAATAGACCAAGGCTTAAAATTAGTATAAATATATTTTTAATAATTCGATGCATTTTAGTTTAATATACATGTGAATTTGTTAAAGTTAAGGCATCAGAGTTTAAACAGAATTTAAAATTATTTAAATAAAATGAAACAACTAATCAAATATATATGGAAAAAAATTTATACATTGATGCTTCGCATCCTAATGAAACTAGAGTCGTGCTTAAAACAGGTGATAATATTGAAGACTACGAGTACGAAGGTTTAAAAAACAACCTAATCAAGAACAATATATTCCTTGGAAAAGTTAGCCGTGTAGAGCCATCGTTACAGGCTGCCTTTATCGATTTTGGAAGAGATAAACACGGCTTTTTATCTTTTAATGATATTCAATCAGACTATTACCAAATTCCCCAAAGTGATTTAATTAAGATAAAAGAGGAAGAAGAAAGAGAGAGAGAGGAGCTTTTAAAGGAAGGTGAAAAAGAAGAACAAAAAAATATCAACGAAGGTAATTTAGATGGTAATGATCCAGTTGAAATTAAGCCTGAATCAGAAATTGAATTAAATATACCTGAAGAATTAATAACAACTAATGAGTTAGTTGTAAGTGAAAGTGTTGATCAAGATACGCCGGTTCCTGATATAAAAAGACCTATTCCAAGATTTAGGTCTAAGAGATATAAAATACAAGAAGTTATAAAACCTAATCAAGTAATCTTAATACAGGTATTAAAAGATGAGAGAGGACAAAAAGGTGCAGCTCTAAGTACTTTTATTTCTATAGCTGGTAAGTATATAGTATTAATGCCCAACACACCAAAAGGTGGTGGAATATCTCGTAAAATTTTTAACCCAGGAGAAAGAAAAAAAATTAGAACAATTTTAAATGATATAAATATTCCAAAGGAAATGGGTCTCATTGTTAGAACGGCAGGATCAAATAAGACTAAAAATGATATAGATCACGACCTTCAAACATTAGTAAAAACTTGGAATGGGATTAAAGAAATTGCTTTAAATTCTATAGCACCGTCTTTAATTCATCAAGAAAGTGACATTATAAAACGAACTTTGAGAGACATGTATGATGAAGATACAAATAGTATAGTCATAGAAGGTAATGATGGCTATAAAAAAGCTCAAGGTTTCATGAAATTAATGATGCCATCTCATGTTAAAAAAATAAAGAAATACAGAGATAAAGTTCCTTTATTTTTTAAAGAAAATATAGAGGAGAAATTAAACCAAATTTATGACTCGGAAGTTAAGTTAAAATCTGGTGGATATCTAGTAATCAATCCAACAGAAGCGTTAGTTTCAATTGATATAAACTCAGGAAGCTCAATAAAACAAAAAAATGTAGAGAGTACTGCTTTAGACACTAATCTTGAAGCAGCAGAAGAAATATCAAGACAAATTAAGATCAGAGATTTATCTGGTTTAATAATAATTGATTTCATTGACATGTTGAGCTTTGGAAATAGAAGGCTGGTTGAAAGAAAACTTAAAGAAAAATGCAGAACTGATAGGGCAAGAATTCAAATAGGAAGAATTAGTACCTTTGGGTTATTGGAAATGTCTAGACAAAGACTACGTGAAAGTGCTGTAAAATGGAAGGTTACTCTTACAGACGAGTCTTTTGCCATGAAAATTCTAAAATTAGTTGAAGTTAAAGCTGTTTTAACAAAAGCAAAATTCGTAGAACTTAAAATCTGTGAAAAAATATCAGACTTCATGAAAGAAAACTTCATTGAAGATTTAAAATATTTTGAAGAAAAAAACTTAATTAAAATAGATATAATTGCAGATAATAGTCTTATTATTCCTGAGTATATAATTGATCTTCAAAACAAAACTAAAAAAACAATAGAAACAGTAGAGTATATTGAAAAACTAAAAAATCTAGAAGATCAGAAAAAAGAATTTAAATCTTTCGAAAGCTCAATAAAAAAAAAAACCTACAGGAAGAAACCTTTCTTAAAAAAAAAATTTTTTAAAAAACCTGCTGCTTAAATAATTCCTGTTATTGGTGAGGATGCACTTCCATATATAGATTTTTCTATACGTCCAGCTAAAAAAGATTGTCTTCCTGCAATTACTCCATATTTAAATGCTAAAGCCATTTGATATGGCTTTTTAGCTTTAGCAATCGCAGTATTAGCTAATACTCCATCACACCCCAGTTCCATTGCAATAGCTGCATCTGAAGCCTGTCCCAAACCAGCATCAATTATCAAGGGAAGTTTTGTTTGACTTCTTATAATTTTAATATTTGTTGTATTTTGAATTCCTAGTCCAGACCCTATAGGTGCTGCTAGTGGCATAATTGCACAAGCTCCTACATTTTCCAATCTTTTTGCCATCAATGGATCATCATTGCAATATACCATTACTTTAAATCCTTCTTTAGTTAAAACTTCAGTAGATTTTAAAGTTTCAATCATATCAGGAAATAGATTTTTTTTATCACCCAGCACTTCAAGTTTTACTAATTTCCAGCCACCAATCTCTCTAGCCAATCTTAGTGTTCTAAGGGCTTCTTCAGAATTAAAACATCCAGCTGTATTTGGAAGATAGGTAATTTTTTTTGGATCTATGTAATCCATTAACAATGGTTTTTTTTTATCTGAAATATTAACTCTTCTTACAGCAACTGTAACTATTTCTGCACCAGATAATTTTATAGCCTTAGCACATTCTAACATACTTTTATACTTTCCGGTGCCGACTATTAATCTAGAGTTAAATTTTTTTTTAGTTATTATTAAGTTATCTTTTATCATCTTCACCCACCTCCAATAAAATGAACTATCTCAATTTTGTCATTTTTTTTTAGTTTAATTTTGTTTATTTTATTTTTATCTATTATTTCTTGATTTAATTCAATTGCTACTTTTTTAAGAGGAATTTCTAGTTGTTTTAGAAAAGCTGAGAGACTTAAATTTTCATTTATCATTGAAAATTTGCCATTTATCTTAATTTTTATTTTTTTTATTTTTTTCATAATGTATAAGAGTTGGATGAGTAATAATATTATAATTATCAATGGACCTAACCTTAATCTATTAGGTGAAAGAGAACAATCACAATATGGGTCAATAACTTTTGATAAATTAAAAAAAAACTGCTTAGACAAAGCTAAAGATTTAGATATTGATTTAGAGTTTTTTCAATCAAATATAGAAGGTGAAATAGTTACAGCTATTCAAGAGGCTAAAATTAAATTTGATGGTATAATTATTAATGCTGCTGGCTTTACCCATACATCTGTTGCCATTAGGGATGCTTTGGATATTTATAAAAAACAAATTATTGAACTCCATATAACAAATATATACAAAAGAGAGGAGTTTAGACATAAATCTTTAATTAGTGATATTGCAACAGGTGGGATTTTCGGTCTTGGTGACAATGGTTATATTTTGGCCATAATTGCAATGCAAAACATGCTTCAAAATGAAAATAGATAAAAATATAATTAAAGAATTAACTGATTACTTAAATGAGTTCAATTTAACTGAAATTGAATACACAGATAAAGACACTAAAATCAAAGTATCAAAGTCAAACCCAACTAACACAAATCAAGTTGTGAGTGTTGCTGCTACTACTCCTGGATCCAGCGAGGTTAAATCTAATACTGTATCTGGAATTGAAGTTAAATCTCCTATCATAGGTACCGCATATCTCGCAGCAGAACCTGGTGCAAAGAAATTTGCAGAAGTTGGTAAAAAGGTTAAAAAAGGTGAAACGGTTATGATAGTTGAGGCTATGAAAACTATGAATCATGTTCCTTCTACTGCTGACGGAATTATAAAAGAAATTTGTGTAGAAGATGGCCAACCTGTTGAATATGGTCAAACTATTATCATTGTTGAATAATGTTTAAAAAAATTCTAATTGCAAACCGTGGGGAAATTGCAGTTAGAGTTATTCGTGCCTGCAAAGAGTGGGGAATAGCTACTGTTGCTGTTCACTCAGACGTGGATAGAGATAGTATGCATGTGAGACTTGCTGATGAAAGTGTCTGTATTGGTTCTCATCAGCCTGCAAATAGTTATCTAAATGTTCCAGCATTAATGTCGGCAATTGAACTTACAAAAGCAGAAGCAGTTCATCCTGGATATGGTTTTTTATCTGAAAATGCAAACTTTGCTAAAGTTTTAGAAGAGGGCAATATTAAATTCATTGGTGCATCGTCAAAGCTTATAAGAATGATGGGTGATAAAATTCAAGCAAAAAAAATAGCAAAAGAGCATGGTCTACCTGTTATAGAAGGTTCTGAGGGTGGTGTAACTGACATAAAATCAGCCAAAGAACTTTGTAAAAAAATTGGATTTCCAGTTTTGATTAAGGCATCTGGTGGTGGTGGTGGAAAAGGAATGAAAATTGTACATAAAGAAGAAGAATTTGAAACATTATTTTCAACAGCTAAAACGGAAGCTCAAAAATATTTTGGCAATGATGAGGTTTATATTGAAAAATTTTTTCAAAATCCAAGACATATCGAAGTACAAATTCTATCTGGGAAAAATAGAACTGTTCATTTACATGAAAGAGACTGCTCTGTGCAAAGAAGACATCAAAAATTAATAGAGGAAACTCCTAGCCCAGTTTTGACAGATCAAATAAGAAAAGACCTTTTTGATAAAACTGTAAATATGGTCAGCAAAATAGGTTATGAAGGTGCTGGAACAGTTGAATTTATCTATGAAGATGGAAAATTTTATTTTTTAGAAATGAATACTCGAGTTCAAGTTGAACATCCAGTTACAGAAATGGTCACTGGTATTGATATAATTAAAGAACAAATTTGGATAGCCTACACGGGTGAAACAGCTTTAAAACAAAGTGATGTTAATCCAAGAGGACATGCTATCGAATGTAGAATTAATGCAGAGGATGCAAGTAAAAATTTTCAACCTTCTCCAGGAACTATAGGTATGTGTCACCAACCATCAGGTTTTAGAACAAGGGTAGATGGAGCAATTTTTCAAGGTTATAAAGTTACCCCCTACTATGACAGCTTGATTTGCAAGGTAATTACGCAGGGAAGAAATAGGACTGAGGCTATTCAAAGAATGAATAGGTCCTTAGATGAGTTTGTCATTGAGGGTATCACAACAACTATACCTCTTCACAAAGTTTTGCTTAATCATAAAAAATTTATTGAGTCAGATTTTAATGTAGGTTGGCTAGATAACGAAAAAGTTATTTAATAACATTTGGTAAGCCAAATATCATAGACTGGGTGATCAAATGGATTGATTGCTGGGCTTGATGAAAAAGTCCAACCATTAAATACAAAAACTTCATTATTATCTTTATTTACTAGATCTTGCACTTGAATGTATGCTGTTATCTCTGGGTTATCATCAAACTCAGAATTTTTACATTTTAAACTTTTAATTAATAAATTTTGAAACTTTAATTCCTTACCTATATTGAGCTTTAAAAGATTAGTTTTAGAACTAACTTTATCTAAAATTTTTATCTCAACAAAATTATTATTAGTATTTTCTAAAGCAATTAGAAAGGAAGAATAGCTAGTGAAAAAAAAAAAAATTAGAATTAATATAAAATTAACTTTTCCAACTTGTATATTTTTTTTTAATTTGTTCATTATTTATATTTGGGTGATAGGCGTTTTTTGTACCAGTTTGATTTGATTGGTGAGGTTTTTGCCAATCATATTTTTCTAAATCATGATTATTTTCAATTCTATTTTTGGTAAAATGTATCCATGAATACCATTCACTCGGTATCTTTGATGCATCAATTTCTCCACTGTAAATTATCCATCTTTTTCCAGTTTTATTTTGATAGTACTTATTCCCTTCCGAATCTGTTCCTACTAGTTTACCAAAAAAAAATGTATTAAGCTTAGTGCCAAGGGTTTCTTGATTCCACCAAATAAAAATTTTACTAAAAAGTGTCAACATATAATTTTACCTTATCTTCAATCTTGAATTGTATAATTTAAATTAGACTAAAGTAAGGATTTGTATATAAATTATTTATCTTATGATTCATAATAAAATTTAATTAAAGGAAAAATGGCAAAATTTTTAGTAGAAACTTATTATACTTGTAGCTTTAAAGTTAATCATTATCTAGATGATGTCAATGAAGCAGAACTGGCAAATCTTGAAAAGCGAGATGATGGGAAATTTGAGGTTTTAGATGTTAAGCTTGATACTAGAAAAACAAAAAGCTTGGATCCAAACAATAAGGTAATTGAGTCTAAAAAATTAGATATTATATCTGAGCAAAGCCAACCCAAAATTGTTTCAAAAGAAAATAACACTACATTTGTTAAAAAAATAAACGAAGGTGTTGGTAAAAGGTTTGGCATGCCAGATAGAAGAAAGGGATACATTCAAAAAGCAACAATTGGTAATCATAAAGTTTATCTACACACTGGTGAGTATGAAGA
The DNA here is from genome assembly GCA_905612465.1 of uncultured Candidatus Pelagibacter sp. Lineage (GTDB taxonomy): Bacteria > Pseudomonadota > Alphaproteobacteria > Pelagibacterales > Pelagibacteraceae > Pelagibacter. The sequence goes on from CAJQSC010000031.1 coordinate 17,521, forward strand.
TGGTAAAATAGGTGAAATTTTTATCGACACAAGTAAAGAAGGCGAGTTAGTAAAAGCCTTAATGAATAACTTTGCTATAGCAATATCACTTGGCCTTCAATATGGTGTTCCTTTAGATGAGTTTATTAGTGCTTATGTTGATACTAAATTTGAACCATCTGGAAAAGTTCATGGTAACGACAGAATAATGAGTGCCTCTTCAATACTAGATTATATATTTAGAGAGCTGGCTATTTCTTACCAAAATAGAGAAGATCTCGCTCACACTCCAGCAATTGGAGGATCAGACAGATCTACACCTGAAGAAGAGAATACTGAAGACCAGAATCAGTTACTTAAAATTATAAAAGACGTTACCAGCAAAGGCTTTGTTAGAAATAATTATAAAAAAAATCTTGTTGATTTATCTGATGTAAAAATTAATTTAAAAGGTAAAAAATAATACTATTTTTTACCTTTTAAGGCTAATCCAAGCTCTCTAAGTTGCTCTTCATTAACTTCTGAAGGTGCATTCATCATTAAGTCCTGGGCATTTTGATTCATTGGAAACATTGTAACCTCTCTAATATTCTTCTCATTAGCTAAAAGCATTACAATCCTATCTATACCCGGTGCTATACCGCCGTGAGGGGGTGCCCCATAACTGAGAGCATTAATCATGCCACTAAATTTTTCATCGACTTGTTCTTTTTGATAACCTGCAATTGAGAATAATTTATACATTAATTCAGGCACGTGATTTCTAATTGCACCAGATGATAGTTCTATTCCGTTACAAACAATATCATATTGATAAGCTTTAATATTAAGAGGGTTGTCAAAATCAATATTCTTTATATCACCTTGTGGCATTGAAAATGGGTTATGACTAAATTCAATTTTATTAGTTACATCATTTTTTTCAAACATTGGATAATCAACAATCCAACAAAATGCAAAAATATTATCATCAATTAAGTCTAGATCTTTAGCAATTTTATCTCTAGCTTGAGCTGTAATTTTTTCAACATCATTTATTTTTCCACAAGCAAAAAATATACTGTCACCCACTTCAGCTCCAGTAATTTTCATAATTTCTTCTAGCGCTTCTTTAGAGAAAAATTTTCCGACAGGTCCCTTGGCTGAAATATTTTCATTTTTTTCAATTGTAAAATAAGCAAGACCCGATGCACCCTGTTCCTTAGCCCATTTATCAATATTATCAAAAAAACTTCTGGGTTTTTCTTTTGTATTCTTAGTTACAATGCATCTTACTTTAGAGCCAGATTTTACAAGTTTTTTAAAAATTTCAAAAGTAACATCGTCACGTGTAAATATTCCTGACAGATCTGAAATTAATAATGGGTTTCTCAAGTCAGGTTTATCCGACCCATACTTAAGCATAGATTCGTCATAAGGTATTCTTGGGAATTTTTCATACATTAAATTCTTTGAAGAAAAATTTTTGAAAACATTAACTATTAATGTTTCAACAACTTGAAAAATATCCTCTTGTTCAACAAATGACATTTCTAAATCTAGTTGGTAGAACTCTCCAGGACTTCTATCTGCTCTAGCATCTTCATCTCTAAAACATGGAGCAATTTGAAAATATTTATCAAATCCAGATACCATTATTAATTGTTTAAATTGTTGAGGCGCCTGTGGCAGGGCATAAAACTTTCCTGGATTTAATCTACTAGGTACAAGAAAATCTCTTGCTCCTTCTGGGCTTGATGATGTTAAGATGGGAGTTTGAAATTCTAAAAAACCTAATTTAGACATTTCATTTCTGATGAAAGAAATAACTTTTGATCTTAATATAATATTATCATGAATCTTTTTTCTTCTTAAGTCTAAAAATCTGTATTTAAGTCTAATTTCTTCAGCATATTCTTGATCACTAAATACAGGCATTGGAAGCTCCTTGCATGAACCAAGCACTTCAAATTTATCAATATTAACTTCTATCTCACCAGTTCTAAGTTCAGTGTTAATAGTATCATCACTTCTTTTAACAACTTTTCCAGTTACTTTGATTACACTTTCTAACTGAATTTTTTCTAACAATCTAAAACTATCATTGCTTTTATCAATAATACATTGTGTCATTCCATAATTGTCTCTTAAGTCAATAAATAAAAGATTTCCATGATCTCTTTTTTTATTAACCCATCCGGATAATACAATCACTTGTTCATTATTATCTTTATTTAATTCACTACAATTATGTGTTCTATACTTATTCACTTATTCCTCTAATGCTTCATTAATAATCTTAAAATCGATTGATTTTTTTTTTTTTAAACTAATCTTGTCAATTTTATATATGAATTCAAATATTTTGCCATACGATCTCTCAACTCTTTTAATAATAAAATCAATCAATTTTTTGTCTAAAATAATCTGTCTATCAGATAGATTCTTGAGTATTAAGGCAAACATCAATTCATCATCGGGATTTTCAATTTTTGCTAAAAGGCAATTTTTTGTTCTTGATTTTAGGTCTTCAAGTTTAAAATTAACCTCAGACAAAGGTTCTAAAGACGTAATTATTAAAAATTTATTATCTTGATCAATTATGTTGAAGAGAGTGTAAATAAGCTTTTCATTCACATTTAAGTTTAAATTCTCTAAAATGATATTTTGATATTGTTTAATTGTTTTTAAATTTTCATTATTAAGTAAATTTGAATCAAATTTAATCCCTTCAAATTTTTTTAAAAAAATATTAGTTAAATGAGTTTTGCCAGAAAATTTTTCTCCACAAATATTTAAAAAATTCTTTTCCCAATTGGGCCACTTATTTATCAATTCAAAAGGATAAAAGTTACTTTTACCTACATAAAAATCATCATCCTTAAAGTTTTGCTCATAATCAAAATCCAATAACAATTGATTTAAACTCTTCATTGAATTATCCAAACATTTTTTTCCATAACCAGGTCAAAATTTCTATTATTCATATCATTTAAGAAAGTTATTGGAGAGCCATTATAAATTATTTTGTATTGTGTGTAATTATTATTAAAATTTAATATATAAAAGTTTGATATCAAATCAACATTTGTAAGTGTTTCTTCTAGTTTAACTATCTTTTTATAATCTTTTGATTTTACCGATATTGTTAGAGGGAGTTTTATAGATGTATTAATCTCATTATTTTTTTTCCATTCATCCTCATAAATATTCTTTAAATTTTCTAATATTATATCAATATTTTTTTCATTAGTTAAATTTATGTTGGTAAATTTTTTATTATTTATTTTAAGAGAGTTATTTAAATTAATTTTTGAAAGTATTTTAACATCTTTACTATTTTTATATATTATTAAAATTATATAATCTTTTAAATCATATTTCTTTATCAAACTAACAAAATCATATGTTTCAATTGAACTTGACATTTCTTGAATCTTATTTAAATCCTCAAGATCCTCACTTGGTAATAAGTAATTCAATAATTGATAATTTTTTTTTACATTGTTCCACCTTTTGTAAAAAATATTGTTATTAAATAGGTAGATATTCTCATTTTCAGTATCTACTAATATTGGTACTAATAAAACTTTATTTCTGATTGGTATTGATGGAAATATATTTTTTTTCTCTAAAAAATTTAATATCTTTTTTTTATTGAAAGTTGTTTCAAGTTTTGCAAAATACTCATTATTAATAAATTTTTCTTCACTAATTGTAAAAGAATCAATCATACTTTTTATCTCTTCAATTGAGATATTTTTAATTTTATTTTTGTCACCAGAGGTTGTAATCATAGAAAGTAAATTTGAAAAAGATATCTGGAAGCCATCATCTATTACGCTATTTTTCTTAAAATTTACCTCAAATGGTGCAGAAATTTCAATATCTGACACTCTAAAAGTATTTGCATATAAATATGTTGAGGAAAAAATTATTATAAATAGAACGTATGTAATAAAAAATATATACATTTTTTGTAATCTTAATAATTTATTAATATTTTGCATATTTTATACTAATGAAAAAAAAAAAATTTACCTATGAAAAAAGCGGTGTAAACATAAATGCTGCTGACAGTTTTGTTAAATTTATATCTTCTATATCATCAAATAATAAAGGCCAAAAAAAGTTTAATAATATTGGTGGGTTTGGCTCAATTTCAAATATACCAAGAAATCTAAGAAATCCTAAAATTGTGGCTTGTACCGATGGTGTTGGTACAAAAGTTGAGATAGCGAATACACTTAAAAAATATGACACTATTGGTATAGATTTAGTTGCAATGAGTGTAAACGATCTAATTGTTCAGGGGGCGAGACCATTATTATTTCTTGATTATATTTCAATTAATAAAATAGATTTTACAAAATTAAAACCTATCATAAAAGGAATAGTTAAAGGTTGTAAGATTTCAAATTGTGAATTAGTTGGAGGAGAAACTGCAGAAATGCCTGGTACCTATGAAAAAGGTAAATTTGATATAGCAGGTTTTGCGGTTGGCTTAGTAGATCAAAAAAAAATTTTAAAAAAAAAAAATATAAAGAAAAATGATTTAATATTAGCCATACCATCTAGTGGAATTCATTCAAATGGTTATTCTCTAGTAAGGTATATTTTAAAAAAAAAAAAAATTAATTTAAAAAATAATTCTTTTTTAAAAAGTGAATTACTTAGACCTACAAAAATTTATGTAACGGAAATTTTAAATTTAATAGATAACAATCTTTTAAATGGGTGTGCGAATATAACGGGTGGTGGATTAGCAGATAATATTAAGAGAGTTATCCCAGAAGGATTAGTTGCTGAAATAGATTTGAATAAAGTTAAAACCAAAAAAATTTTTAAATGGTTGAAACAAAATAATATTGAGGATAAAGAAATGTTGAAAACATTTAATTGTGGGGTTGGTTTTTGTTTGATAATCAAACCAAAAAATTTAAATAAAATTACAAAATATTTTACAAAACAGTTTAAACCCTATGTTATTGGAACAATAAGTTCAGGAAAAAATAAAATTAAACTTAATGGAAAAATTAATTGGTCTTAAAAAAGTAAAAACTGCTGTTTTTATTTCAGGTACAGGAAGTAATTTAAGAAATTTAATAAAATTCGCCAAAATAAAGATGTCTCCTATTTCAGTAGATCTAATAATTTCAAATACTTGTAAAGCTAAGGGTTTAAGATTTGCGGATGAATTCAAAATTAAAAAAAAAATATTTGATCTCAGAAATAATGAAAAAAATATATTATCATTATTAAAAAAAGAAAAAATAAAATTAATTTGTCTAGCAGGTTTTATGAAAATTTTATCTAATGACTTTATAAAAAAATTTGATGGAAAAATAATTAATATTCATCCCTCTTTACTTCCAAAATACAAGGGGCTCAACACACATAGCAGAGCTATTAATAACAAAGATAAGTTTACTGGATGCTCTGTTCATTATGTGACAGCAAGGTTAGATTCTGGAAAAGTAATTTTAAAAAGTATAATTAAAATACTAGCAAAAGATACTGCAACAACCTTAGCTAAAAAGGTTTTGATACAAGAACATAAACTATATCCTGCCGCTATTATGAAAATTTTTAATTAATCTTTAAAAAAAAAATCAATTTCTATTTTGGCATTCTCAACACTATCAGATCCATGTACAGAATTTTTATCTATAGAAATTCCATATTTTTTTCTTATTGTTCCTTCTGCCGCATCTTCTGGTTTGGTTGCTCCCATCAATTCTCTATTACCTAAAATCGCATTTTCTTTCTCTAGCACCATCACAACTATTGGTCCTGATGATAGATATGTACATAAATCATTATAAAAAGGTTTTGTTTCATGGACTTTATAAAATTGTTCTGCTTCAGGTTTTGCTATCTGGATTTTTTTATCTTTAACAATATTAAACCCCTTATTTTTAAACATTTCCTTTATTTCGTTATCCAAATTTCTTTCCACAGCATCTGGTTTAATAATTGATAATGTTTGTTCTATATTACTCATAATGTTCCTCTATTAGTTGATTTAATAATCTTACTCCAAAACCTGTGGCTCCACCTGGATTTAAATTTGCAGCTTTTTTAGAAAATGCCATACCCGCTATATCTAAGTGTGCCCACGGTGTTTTACTTGTAACAAATCTTTGTAAAAATTGTGCAGCAGTAATTGATCCTGCTCCACCTGAATAGTTTATATTTTGCATGTCTGCTATTGTGGAATTAATTAATTTGTCATAATTATCATGTAGTGGAAGTCTCCAAACTTTTTCTTTAACTTTTTCTCCTACATTGAATATCTTACGAGATAGCTCATCATTATTAGAAAATAAACCAGCATATTCTTCACCTAATGCCATTATTATTGCACCTGTTAAAGTTGCTAAGTCTATCATAAATCTTGGCTTAAATTTTGCTTCTGTAAAACTTAATGCATCTGCTAAAACTAATCTTCCTTCAGCATCGGTATTTAAAACCTCTATAGTTTTACCGTTATAAGCTTTAACTATATCTCCTGGTCTTTGAGCATTTCCACCTGGCATATTTTCAACTAAACCAACAACACCAACTGCATTTACTTTTGCTTTTCTAGTTGCTAATGTTTGTATTAATCCTGCAACTACAGCTGATCCAGCCATATCATATTTCATTTCTTCCATAAATTTTGCAGGCTTCAAGGAAATACCACCTGTATCAAAACAAACTCCCTTTCCTACAAAAGATAATGGAGCTTTATTTTCTTTTTTATTTCCGTTCCATTCTAATGTAACAAGAAATGATTCATTTACACTTCCTCTTCCAACTCCCAATAAAGAATGCATCCCAAGCTTCTTCATTTGGGACTCATTATAAACTATGACTTTAATTCCTAATTTTTTTAATTTTAAAAGTCTATTTACATATTCTTTTGGATTAAGAACATTGGGTGGTTCAGAAACAAGATCTCTTGCAAAGAAAGTTCCCTCTTCTATCGCCTTAAATCTTAACTCTTTCTTAATTGTTTCTTTGTTTTTTTTGCCAATTACATTTATTGAGATAGTCTTTTTTTCTTTTTTTGATTTATAGATATTGAATTCATAAGACTTAAGCTTCAGCCCATGTAGAAAATAACCTATAAAATTTTCATGCTTGTTAGTTATACTATCTGAGTTTATAGAATATTCATTTTTCTTTTCATCATTTATGCGCTCATAGAATTTAGCACCTAAGTTTTCAATATCAGAAGTCTCCAAATTATCTTTAACAGATACTAAGACTATCTTTTTTATTGAACTAACCTCAAAAACAAATAGATTTTTTGTTAAATCGCTATTTTTTAATAAGTCTTTTATGTAAGAAAACTCAGAATTTGAAATATATTTTTTTGAGTCAGTTATATTAAATTTTTCATCAGTAAATAAAACAAGGTTAGTTGTAGTTTTTTTGGGGTTATTATTTTTATAATTAATTTGAATAGTCATAAATTTTAAATACACTCTATGCGAGTTGAGTGCTATATATGAGTTAAATTATCATATTTCAATGAAAAAAATCGTTTATAGAAAAATAGCTAAAGACTGTACAATTTTTTTTTTATTAACTATATTTACTATTAGTATAATTATTTGGGTTCTACAGGCGGTAAATTATTTAGATTTTGTTATTGAAGATGGTCATGGCTTCTTTGTTTATTTTAACTACACTCTACTTAGTTTCCCAAAAATATTTAGCAGGATTTATCCTTTCGCAATTTTTTTAGCTTTTTCATACATATTGTTAAAATATGAGGATAAAAACGAACTTGTTATTTTTTGGAATTTTGGAATAAAAAAGATTAATTTCATCAATTTTTTTGTAAAACTTTCATTTTGGTTTGTACTTTTAAGTTTACTATTGAATGCTGTAATTACTCCTTTGTCTCAAGATAAAGCAAGATCTTTTATACGTTCATCTGATCTAGATTTTTTTGAAAGTATATTAAAGCCAAAAAAATTTATAGATGTTGTTGAAAACTTAATAATCTATTTTGAAGAAAAAAATGATGATGGAAAATTAATTAACATTTTTTTAAATGATAAATCAAGTCGAAATGAGTCACAAACAACCATTGCAAAAACAGGTAGACTTGAAACGCGTGGAGATAAAAAAATACTTGTATTATACGATGGTAAGACAATTAATAATGTTAATGGAAAAACTTCTGAATTTCAATTTTCTAAAACAGATTTTAATATTTCAAAATTTGGTACAACCTCTTTCACTCATCAAAAAACACAAGAAACATCTACTATAGAACTAATACAATGCTCATTGATTATTAATAATTTAAGAGAAGATGTTGGTAATAAAATAATCAATAAAATTGAGAATTGTGAAATACTAAACATGAAAAATGTCTATGAAGAGTTATACTCAAGATTAATAAAACCTCTTTATATCACTTTTCTTATAGCTCTCTCTCTTCTGTTTATATTAAAATCAAAAAGTGATCATACCTTCAAAGCAAGCAAGATTAAAATTTACTCTTTGGGTTTTTTGCTTATTATTTTTTTAGAGTCTTCTTCAAAATTTATTTCTACTAATATGTTACAAAATTTAATTATATCAATACTACCATTTCTTTTCATGTCTATATTATATATTTATTTTTTAAGAACTTTAAGGATCAACAAAATATGAAAACCTACATTAAGTTCTTAGTTAATCTTTTTAATCTTTCTTTTTTTAAAGTTTTTTTTACTTTTTTTATTATAATTTTGATAACTAATATTTTAGAACAAATAGATTTTTTCAAGAATATTGAGCTCAGTTTTTTTTATCTTATTTTTTTATCATTCTTAAATACCCCTTCTATTGTATTTGAAATACTTCCTTTTATTTTTTTAATAGCAACGCAAATTTTTTTTATTAACCTAATAGATAAAAAAGAATTAGAAATTTTTAAATATACTGGTTTAAATAATCTAATAATGATTAAAATTATTAGTCTGTATGCCTTTATTATGGGTCTAATTTTTATTATTTTTTTTTATAATATTTCTGCTGTTTTAAAAAATTCATATTTATTAATTAAAAATAAATATTCGGATGATAATAAGTATTTAGCGGTAATTACTGAAAATGGGATTTGGATTAAAGATGAAATAAATAGCAAAATTAATATAATTAATGCTGATGGAGTTGATGGTGAGTTTTTATCAGGTGTTTCAATAACACAATTAAATAAAAATTTTGAAGTTATAAATATAATACAAAGTAATAAAGTTAATATTTCTTCTTTTAAGTGGAAAATATTTGAACCCGTAATTTTAAAAAATAATGAGGAAAGTTATTTAAATGAAATGGTTTTACAATCAAACTTTAATATTAAAAAAATTAATAGTTTATTTTCAAACCTTTCTTCACTTACAATAGTTGAATTGATTACTTTACGAAAAAACTATAAATCCTTAAATTATTCTTTAATTGATATTGACTCTCATTTATATAAAGTTATTTCATATCCAATTTATTTGACCCTAATAACTATTTTTTCAGCTATAATTATGTTTAATATTGGTTACCAAAGAAATTCCTTCTATAAGATAACGTTAGGTATTCTCTTATCTGTAGTCATCTATTATATAAATTATTTTTTCAACATCTTAGGTACTAATGAGAAAATTCCTTTAATTCTTTCAATTTTTATGCCTTTGATTATATTAACAATAATTAATTTCATCTCTATAGTAAAACTTAATGAAAAATAAATTCATAACTGTATTCTTAATTCTTATATTTAACTTAAGTTATTTTAGTTTTTCTATTGCTGAAGAATTTAATTTTAATACTACCGAGCTACAAATTACAGAAGGTGGTAATATAATAAAAGGTATCAACGGTGGTGTAGTCACCACTAGAAATAATGAAATAGTGGTTACAGCTGATAGTTTTAAATATAATAAGCTAACCACACTTTTGGAGGCTAGAGGTAACGTAAAGTTAGTTGATAAAATTGCAGACGTTATAATTGAATCTAATGAAGTTTTTTATTTAAAGAATAAAGAAGAAATTTATACCAAGGGGAAGAGTAAAGCTCTTAATGGTGTGGATATTCAAATAGATGCTGATCAATTTTTTAGGTATAATAAATTAACTACACTTCTTGAAGCTAAAGGCAATGTAAAACTAGATGACAGAAGTAAAAACATTACCATTTATACAAATGAAATCTTTTATTTACTGAATGAAGAAAAAATTTCTACACTGGGGAAAACAAATATAAGTGTTGGAGAAAAATACAATTTTGAAGGTTATGATTTAATTCTTCTTAGGAATGAGATGATCTTATCATCTAATAAAAAAGCTACAATTAGTGATAATAATTCAAATATTTATAGTCTCGATGAATTTCAATATTCAATTAACCAAGAAATTCTTAAGGGGAAAAAAGTATCTTTTACAAGAAATGAAAGACCAGATAAAATAGATAAATATTTTTTTGAAACTGGATTTTTTAATCTAAAAGAAGATAAATTTTTAGGTAAGAATGTTGATATTAATTTTCATAAAACATTATTTGAGAATGAAGAAAACGATCCTAGAGTTAGTGGTATTTCTGGATATGGTAATGAATATAATACTTATTTAGATAAAGGAGTTTTTACATCATGCAAAAAAACTGACAAATGTCCTCCTTGGAAAATGAGAGCTGCTAAAATTCATCACGATAAACTTAATAAGCAAATTATATATAAAAATGCTTGGTTAGACTTATATGATTTTCCAGTTGCCTATTTTCCTAAATTTTATCATCCTGATCCAAGTGTTAAAAGACAGACTGGTATTATAAGACCAGAGATAGGAGATCATGATACTATGGGTGACTCAATTTATGTACCTTATTTTTTTGTAATATCAGATGATAAAGACATTACAATAAAACCAAGATTATTTAAAAATGGTATAGTGGTATTACAAAATGAATACAGACAATTAACTAGAAATTCTTTAACTATAATAGATTCTAGTATTACAAAGAGTCATGACTCAAGCCCCACTGACAGAGATGATACAAGAACACATTTTTTTGCTAATTCCAAAATTGAACTAAACCTTAAAAAATTCATTAATAGTAATTTGGAAATTAACTTTGAAAAATCCTCTAATGATAATTATTTAAAATTATTTGATTTTATTAAATCTCCACTTCTTATAGGAAATAATGTTAGTACCTTAGAGTCAATAATTACATTAGATCTTGAACACGAAGACTATGACTTAATATCTACAGTTGAAATGAATGAAAGTATGAGCGGTGGCTCTCAATCAGATAGATATTCATATGTTTTACCTTACTATAGTTTTTCGACAAATTTTGATTTAGAGGGTATGGATGGAAGTTTTAATTTTAACTCTGCAGGAAATAATACTTTAAGCGCTACCAATATAACCACATCTACACTTTCAAATGATTTACATTACTCCTCTTTTGACTCCTTCACATATAGTGGAATTAAATCACACTTTGAAGTTATTTTAAAAAATATAAATACAATGGGAAAAAATAGTGCTATTTACAAAAGTACCCCTCAATCTGAATTAATCGGTATTTATAATTATGAAGTTTCAGTACCGCTTAAAAAAAGTAATCAAAATTTTATCAGTACATTAATACCAAAGCTATCTTTCTTGGCAAACCCTCAGGAAATGAAAAACCATAGTGGCACTGGAAGAAGAATGAATGTCGATAATATCTTCAATGTTAATAGGTTAAGTTTAGGAGATTCATTTGAAGCCGGTGAATCTGCCACTTTAGGAGTGGAATATATAAAAGAAAAAACCAATATTAAGGATGAGATTACTGAAATAGAAGAATATTTTGATTTTAAACTTGCTACAGTTTTTAGGCTTAAAAAAGAAACAGACATACCTATCAATAGTACTATAAACGAAAAAAGCTCAAATGTGTTTGGTCAGCTAAATTTTAAACCTAACAAAATTGTTTCTCTAAATTATAACTTCTCGTTAACTAATGATTTAAACAGGTTTGAGTATAATTCTATAACTACAAAATTTGATTATAACGATTTCTCTACTGAATTTAATTATGTTGAGGAGTCGGGTATTATTGGAGAAGCTAATGTAGTTAACAATACTACAGAGTATAATTTTGATGAATACAACTCTATAATATTTAAAACAAGAAGAAATCGAAATCTTAATTTAACAGAATTTTACGATTTGGTATATCAATATAAAAATGACTGCTTAATTGCAGATATAAAATATAGAAAAGATTACTATAATGTTGCAGATATCAAGCCTAAAGAGGAATTATTTTTTTCTATAACAATTATACCATTTTATACTTACTCACCAGATAAAATGATTTTAAACAAAGATAGAATAGATTAATGAAAATTTTTTTATCTGTACTCTTTTTATGTTTAACTATTAATAATGCCAAATCAATTGAAACAAAAATAGTTCACAAAATACAAAATGAAATTATAACAAGTATTGATATCAAAAAAGAGTTTAGGTATTTAATGGCTCTTAACAACAACTTAAAGGAGTTAGAAAAAGAAAAAATACTAAGTATTTCAAATGAATCATTAATAAGAGAGAAAGTAAAAAAAATTGAAATATTAAAAAATTTTAAGGAAATAGAAATAAATAATGAATATTTAATTTTTCTACTAAAAAATGTGTATTTAAAACTAAATCTAAAGTCTTTGAAAGAATTTGAACTTTATTTAAAAGATTTTGACTTAACTATAGAAGAGGTTAAAAGAAAAATAACTATTGATGCACTATGGAATGAAGTAATTATAAAAAAATATGCCTCACAAGTAACAATTAATAAAGAGCAAATAAAAAAAAATCTTTCTAAGAACAAAAATATTCGGTCAAAAGAATATAGATTATCTGAAATTATTTTTGAAGTAGAAAATAAAGAGGAAATTAAAGAAAGATATGAAGAAATAATTAAAAGTATAGCTGAAATAGGCTTTGAAAATAGTGCTTCTATATATAGTTTTTCAGAATCTGCTAAGATTGGTGGAGATATTGGTTGGATAAATGAAAATTCACTTAATAATAAAATTAAAAAAAAAATCTATAATTTAAAAATTGGTGAAATTTCAAAACCTATAATTTTGTCTAATGGAATATTGATGCTAAAAATAATTAATACAAAATATTCTGATAATGATATTGATCTTGACGCTAAATTTAAGAACGCAATAAACTATGAGCGAAACAGACAGTTACGCCAATATTCTAAAATCTATTATAATAAAATTAAAAAAAACTTAGAGTTTGATGAATAAAGAACCAATAATTATTGTCGGTGGAGAACCAAATAGTATCTTTTTAGAAATTTTTTTTAAGAGTATAAAGGCTCATGATTATAAAAGCCCATTAATAATTATAGCTTCTAAAGAATTGTTACAACAGCAAATGAAGAAATTGGGATTTAATTTTAAGATAAATACTATTAATAAAAATTTTAATCAATTTTTTAAATTGAATAATAAAAAGATTAATCTAATTAATATAGAATATAAATTTGATAATTGCTTTGAAAAAATTTCTAGTAAATCAAATAATTATATAGAAGAGTCTTTTAAAACTGCTTTAAAAATAATTCTTCAAAATAAATTATCTAAATTTATTAATGGTCCAATTTCTAAAAAATATTTTTTAAAAGGAAAAACATTAGGCATTACTGAGTATTTGGCAAAAAAAACTAAAAATAATAATGGTGTAGCAATGTTGATATTTAATAAAAAATTATCTGTTAGTCCACTAACAACTCACCTTGCTCTCAAAGACGTCCATAAACATATTTCAAAAATAAAGATATATACTCAAGTTAAACTTATTATAGATTTTTATAAAAAGAGATTTAATAAAGTGCCCAAAATAGCTATTACTGGTTTAAATCCTCACTGTGAAAGTAATTTCAGAAATTGTGAAGAAAATGCAATAATAATACCAGCTATTAAACAATTGAGATCAAAAAAAATCCATGTAGACGGTCCATTTCCAGCTGACACCATATTTATTAAAGAAAATTTAAATAATTACGACGTGGTGGTTGGAATGTATCATGATCAAGTTCTATCCCCTATGAAGGCCTTGTTTAACTTTGATGCAATAAATATAACTTTAGGGTTGCCTTTTCTTAGGATTTCACCAGATCATGGTCCGAACTCTTCTATGCTAGGTAGCAACTTATCTGACCCAAAAAGTTTAATGAAAGCTTTAAAATTTTTAGATAAATAGATGTTTATTAAGCCCAAAAAAAGTTTAGGACAAAATTTTTTAATAGATCGTAACGTTTTAGAACAGATTGTTGATACGGTTGAAATTACAAATAAAGAAGTTTTGGAAATAGGCCCTGGTAGTGGAAATTTAACCTCATTTATTCTGAAAAAGAATCCAAGAAAAGTTTATACAATTGAAAAGGATGATGAACTAGTTTTGTTATTGAAGGATAAATTTTTGGATGAAATTACTATTATCAATGAAGATGTTTTAAAAATATCTGAAGATAAAATTTCTAATGAAAAACTCACTGTATTTGGAAACTTACCTTATAATATTTCTACTGAGATTCTTTCTAAATGGATAGTTAATATAAATAAAAATTTCTGGTTTGAAAATTTGGTATTAATGTTTCAAAAAGAAGTTGCTGAAAGAATTATTGCAAAATCTGATACATCAAAATATGGACGATTATCTATTTTATCAAACTGGAAACTTAATATTGAAAAAATAATTGATATTAAACCACAAAGTTTTTCACCACGACCCAAGGTAGAAAGTACACTCCTACTATTTACACCAAAAGAAAATTTTTTTGAATTAAAAGATGCTAAAAATCTAGAAATGATAACTAGAGTTTTTTTTAGTCAAAGAAGAAAAATGCTTAAAAAACCTTTTAACCAAGTTTTTAATAATGCAAAAGAAGTTGCTGATAAATTTAATATCGATCTTAATCTTAGACCTCAAAATCTTGAACCTGAAATATATTTTAAACTTGTAAAAGAATATGAGGGTTTAAGACGTTAATTTATTAACATGTTTTCTAATATATTCTTTATCGTAATCTTTTGAACCATTATTAATTTCTGCATCAATTAAATTGCTAATCTTAGAGTAACATTCTTCAAGATTGTCATTTACAATTACGTAGTCATAATTTATCCAATGCAATACATCTCTACTAAATTCTTTCATTCGTTCTTCTACAATTAACTTATCTTTCATGTCCCTATTTGACAGTCTTTCAAATAAAACTTCTTTGCTTGGGGGGAGAATAAAAAAGGTGATTAATTTATAGTTTAATTTTTTATTTTTGATTTGGTCAGCACCTTGCCAATCAATATCAAAAATAACATTTTCACTTTTTTCTAGTTTTTCAATAACAGGTGTTCTTGTCGTTCCATAAAGATGGTCAAAAACTTTTGCATACTCTAGAAATTCTTCATTTCTGATTAAGCCTTCAAACTTCTCATGATTTACAAAATAATAATCTTTATCTGCAACCTCGCTCGGCCTTGGTTTTCTTGTTGTATGAGATATTGATATATGAAAATTTTTATTTTTAGATAGTAACTTTACTAATGTGGTTTTACCTGCCCCAGATGGGGATGATAAAATTATCATTATCCCATCTCTTTTTTCGGACATTTGATTATCTAGTTTGCTTTGCCATCAATAAATTTAACAGCATCACCTACAGTAAGAATTTTTTCAGCCTCACTATCTGAAATTTCTGATCCAAATTCTTCTTCGAAGGCCATTACTAATTCGACTGTATCTAAACTATCTGCTCCAAGATCATCTATAAAGCTTGAATCGTCTTGAACTTTAGCTTCATCTATACCTAAGTGGTCTGCTACAATTTTTTTAACCTTACTTGAAATTTCTTCTGACATAATGTTCCTTTTTTGTTATATTTCGTTAATAGTCCAAAAAGTAGTTTTGTCAACCCAAATACATACCGCCATTAACATGAAGTGTTTCTCCATTAATATAGTCTGATTGATTGGAACTTAAGAAAGCTACAGCATTTGCAATATCTTCTGGTTTACCCAGCCGATTAGATGGAATTTTAGCAATTATTGCTTCTTTATGTTTTTCATCAATTTGATCTGTCATTGCAGTGCTTATAAACCCAGGTGAAATACAATTCACATTTATATTTTTTTTAGCATATTCAATTGCGAGACTTTTAGACATAGCAACAATACCCGCTTTTGATGCCGTGTAGTTTGCTTGACCAACATTACCTGTATGCCCTACTACTGATGTAATATTAATAATTTTCCCAGACTTATTTTTAAGCATTTTTTTAATAGAATATTTACACATTAAAAATGTTGAGGTTAAATTAACATCTATAACCTTTGTCCACTCCTCTAGACTCATTCTGATTGTTAAGTTATCTTTTGTGATACCAGCATTATTAATTATGCAATCAAGTGATCCACCCAATTCATCAGTTGCATTATTTATAAACTCTTCAATATTTTCATGTTGAGAAATATCGAATTTAAGTATCTTAATATTATTAAATTTTATCTTTAACTCTTCTAGTTTTTCGATTCTTGTTCCGGTAGCTAATAGATTGGCACCATTCTTGTGAAGTTTTTCAACTATTGAATTACCAATGCCACCTGATGCACCTGTAATTATAATATTTTTATTTTTTAAACTACTCATTGATATTAATTAACTTTATATCTTCTTCTGAATTTATTGCACTAACTTTAACATTTTTATCAATTCTTCTTATCAAACCAGACAAGACTTTGCCAGGTCCTATTTCTATAAATTGATTAATTCCTTTATTGATCATTAGTAAAACACTTTCTCTCCAACGAACTCTATTTTCAATTTGTTTAACTAGTAAAATTTTTAATTCATTTGAGTTAGTAATTTCTTTTCCAGTTACATTAGAAATTAAAATATTTTTAGGTTCCTTAAAATTTAATTTCTCTATCTCTTCACTCATTACAACGCTTGCTTTATTCATTAACTTGCAGTGAAATGGAGCACTTACTGGTAATTTAATATTTTTAATATTTGCAGCCTTCAAATCAATCACCATTTTTTCTAAATCTTCTATCTTTCCACTTAATACTATTTGACCAAATGAATTATCATTTGCAATAAAACATTCATATTTAGTTTTATTTTCATTAATAATGGTTTCTACTGTTTCAATTTCAGATCCCAAAACAGCAACCATTCCGCCCACTCCTTTTGGCACTGAACTTTGCATAGCTCTTCCTCTAATTTTCAATATCTTTAAAGTATCTGAAAATGATAATGCTCCAGCTGAAGCAAGTGCTGAATATTCTCCTAAAGAGTGCCCAGCAAAAAAATTTGCTTCATTTAAATTAATATTAAATTCTTCTTTAATTACTCTAAATATTGAATAGCTTATTAAAAATATAGCAGGTTGTGTATTTTCAGTTAAATCTAGATCTTCTTTTGGTCCATCAAGAATAAGTTTTGATAACGAAAATTCAAGTGTATCATCAGCTTCTTTGAATAGATCTTGAACTAACGTATATTTATCACAAAAGTCTTTACCCATTCCGACTAATTGTGAGCCTTGACCTGGAAAAATAACAGAAAACATTTAATTATCTAAATTTTATTATGGTTTTAAGTGTTGTAATTCAATTGTTATAATAGTATATCCTCACTTTTTATTAAAGAACAATTATGAATTTATACGAACACACTATAGTTGCTAGACAAGATACAAGCCCAGCTCAAGTTAAGCAATTATCTGAGAAATATTCTAAAATAGTAGAAAAGAACGATGGTGAAATAGTACAAACTGAAGATTGGGGTTTGTTACACTTAGCCTTTGCTATTAAGAAAAATAAAAAAGGTATCTATATTCACTTTAAAATAAAAGGTACTGGAAAAATTATTGATGAATTAGAAAAAAATGAAATTATTGATAAAAACCTTCTAAGGTATATGACGGTTAGAGTTAAAAAATTTGATTTAGAAGCAAAATATTTTTCAAGAAAAGATGAATACGAAAAAAAAGAATATAAAAAAGAATATAATAGAACTTAATTATGCCATCAAAGAAAAGAGCAGGAAATAAAAAAAAAGGTAGTCAAAGTAACTTTGCGAAGTTGAGTATATTTCAACCTAACAAATATAAGTTTAAAAAATCTTGTCCACTTTCAATAAAGGGAGCGCCTGAGGTTGATTATAAAAATATTAGACTGTTAAAAAAATATATGTCTGAGAATGGTAAAATATTACCTTCAAGAATTACAAATGTGTCACAAAAAAAACAAAGAGAGCTTTCATTGTCTATTAAGAGAGCCAGAAATCTAGCGTTAATTTAAATGAAAGTTATACTTTTAGAAAACTTAAGAAGAATTGGATCTATTGGGGAAATTATAGATGTAAAAAGAGGTTTTGCTAGAAACTATTTAATTTCAAGTAAAAAAGCTCTTTATGCCTCGAAAGAAAATATTGCAGAAGTAGAAAAAATTAAATCTGAATTAGGAAAGAAAGATACTGAAAAAAAAAAAGAAGCACAAAAAATTTCAGAACAAATTAATAATAAAGAATATGAAATCAAAAAATTAAGTACAGAGAATAAAGAACTCTATGGTTCAGTTAAACCAACTGAAATTGCAAAATTAATACAGGAAAATGATAAATTTGATATCAAGCCTTCAATGATACAGCCAATAACTGAAATTAAGTCACTTGGTAAATTTAAGGTAAAAATTATCTTACACTCTGAAGTAGACTCTGAAATTACTGTTAATGTAGTTACAGCAGATACCATTCAATAATTATACAATTTTTTCCCCAACATATATTTGTTATTTTTTTTATATCTTATTTCAGCTAAAGTTTACTTATGGAAAATAACCTAAGCATTGTTAAAGACACCTTCAAAGAACTTCCTAACAACATTGAAGCTGAGCAAGCTGTAATTGGATCCATACTAGTACAAAATGAAATATTTGATGAAATAAATACTATTATTTCTAGTATTAATTTTTATGATCCTATGCATCAGAGTATTTTTTCAGCAATTGAAAGCCTAATTTACAAAGGGATGCTTGCAAACCCTATAACCTTAAAAAATTATTTTGAAAATGAAAAAGACGAATTAAATGTTCCAGAATACTTGGTTAAAGTTACAAAGTTTTCT
Organism: uncultured Candidatus Pelagibacter sp.; assembly: GCA_905612465.1. Lineage (GTDB taxonomy): Bacteria > Pseudomonadota > Alphaproteobacteria > Pelagibacterales > Pelagibacteraceae > Pelagibacter. Next base: position 36,653 of record CAJQSC010000031.1, read on the forward strand.
ACACCTCCAAGACAAGCAATAGAGTATTCAAGAATTATTTATGACATGTTTGTAAGAAGAGAGTTAATTAAGATTTCTGAAAATACTATTGATGCTGCAAAACTAAATGCACTTGATGTTAATGGCCAAAATATAATTGAAAATTCAGAAAGATTATTATTTGATCTTGCTGAAAAAGGTTCTTTCAATTCATCTCTTGTTAAATTTGATGAAGCGATGAAACAAACTATTGAGATGGCTTCAGCTGCCTACCGAAATGATGAAGGAATAGTTGGTGTCCCTACTGGCTTAAGAGATTTAGATGATAGATTAGGCGGACTTCATAATTCAGATTTAATTATTATTGCAGGTCGACCTTCAATGGGTAAAACTGCTTTAGCAACAAATATAGCTTTTAACGCTGCTCAAAAACTACAGGAAAAAGGAAAAAAATCTGCAGTTGCTTTCTTTTCACTTGAGATGTCTTCTGAACAATTATCAACTAGAATTTTAGCTGAACAGTCTAGAATTAAATCAAATGATATTAGAAGAGGAAGAATTTCCGATGAACAGTTTGATAAATTTATCGAAACATCTAAGAATATTTCTGAACTTCCTTTATATATAGATGAAACTCCAGCTATCAGTATTGCTGCTATGAGTAACAGAGCAAGACGTATTAAAAGATTATTTGGTTTAGATTTGATTGTTGTGGATTACATTCAATTAATGAGAGGATCAGGAAATAATAGAGACGGTAGAGTTCAAGAAATTTCTGAGATTACTCAAGGCCTTAAAGCGATGGCAAAAGAGCTTAAGCTTCCTGTTATAGCGCTTTCGCAGTTATCAAGAGCAGTGGAGCAAAGGGATGATCACAAGCCTCAACTATCAGATTTAAGAGAATCTGGATCAATTGAACAAGATGCTGATGTTGTAATGTTTGTTTATAGAGAGGCATATTATTTAGAGAGAAAAGAACCAAGGCCAGCAACTGTAGAGCATGCAGAATGGCAAGCTAAAATGAATGAAGTTTCAAATTTGGCTGAACTTATTATCGGAAAACAAAGGCACGGCCCAACAGGCAACGTTATGGTAGAGTTTGAGGCAATGTTTACCAAATTTAAAGATACTCAAATTAACTAATATCCAATATATTAGCTGTAAATGCTGTCTCAATTGTATCAAAATACTATTTTAAGAAATCCTAAATCAATTTTTATATTACTATTATTTACACTTTTAAGTTTTGGTTATTTTTCTAAGGATTTTAGATTAGATGCTTCTTCTGAAACTCTTTTAATTGAAGGAGATCCTGATCTTGAGTACTTAAAAGAAATTAACAAAAGATATGGATCAAGAGATTTTTTAGTTCTAACCTACACTCCTAATGAGGGAATGGTTACAGAGTCGTCAATTAATAACCTTCTAAGTTTAAAATATAAAATTCAAAGTTTGGATTGGGTTCATAGCGTTGTAACATTGTTAGATATCCCTTTACTCAACAATTCTGAAGCCCCTCTTCAAGAAAGACTGGAAAGTTTTAAAACATTAAAAGATGAAGGCATAGATACTGAAAGAGGATTTAAAGAAATACTAAATAGTCCAGTCTTTAGAAATTTTGTTATTAGTGAAGATGGTAAAACAAGTGGTGTGATTGTTTACATTAAAAAAAATGAAATTAAAGATTTAGAGACTAAGAGTGAAAAAGAAATAGAGGCATATAAAGATACTTTAAAAAAAAAAAACCATAAAAATATTACCCAGATAAGAGAGGTAATTGAAGGC
>CAJQSC010000032.1 GCA_905612465.1 uncultured Candidatus Pelagibacter sp.
CTATTCATTTATAATGATTATTTCGTTGATAATTATAGCCATGATTGTTTGGATTGAGTTTTATGCTTTAATATCAAAAATTATATCAGGTAAAACATTCAAAGATAAATTACTTAGATTTTTATATAAATCAATATCGTTATTATATTTATCAATATTAGTTTATTATATATTTGCAATTGAATCATATTATCCAAATTTAAAACTATATTTAATATATTCTGTTTTGGTCTCAATATTATCAGATATAGGGGGACTTGTAATCGGAAAGACTTTTAGAGGAAGAAAACTTATAAAAATAAGCCCAAACAAAACAATTTCTGGCTCAATTGGATCATTTATGTTCTCATTATTCTTAATACCTTTTTTTTATGTTGATTTATTTAGATATGAATTTTTTACATTAATTTTAATTACAATTATTATCTCATTAACTTCACAAGTAGGAGACTTATTTATTTCTTACCTTAAGCGTAAAGCAAAAGTTAAAAATACAAGTGATATACTACCTGGACATGGTGGTTTTCTAGATAGAGTTGATGGCATAATTTTTGCAATACCTGTAGGCATTTTACTATTTAATTTATTTTGATATGAAAAAAATAGTCATTTTTGGATCAACTGGATCAATAGGCACTACATTATTGAGCATAATTAAAAAAGATAAAAAAAACTTTAATATAGAATTAATCTCAGCTAATAAAAATTATAAAAAATTAATTAAACAAGCATTATTTTTTAATGTAAAAAATTTAATTATTGCAGATAAAAATTCTTTTTTAAAAGCAAAAAAAATTCTTAAAAATAACACCATTAAAATTTATAATAATTTTAACTCATTTAAAGAAATATTTAAGAACAAAAAAATTGATTATACCATGAGTGCAATCACTGGTTTTGAAGGGTTAAAACCAACTTTGGATATTATAAGATTTACTAATGTAATTGCTATAGCGAACAAAGAATCCATTATATGTGGTTGGAACTTAATAAAAAAAAATTTAGAAAAATATGAAACTAAATTTATTCCAGTTGACTCTGAACATTTTTCAATATGGTCATTAATTGACAAAAAAAAATATAATAATATTGAAGAGGTTTATTTAACTGCATCGGGTGGACCATTTAGGACATATCCATTAGGTCAATTTAAAAACATCACTCCTCAAAAAGCTCTAAATCATCCAAATTGGTCTATGGGGAAAAAAATATCAATAGATTCAGCTACAATGATGAATAAAGTTTTTGAAATTATTGAAGCAAAAAAAATATTTAATCTTAAATATGAACAATTAAAAATCTTGATTCATCCCCATTCATACCTACACGCAATTGTTAAATTTAATAATGGCTTAACTAAAATGTTAATACATGATACAAATATGGTTATTCCAATTTTTAACTCACTTTATCAAAAAAATATGAATTCAATCAAATCAAATAATCTTAATATTAATATTTTAAATAATTTAGAACTAAAACAAGTGGATAAAAAAAGATTTCCAATAATTAAAATAATTGATAAATTGACAAAGAATGACACACTTTTTGAAACTGTAATTGTGAGTGCAAATGATAACTTAGTTAATAAATTTTTAAAGAATGAAATCAAATTCACTGATATTTCAAAAAATTTATTAAGAATAGCTAGCCTTGCTGAATTCAAAAAATATAAGAATATTATTCCTAAAAACGTTGGGGATATTGAAAAATTAGCTGATTATGTCGGTTTAAAAATCATGACCATGCGTGTATAAGATCTTAATGTCAAAATTCATTATCCATTTATTTGCTATAATACTTTTTTTTACTACACCGATAAAATCGGAAGTTTATAAAAAAGTTTTGATTAATGGTAATGAGAGAATATCTGATGAAACTATACTTGTTTTTTCAGACCTCCCTAATAACCAATTTTTAGATGAAAACGGAATTAATACTGTTCTAAAAAAATTGTATCAATCTGGTTTTTTTAAAGATGTAGCCATTAAAATTGAAAATAAAAATCTAATTATCGAGATAATTGAGAACCCAATAATTCAAACTGTATTTATTGAAGGAATTAAAAGAAATAAAACTAAAGAATCTATATACGAAATTTTAACATTAAAAAATAGATCTTCATATAATCTA
>CAJQSC010000033.1 GCA_905612465.1 uncultured Candidatus Pelagibacter sp.
CTAACATCTGCAGAATCTTTTTCTAAATATCTTGAAATATTATCTATTATATTTTCAATAACCATCATGCCTTGGTTTCCTCCAAATCCTCTAAATGCAGTTGAAGACACTGTGTTAGTTTTACAAAGGTAGTTTTGCACTTGCACATTTGCAAGATAATAGGCATTATCTATGTGAAGTAGCGCTCTTTCATTAATAGCGCCTGATAAATCAGGTGACATTCCACATCTTGATGACAGTTTAATTTTTAACCCTTGAATTATACCAGCATCATTAAATCCAACTTCATAGTCTGAATAAAAGTCATGTCGTTTCCCAGTGATTATAATATCATCATCTCTATCCAACCTAAGTTTTACTGGTTTATTTGTCTTACTTGCAAGCAATGCACAAATACTAGATGTTAAAAAATTAGTTTCCTTACCACCAAATCCTCCTCCTATCCTTCTGACTAAAACTGTTATGCTATTACTTTTTTGATTAAGCATTTTAGCGATAATTTGCTGTGTTTCTGATGGGTGTTGTGTTGAACTATATACTAATAAATCTTTATCTTCTTTAGGTATTACAAATGCAACTTGTCCTTCTAAATAAAAATGCTCCTGACTTCCGGTAGTAAAATTACCTTTTAAGTAATTTTTAGATTTGAGAATGGCTTTTGTAGGATTTCCTCTTCGTATTTTTTTTCCTTTTAGAACAAAATTTTTTTTCTTTAAAGCTTCTTTTATGGTGACAACAGGTTTCAAAACTTTAAAAATAATTTTAGCTTTTAGAGTAGCTTTTCTTGCTAGTTCTGTGGAAGTTGCAGCAACTGCAAATAATGGTTGTCCGTAATATTCAACTTTTTTTAGTGGAAAAATTGGATCACCATTAAAAACTGGACCAACATCGTTTCTTCCTGGAATGTCATTATTATTAATGACTGCGATTACTCCTTCACTTTTCAATACTTCACTGAGATCAATTTTTTCATTAAGAGCACCGTAAGTTTCATAAGCTAAAGGAAAATTATTAATAGACTGGCCACAATCTAATTTAAGTGGTTTATCAATTATTAGGCTCTTTATGTTCTTATTCTTATTCATAAATATTAGCTAAATTTGAATTGTGAGATAAAAAAACTTATTTAGCGGTTTTTTTTAAGCGCTCGCAATTCAGTTAAATCAGCGCATATTTTTTGTACTAGATAGTATTTCTTATGTCAAATTTTTAAAAAAAATGACTTATTCTGTATGAAAGTTTAATATTTTATTTATAAGATTAACAGAATGACAGTTCCAAAGTTTAAAAAATTTAAAATAGAGGCCTATAAACCAGGGAAATCAAATATAGGTAAACTCAAAAATATCATCAAATTATCAGCAAATGAGTCGGCATTAGGTGTTAGCTCAAAAGTTAAGAAAGTATTAAATAATAAAAATTTAATCCTGTCTAAATATCCAGACAGCAAAGCCCAAGTTTTAAGAAAAGAAATTTCAAATAAATTTAATTGTGATTTTAATAAGATTATTTGTGGAGCAGGGTCTGATGAAATAATTCAGATGATTTGCCAGCTATATTTAAGAGCATCAGACGAAGTGATTGTACCTCAATACAGCTTCTTAATGTATAGAATTTATGCACAAATCGTTGGAGCAAAAGTTATTTTTTCAAAAGAAAAAAATTTTAAAGTTTCAGTGCTAGAGATAATTAAAAAAGTTACAAAAAAAACAAAGATAGTTTTTATTGCTAATCCAAACAATCCTACAGGCACTTATTTGAGTAAATTAGAATTATTAGAATTAAGAAAAAAATTAAAAAAAAATATATTATTAGTCTTAGATGATGCGTATTTTGAATATATGAAAAATAAAGATTACAAGTCAAGCTTAGACCTATTTAAAAATAAGGATAATGTAGTTGTAATAAGAACATTTTCTAAAATTTATGGATTAGCCTCTTTAAGAGTTGGCTGGGGTTATGCTTCAAAAAAAATTATTAATGCAATGAATTTAATTAAGCCACCATTTAATGTAAATCAACTCGCACAAATTGCAGCAACAGAAGCTTTAAAAGATAAAAATTTTATTAATCAATCTGTAAAGCATAATATTACAGAAGCAAATAAAGTTAGAAACACTTTAGCAAAAATAAATATTTTTTCAAACGAAGTAACAGCTAATTTTTTATTACTAAATTTTGATAAATGTAAATTTTCAGCTAATTATGTTTTTAACAAACTACAATCAAAAGGAATTATATTAAGATCTACAGAAGATGGATATAATATTAAAAACAAATTAAGGTTAACAATTGGATCTAAAAAAGAGAACGCAAAATTTATCAAAGAAGTTAAGGTTATATTTAATTAATTATGAAAAATATTTTAATTATAGGGTGTGGTTTAATTGGATCTTCATTATTACGATCAATAGTAGTAAAAAAAATAGCAAAAAAAATATTTGTCTATGAAAAATCTAAGTCAAATATTATAAAAATTAAAAAATTAAAATTACCTTGTGAAGTTATAAGTGATTTCAAAAAAATTATCCCAAATGTAGATTTGATAATATTTTGTACTCCATTGAGTGAGTATGAAAAAATAATTTTAAAAATAAATAAATACCTCTTACCAAAAACTATCATCACAGATGTTGGTTCATCTAAAGAAAAATCTATGGAATTAATTAAAAAGAAATTAAAGAAAGGAATTTTTTGGACGTCCAGCCATCCTATAGCAGGGTCAGAAGTTAGTGGCCCTGAACATGGTGTAAAAAATTTATTTCATAATAAGTGGTGCATATTAATAAAAGAAAGAAACACTAATGAGAAACACCTTCGGGCACTAAGTAAGTTTTGGAAAAAAATTGGTTCTAGAGTTGCAATTATGGACTCTAAAAAACATGACACGGTCTTTTCTATGACAAGTCACTTACCTCACTTAATCGCTTATAATCTAGTTAAAACTGCAACAGACTTTGAAAAACAAAAAAAATATGAACTAATTAAATTTAGCGCGGGTGGTTTAAGAGATTTTTCAAGAATTGCTGCATCTAATGAAATTATGTGGAGAGACATATTTTTTAATAACCAAAAAAATATTTCAGAGGTTATTGATTTATTTATCAAAAATTTACTTTCATTTAAAAAAGATATTCAATCTAAAAATAATAAATCTATTATTAAAAAATTAATTAATACCAAAAAAGTTAGAAAAAAAATAATTAAATTAAAACAAGATATTAACAAACCAGATTTTGGTAGAAGTTAATTTTTTATAGAAGATACTTTTTTTACTATTAACTTTGCTGTTCTTTCAATTCTATCTATCGTTTTTGTTATAGACATAATTAAAACTTTTTTTTCAGGTCCATATGCATGAATTAAATTTTTGGTATTAATACAAACTGCAACATGACCTTTCCAAAATATAATGTCTCCTTTTTTAAATATATCTTTTTTCATATTTTTTGTTGAGTATCCTATCTGATCTTTTGTATCTCTCGGATAATATTTATTATTATAATAATAGAATAATTGTAAAATAGCTGAACAATCTATTCCTCTATAAGTTTTGCCACCCCAAACATATTTAGTTCTCAAAAATAATTTTAATATTTTTAAATAGTCCTTTTCTACATGATCAATTTTCTTGATATCTTTCTTTAAAATCCATTTATCTTTTTCAAATTCAGCAAACTTTTTGTTTTCTTGAATAATTAAAACCTTTGATGCAAATGGTAAAAAATATTTTGTCTTTTTCTTTTGTTTATTAAAAATATTAGTTTTTAGGGTAAATATTTTATGTGTAGGATTGTGATCATGTGTATAATTCTCATCCTTAATATATCCAATATAATTATCGTATAATGTTTTTATTTTTAACCAACTTTTATTTTTTGATAAAACTTTGAATTTTTCACCATATATAATCTGAGAAGTAACTTCAGAAACTTCGGATGGTTTCTTATAAATATTTGATAAAGGTTTTTTATAAAAATAATTATTTTTCACGTAGCTTTAGTTTATCTTTAATAAACCATAAACAAATCAAAGAAGGTATTACCATAATAGCTGTTAAGATGAAAAATACTCCCCAATCTCCATTTAACCAATCCACCAAAGCACCAGATGATGATGCGAGTGTTGTTCTGCCTGCCGTTCCAATCGAGGCAAGTAATGCATATTGAGTCGCTGTATAGGTTCTGTCTACTAGCAGTGAAATAAACGCAACAAATGCTACTGTCGCAAAAGCTGCTGCAATATCATCAAATATGACCGCTACAGCAAATAATAGTTCAGATTTATCACTCCATGCCAAGACAGTAAACAATAAGTTTGTTGCAGCCATTAATATACCAGCAACAAACATTGCTTTTAAAACTCCAGACCTAATTACAAAAAGCCCACCTAACAATGTAAAAATAACTGTAGTTACCCATCCTAAAGTTTTTGAGTAGATAGCTATATCACCTTTAGAAAATCCTATTTCTTTATAAAATACTATCGACATTCGTCCAAGAAAAGCCTCACCAATCTTAAATAAAAAAATAAAACTTAAAATTCCAATTGCAACTGAAAATCCATTTTTTTTAAAGAAACTTAGTATTGGACCACCCAACGTACTACTGATCCAAGCAACAAACGTAGTTATAATATTTTTTGACCCAAGTTTATTTGCTATTAAATTATCAGTCTCTCTTTGTTTAAGTTGTCTGTCAGTGGTAAGTGGCTCATGAACAAACATCAATCCTACATTCATTAAAATTACCACAACACCTAAAATTAAAAATGTGATTTGCCAGTAATTGCTAACACCAATATTTTCTAAATATTGAGCAGCAAACAAAGCTATTACACCACCCAGTTTGTATCCACTCCACCACCCAACAACTGCCATAGCTGCACCAGCAGCCATTGATTTGCTTTCATCCACACCTATTTGTTCAATTCTTAAGGCATCAACAGTAATATCTTGTGTGGCTGAAGCTATGGCAATAATTAAACCAACTGTAATTAAAAGTGCTAAGTTTTCAGTTGGGTTAATAAAGCTCCAAGTAACAAGGCAAATTAAAATTGCAATTTGCATTAATACTATCCAGCCTCTTCTATGACCAAGTTTTTTTGTTAGGTATGGTATTTGAAGTCTGTCAACAAGTGGTGCCCACAAATAGTTAAAAGCGTAAACTGCAAATATTAAACCTGCCCATCCAATTGTTGATCTGCTCAACCCTTCTTCCTTAAGCCATAAACTCAAACTACTTCCTATGAGCACCCAAGGAAACCCCGAGATAGCCCCAAGCAATAATATTCTAAGCATTCTCTTATCTAAGTAGATGGAAAAAGTTTCTGAAAGTGATTGTTTTTTTATTTCAATCATAATTAATTTCTCCAAAACGAAGGTAGAAACAATACTAGTATAGCAAACAATTCTAACCTACCCAAGATCATTCCAAGACTTAATATCCATTTAGATATTTCAGGTATATTAGAAAAATTGCCATTAGGGCCAATTGTAGAGCCTAACCCAGGGCCAACATTGGAAATTGATGTAGCGGCACCTGAGATTGAGGTTACAAAGTCTAAACCACTTAAAGATAAAAATGCAGTTATCAAAAAAAATATAACCAAGTAAAGAAAAATAAAAGAGATAATTGAAGCCATAAATTTATCATCTACTTTATTTTTATCATATTTAATTACAAATACACCTCTTGGATAAATAATTTTTTTTAATTGATTAACAATAAATAGATATAATATTTGAATTCTAAAAATTTTAATTCCACAAGTTGTTGAGCCAGCACAGCCACCAATAAACATTAGAGTTAAAAAGAAAAGTAGTGGAAAATTTCCCCATCCATCAAATTCTCCAGTGACATATCCTGTACCAGTTAAAATAGAAATAACGTTAAAGAAAATTGCCCTTATGTTAATTTGAGAAAAATCTTCATTTTGAAAAAGAGAATAAATAAAAAGTAGAATAATTGAAAAAATAATTATCTTAATAAATGATTTAATTTGAACATCTGAAGTAAATATTTTTTTATTACCATTTAAAAATTTTATATAAGCAATAAAAGGTAAACTACCCAGTATAATAAAAACCATTGAAGATATTTCAATGGATAAACTATTAAAATATCCTATGGACTCATTATAATTTGAAAAACCACCTGTTGCTATTGTAGTCATAGAGTGAGTTAGACTATCAAAGGTATTCATACCAAAAACTTTATAAGTAGCAGCACAAAGTGTTGTTAGAGTTAAATAAACATAAATTAATCTAAGAGATATTTCTTTGGACTTTGGTAATAATTTTTCGGAAGAATCGTTGCTTGAAATTTTAAATAATTGCATACCCCCCACATTCATTATTGGCATGAGAGTTATTGCCATTACGATAATACCAATTCCGCCTAGCCATTGAAGCATAGCGCGCCATAAAAGTATTGATCTAGGAGCATCTTCTAAACTTGAAATAATTGTTGATCCAGTAGTAGTAATACCAGACATACTTTCAAAAAAAGCATCAGTAATGGATAGTTCAAGAGCAGAAAAAATAAAAGGTAAAGAGCCAAATATTGCAATACTCAACCATGAGAGCGCAGTTAATAAGAATGCTTGTTGTAAATTTAATCTTTTATCATGGTTTAAATTTGTTAAAAAAAATAAAACACCAAATATTATTGAAATTATTGAAGCTCCTATAAAAGAAGAATCTATTTCTGAATAAATAAATTGAGTTAAAATTGGTATCATCATGGAAATTCCAAGAATAATTTGCAAAACACCCAGGGTAAAAAAAACAGTTTTATAATTAGACATTTTGAAAGAACATTATTTTATGGTAAATAAATTTCAACTCTATAAGAATTAATAATAACAGCAAATATAAGATATTTCTTATTAAACAAAGTGATTGAAAAAGACAATTTAGATAAAACTAACGCATGGCCCTTTGTAGAGGCTAAAAAAATGTTGCGTGAAAGAAAATCCTTTATTGAAAAAAAAGGAAAAATTATTTTACAAACTGGCTATGGGCCAAGTGGACTACCTCATATAGGCACATTTGGTGAGGTTGCCAGAACATCAATGATGGTTAATGCACTAAAGCAGTTAACTGATATGCCAACAGAAATTATAACTTTTTCAGACGATATGGATGGTTTTAGAAAAGTTCCTGAAAACGTGCCAAATCAAGAGTTATTAAATAAAAATCTTCACAAACCTTTAACTCAAGTACCAGATCCATTTGAAAAATTTTCAAGTTTTGGTGAACACAATAATGAAATGTTAAAAGATTTTTTAGATAAATTCAAATTTGAGTATAGTTTTAAAAGCTCATCAGTTCTTTATAAGAGTGGTTTCTTTAATCCAACTCTACAATTAATCTTAGAAAATTATCAGGGTATTATGGATATAATTCTCCCAACACTTGGTAAAGAAAGACAAAAAACCTACAGTCCCTTTTTACCTATATGCCCAGAGACTGGCAAAGTTTTAGAAATTCCAGTTTTAGAAATTTTAAAAGAAAAATCTAAAATTATTTTTGATAATAATGGAAAAAAACTTGAAACAAGTATTTTAGATGGACACTGTAAATTACAGTGGAAAGTAGATTGGGCTATGAGATGGTATGCACTGGATATAGATTTTGAAATGTATGGAAAAGATTTAATCGAAAGTGCAATATTATCCTCAAGAATAATTAAATTGATTGGTAAAACAAACCCATCTGGCTTTGCTTATGAGCTATTTTTAGATGAAAATGGAGAAAAAATTTCTAAGTCAAAAGGTAATGGGATTACTATTGATCAGTGGTTAGAATATGCATCCCCTGAAAGCCTTTCATTATACATGTATCAAAATCCCAAAAGAGCAAAAAAACTATATAAAGAAATAGTTCCAAAAACTGTGGATGAATATCTAGACTTTATGGAAAAATCAAAAAATCAAAATGAATTACAATTATTAATGAACCCAGTTTGGCATGTTCATAATGGATCAATTCCAGAAGAAGATACTATTATGAGTTTTTCAATGCTTTTAAATTTAGTGGAAGCAAGTAATGCAGATTCTGAGGAATTACTTTGGAAATTTGTAAAAAAATATAAAAAAGATATTTCAGAAAAAGATCATATAATTTTTAATAATTTAGTCGGCTATGCAATTAAATATTTTAACGATGTAATTAAGTTACAGAAAAAATATAAAAAACCAGATTCAAACGAAAAAATAGCATTAGAGGCTCTAGTCAAGACCCTTGATGATTGTAGTGATGCAATGTTACCTGAAGATATTCAAACATTAATTTATTCAACAGGAAAAGAAAATGGGTATTCAGAAAATTTACGTGATTGGTTTAAGTTAATTTATGAAGTTGTATTTGGAGATGAGAATGGCCCAAGGATGGGTTTTTTTATAAGCTTTTTTGGAGTTAATGAAACTAAAGAATTAATAACAGAAAAAATAAAATAATGTTTTCAAAACTCAGATCACTAATTTTTAAAATTGATCCTGAAACTGCTCATAATTTAGCAATTAAATCTTTAAAATTAAATTTAACACCAAATTTAATGGATGAAAATAAAGATGATCCAATGTTTAAGACTAAACTATTCGGTAAAGAAATAGATAACCCAATTGGAATGGCTGCTGGATTTGATAAAAATGCTGAAGTTTATAACTCTTTATTTAAACTTGGATTTGGGTTTGTTGAAGTGGGAACTGTTACACCACTAAAACAATATGGAAATCCAAAACCAAGAGTATTTAGATTAGTTGAAGATCAAGCGCTTATAAATAGATTGGGATTTAATAATTTAGGATCAGAAAATGTAAGTAATAGAATTCGATCTAATTTAAATAAAGGTTTGTTGGGAATTAATATAGGCCCCAATAAAGATAGCGATGATAGGCTAAATGATTATTTAATTGGCCTTAAAACTTTTCATGATATTGCAGATTATATTACAATTAATATTTCCTCGCCTAATACAGAAAATTTACGAAGTTTTCATGATGAAACTAAATTTAATGAATTAATGAATTTAGTTCGAGAAGAAAAAATTAAGCTTAAATCTAAAATACCAATTGTTGTAAAAATTTCTCCTGACATTTCAGATAAACAAATTGAAGTATTAAGTAAAATACTGTTAGAACAAAAAATAAGTGCAATAATTGTTTCAAATACAACTGAAGGAAATAGAGATAAATTAAACAATATATTGAAACATCAAAAGGGCGGTTTATCTGGAAAACCTCTTGAAGAGGAGGCTAATAAATTAATAAATAAGTTTTATAAATTATTAAAAAATAAAATTGAAATTATCGGAGTAGGTGGTGTGGATTCAGGGGAAAGTGCACATAAAAAATTTTTAGCTGGTGCAAGCTATGTTCAATTATATACTGGTATGGTTTTTCAAGGACCCAATATTGTTGGAAAGATAAAAAAAGAGCTAAAAGAAATATTAATTGCTGATGGGATTAAGAATTTTAGAGAAATAATAGGCAAGAAACAGCCTAATTAAAGCTAATAAACTTGACGAGGTCACTAACTCATCTTATATAGTCAATAAATATTATGTCTAAAAAATGTGAATTAACCGGTAAAATACCTATGAAAGGTCACAATGTTAGTCATGCTAACAATAAGACTAATAGAAGATTTTTACCAAATTTAAAAAAAACAAAATTTACAAGTGAACTTCTAAAAAGAAGCTTAACACTTACTGTAAGCAATGCAGGTATGAGGTGTGTTGATAAAAAAGGTACTTTCGATGAATTTTTAAAGACTGCAAGAAATAAAAATATATCACCAAGATTAAAAAAATTAAAAAAAAGTATATTAATTAAGTCACCATTCGTAAAAAAAGCACCCAAAGTATCCCATAGCAAAACAGCTTAATGAGTAAATTGTTTTTGCTGCTATCATTGGTAATGGGTATTGTAGTTTTAGCTTCAAATTATTTGGTACAATTTCCCATTCAATACTATGGTTTAGAAGAAGTACTAACCTATGGAGCTTTTAGTTATCCAATTGCATTTTTGATTACAGATTTAACTAATAGATCTTATGGAAAAATAATTGCAAGAAAAATTGTTTACGTTGGTTTTATTATAGGGATCGTATTTACTCTTTTCTTTACAACAAATTTTGCAGACTTAATTTCAGTCAGAATTGCTTTAGGTTCAGGTACAGCATTTATGGTTGCACAGTTGTTAGATGTTCAAATTTTTGACTATTTGAGACAAAGGAAATGGTTTGTTGCTCCACTAACTTCATCATTAATTGGATCTACTGTTGACACATTTCTGTTCTTCTCTATCTCATTTTATGCAACAGGAATACCATGGGTTACTTTATCTCTAGGCGATTTAGCAGTTAAAATATTTGTTGCTTTAGCAATGTTAATTCCATTCAGATTATTATTGGGAACTCTTAAAGCTTCAAAAGCCTAGTATAAAAATTTGTAAGACAAAATTTTATAGGCAAGTTTTGCTACAAGAAAATTGTAAGAATTAAAACCTTTTATAGGTGAAAGTTCATTTATATCTGCTCCAACAATATTAGAGTTTTTAGCAGCAATTCTTATGATATCTAAAGTTTCATCCCAGAGCAATCCCCCTGGTTCTGGTGTTCCTGTTGCAGGCATAATGCTAGAGTCTAATCCATCAACATCAAATGTTAAATATACAGTTTTATTTTTTATTATTTTCTTAAATTTTTTTAAGTCCCATTTTTTTTTATCTTTTGCCCAAAAAATATTAATTCTAGATGAGTTTTTCTTTAAAAAAGGTATTTCACTTTGAGATATATTTCTAATCCCAAATGAAATTAAGGATACATTTTTATGATCTAGACATCTTTTAATAGCTGAGGCATGAGAAAATTTTTCACCGTTATAACTTTCTCTTAAATCTGCGTGTGCATCAAAATGTAGTAAACATATTTCTTTGTATTTTTTTACAAATGGAACAATACATCCTGGTGTTATCGAGTGCTCCCCACCAAAAGTGATTGGAAATAGTTTTTTATTTAATATTTCTTGATTTATATCAGACATTTTTTTAAGAGCTTTTTTAATGTCTTTATTAATTTTAAATGGTTTTAAAGTTTTAATTCCAATTTTTTTGTAGGGCTCACAATGTAATTCTTCATCATATAATTCAACCTGATGTGATGCTTTGATAATTTCTTTAGGCCCATTACGAGTACCACCACCATAACTTACAGTTTTTTCTAAACCAAATGGAATAACTACTACTTTCTCTTTAAAATCAACATCATTGTCAATTCCAAGAAATCCATTTTTATTAGAAAGATATTTCAATTTTATTTAAATATTTTTGAGAAGTTTTTTCTCGTTCTATTTTTCCAGTCACCTTTGTGATATGCATCACTTGCAATCAAAGGAAGAATGCTAGTTGCTTCTGCAAAAACCATCTGTTCTTTCGCAATATCTACCTTACCCCATGAGCTTGCCTCTTTTAATGTAGAACTACTACATGCACCATCTCTAGAATCTGCTACTGTAATTTGTACAGCATACTTATGCATCTCAACATCTTTTCCTAAAAGTTCAGCGCAGATAACTGTGTCTTGAACAAAATTTTTTGGAACTCCACCACCTATCATAAATAAGCCAGATCCTTTTGATTGAATTTTTATTTCTGTTAATTCACGAAGTTCTCTAATCGAGTCTATGGTAATATGATTTTTAGGATTATTTTCTTGGTGAGTTACTAATCCAAAACCAGCACTCGAATCTGTAAATGCAGGACAAAATATTGGAACATTATTGTCATATGCTGTTTCAATTAAAGAATCTTTTTTTTTAGAATGTCGTTTTAAATACTTACCCATTTCATAAATGAATTCTCTTGAGGTATAACTTCTTGGATCCAAGGTGTCAGCTATCTCACATATTTTTTTATCACATTCTTGCAGTTCTTCCTCGTCAATATAGGTGTCATAAATTCTATCTATATAATTTTTTCTTAACTCAGTATCATCTTGAAACTGTGAGCCTTGATAATGTTTAAAACCTAAAGCTTCAAAAAAATCCATGTCTACTATAGATGCCCCCGTAGCAACAATTGCATCAACCATATTGTATTTAACTAAATCTTTATAAATATTCATGCATCCAGCAGCAGATGTTGATCCGGCTAGTGTTAAGAAAATAGTGCAATCTTTATCTTGAATCATTTCATTAAAAATATTGGCTGCATTTGCTGTTTCTCTTGAAACGAAAGACATTTTTTCCATTGAGGAAATAATTTTTCTTGCATCAAATGATGTAATGTCAATGTGTTCAACTGGGTGTTGTAAGAAGTCTTTTTTACTATTATGAGTTAAGTTTTTATTTTCTGACATTAAGCAACTAATATATCTTTATTACTGTCTTTACCGTACAGGGTCATTATAGGTTCATCTTCCACTTCATAAATTTCATCTGAATAAAAACCATTAAACTGAGTTCTAAAAGTTAAGCCATAAGCACCTAGTTGACCTAGTTCAATATAGTCATTTTCTTTAATATTATTTGGAAGCAGAAATGGTCCCTTCATATAGTCCATGCTGTCACATGTGGGACCATAAAAATCGAATGCAGTTAATTTTTTAGATATAATTTTTCCATTTTTAATTAAACGAGACGGGTAAACCATATTTGGTGTGCCGGCATCAAAAAGAGTTCCATACGTTCCATCATTAATATAAAGCTTTTGTTTTTTTCTAAGATTTACTCTTACAATTGTTGATCCACTTTCAGCAACTAGTGCTCTTCCAGGCTCACATAATAGTTCAGGAAATTTTTCCAAATTTAAATTAGTTAAACCTTTTTTTATTTCTTCAAAATAATTATCTAAAGATTGAGGTACCAGATCTGGATAAATTGCAGGAAATCCACCTCCAATATTAATATAATCTGGAATAATTTTAGTTTTTTTTATTATATTTCCAATATCTGCAATTCCTTTTGTATATGAAATAGGATGCATACATTGAGACCCCACGTGGAAACTTAAACCTATTTTTTTTGCATATTGTTTTGTTAATCTAAGCAGACCAGTCGCCTCAGATATTGATGCTCCAAATTTTTTTGATAAATCTATTTCAGCATGCTCATTTGAAACAGCTACTCTTACAAATAATTCAAGGTCTTTTGCCTGGTTAGTTGTTTCAATAATCTTTATTAATTCATCTTTAGTATCAAGGGAAAAAGTTTTAACATTGTAGTTAAAATAAGCCTCTTTAATATTTTCCCTACTTTTAACTGTATGCATATATGAACATTTTGCATTTGGACTAATTGCTCTTATATCTTTAATTTCTTGAATAGAGGCTACATCAAAATTCTCAATCCCACTCTCAACTATTGTCTTTAGGACTTCAGGGTGTGGATTAGTTTTCACTGCGTAAAGTACTTTTCCAGGAAATTTATCTTTAAAATATGTCGAAGCTGATTGTATTGATTTTTTCCTAATACAATAAATAGGTTGTTCCGGTTTTAGTTGATTTATTAGCTCATCAACAGTTTTAAATTTTTGCATTATGTCCCCAAAAAAAATTTAATAAAAAAAAGTTTTTAAATACTTAAAAACTTTCATATAAATTATGCAATTAAGGTAATAATTAATTAATGTAAAGCAAATAATAGGTGTTGAAATTACAAGATTAAGCACCATATCAGTCATATGACCGAACTAAATAACCTAAAAAAATTAAGTGATTTCGATAACAAATCATTGTTAATTGTTGATGACGACAACCCTTTCAGAGACAGACTTGCGAGAGCAATGGAAAAAAAAGGATTTGAGGTTTTTCAAGCTGAGAGTGTACAAAAGGGTATTCAATCAGTTATTGAAAAAAAACCAGGTTTTGCTGTAGTTGACCTTAGACTGGCAGATGGAAATGGGCTTGAGGTAGTAAAGCAAATACAAATATCCAATCCTACTAGTAGAATTATTATGTTAACTGGTTATGGCAATATACCAACTGCTGTAGCAGCAATTAAAGAGGGTGCCATTGATTATCTTGCAAAGCCAGCAGATGCTGATGACGTGGAAAAAGCATTATTGGCAGACCCAGAAAAGAAAGCTCAACCACCAGAAAACCCCATGTCAGCAGATAGAGTTAAGTGGGAGCATATTCATAGAGTTTTTGAACTATGCAATAGAAATGTTTCAGAAACAGCTAGAAGACTTAAAATGCATAGAAGAACCTTGCAAAGAATTCTATCTAAAAGATCACCTAAATAAATTTTCTAAGTTTAATAATTTGCTTTGATAATACTGCAAGAATTAAAATTTTATAAATTTCAATAACTAGAAATGGCTTAGCACCCAACAGAAACACTTGATTAAAACTTTTATCCAAACCCATATAATTCCACAAGCCTAATAACCCAAGTATATAAGTAGCACTTACAGAAAATAATAAATAAATAAATATAATTACTGGATCATTTTTTACTTTTATCATTCCTGCAAAAAAAGCTGTTAAAATGAATCCGATTAAATAACCACCAGTTGGACCCATTAGATAGACAAAGCCGCCACCTTTTGCAAAAACTGGTAGGCCTAACGATCCCTCAATTAAATATAATATTACAGTTGTTGCTGCTAATTTATAACCCAGAACCATCCCAAGAAATAACACTACAAAAGTCTGCATTGTTACTGGAACTAAAGTAAAAGGAGTTTGTATTTTAGAGGAAATAGCGAGTAAAGCAGTTCCAGATACAACAGCTAAAAAAGATTTAATTATATTAAAATTATTTGAAAGACTTATTGTTTGCATTTTTTAATGATACTATTTTAAATTAAATTAATCTAGTTTTTTATTAATCTAAGAAAAACATCTTCTAAATCACCATCATCAGTAGATATATCTATAATTTTGACATTATTTTTCTTAATTAGATTAATTAAATCTTCCATATGAATCTTACTTTTTTCATAGGACACACAAACTTCAGTACCTAATTTTGATATTACCTTTAAAGAATCTATATCTTCATCTTTAATATCAATTGTTTTATTTGTTTTAAAAGTTACTTTTTTTGTTTGAATTCTATCGAGTAGATTTTTAGTGCTATCTAAAGCAACTATATTTCCTTTATTAAGAATAGCTATTCGGTCACACATTTCTTCAGCTTCTTCAAGATAATGTGTTGTTAAAATAATAGTTACACCAAGATCATTAAGTAATCTTACATTTTTCCATAAATTTTGTCTTAGCTCTACATCAACACCAGCCGTAGGTTCATCCAAAAAAATTATTGGAGGCTGATGAACTAAGGCTTTAGCCATTAGTAACCTTCTTTTCATTCCACCAGATAAACTCCTAGCATAGCTATTAGCTTGTTTTTCTAAAGATACTAATTGAAGAATTGTATCAGTAATTCTGTCTTTTTTTTTAATACCATAAAGACCCGCCTGTAATTCCAATAATTTTTTTGGGCTAAAAAATGGATCAAGATTTATTTCCTGTGGAACTATTCCAATAGAAGCTCTAACTTGCCTTGGGTTTTCATCCAAATCAAACCCCCACACATTTACTTGTCCTGCTGTTTTTATTACTGTTCCAGCTAAAATATTTATAAACGTTGTTTTGCCCGCACCATTTGGCCCAAGAAGACCAAAAATCTCTCCTTCTTTCACGTCTAAGTTTAAATTATTTAACGCACAGTTATCTTCAGTCTGTTTAATGGAGTAAATTTTTTTTAAGTTTTTAACAGAAAGAATATTTTTTTGCTCCATATGCGTTAATACATTTATAGTATTTAAAATAATTAAGATAATATTAATTAATGGATAAAATAAAAAAAACCGATCATTTTTATTTAATTGATGGTTCTGGTTATATCTTTAGAGCTTATTATGCATTACCACCACTTACTAGAAAAAGTGATGGCCTACCTGTGGGTGCAGTTAGTGGTTTTTGCAGTATGCTATTTAAATTATTAGAGGATTCAAAATCAAATGATAATCTGCAAAAGCCAACACACTTTGCTGTAATCTTTGATGCAGCTAGAAAAACTTTTAGAAATGAAATTTATTCAGATTACAAAGCAAATAGGTCAGAAGCCCCAGATGATTTGGCACCACAGTTTGAATATATAAGAAAGTCTGTAGTCGCTTTTAACTTACCATCTGTCGATCTTCCAAACTATGAAGCAGATGATTTAATAGCAACTTATGCAGAGCAAATTTTAGCAAAGGGTGCGAAGGTAACGATAGTTTCTTCAGATAAAGACTTGATGCAATTATATAGAAAAGATGTCCGTTTATTTGATCCAATGAAAAATAAATTTATAACATCAGAAGATATAGTTACTAAATTTGGAGTAGGTCCAGAAAAAGTAATTGATGTGCAATCATTGGCAGGTGATAGCAGTGATAACGTTCCTGGTGTTCCAGGAATAGGTGTTAAGACTGCGGCAGAGCTCATTAATAAATATGGTACTCTAGAAAAGTTGCTGGATAACGCACAAGAAATAAAGCAAAACAGAAGAAGAGAAACGCTCATAGAAAATAAAGATAAAGCAATTATTAGTAAAAAATTAGTGACACTAATGAAGGATGCTCCCGTTGAAAGAAAGATAGAAGAGTTTCAACTAAAAGAAATTGATAAAGATAAATTATATAAATTTTTAAGAGAAATGGAGTTTAATAGACTTCTTAGCTCTGTCATCTCTACATATGGTGAGCCTAAGCAGGAAGAAAATATAGCAGAAACAAAAGCTGAGAAAAAACAACTAAATATAAATAAAAAAAATTATCATTTAATTACCAGTGAAAAAGAAATAGATGAGTGGATTAATGAGGCAGAAGAAGCTGGTGAATTAGTAGTTGATACCGAAACCAGCTCATTAGATGCACATCAAGCAGATTTAGTAGGTATTTCATTAAGTACTAAGATTGGTAAGGCTTGCTACATTCCAATAGGACATAAGTTTAAGGGATGTTTAAATAAAGAAGTTGTAATTAAAAAATTGAAACCACTTTTAGAGGATAAGAGTGTAAAAAAGATTGGTCAAAATATTAAGTTTGATTTTATTGTCTTATTTAAGCAGGGTATAAATATGAATTCAATGGAGGACACAATGTTGATGTCTTATGTTTTAGATGCTGGGAAAAATAGGCATAATATGGATACACTGTCTGAGATTCATCTACAGCATAAAACAATTTCATTTAAAGAAATTGTTGGTACTGGAAAAAAAGAAATAAACTTTAGTGATGTAGAGCTAGATAAGGCAATGGAGTATGCTGCTGAAGATGCTGACATCACTTACAGATTATATAAAATTTTTAGCAAAAATCTAAAATTAGAAAAATTGACTAATATTTATGAAATTTTTGAAAAACCTTTAATTAAAATATTAGCATTTATGGAAATTGAAGGAATAAAAGTTGATAATAAATTTTTAAAAGTATTGTCTGAAAAATTTGAGAAAAAGATTAATAAACTTGAAAAAAAAGTTTTTAAAATTTCAAAAAAAGAATTTAATATCGCCTCACCAAAACAATTGGGTGAGATCATTTATAATGATTTAAAGATTGCTGTGCTTAAAAAAACTAGAAAAGGGAGCTTTGCCACAAATGCAAGTGTGCTTGAGGACCTAGCATTTAAGGGACATGAATTTCCTCAATTAATTTTAGATTGGCGACAAGTATCTAAGCTTAAAAATACTTATTCAGATGCTTTACCTGAGCACATTAATCCAGCCACTAAACGAGTCCACACCTCATTCTTATTAGCAGCAACAACAACAGGAAGGCTTGCTTCTAGTGATCCAAATTTACAAAATATTCCTATCAAATCAGAAGATGGTAAAGAGATAAGGAAAGCATTTACAGCTGAAAAAGGTTTCACTTTAATTTCTGCTGATTACAACCAAATTGAAATGAGAATTTTGGCAGACTTAGCAGGTGTCAAAGAATTAAAAAAAGCATTTAAAAATAATGAAGATATACACTCACTAACAGCAAGCCAAGTATTTGACGTTGAACTAAAAAAAGTTGACCAAGATATGAGGAGAAAAGCTAAAGCAATAAATTTTGGTATTATCTATGGAATTTCCCAATATGGACTCGCAAAACAAATTAATGTTTCAAATTATCAAGCAGACGAATTTCTAAACGCTTATTTTTCAAGATTTCCAGAAATCAAAATTTATATGGATGACACTATTAAATTTTGTAGAAAAAGTGGCTATGTAAATAATATTTTCGGACGTAGATCTCATTTTAATGGAATTAATGACAAAAATTTTAATGTAAGAAACTTTCAAGAAAGAGCTTCAATAAATGCACCTATCCAAGGCTCTGCTTCAGAAATAATGAGACTTGCAATGATTAGACTTGATAAAAAATTTGAAAGTTTAAAAGATAATAAGTCAAAAATATTATTACAAATACATGATGAATTAATTTTTGAAGTTCCGGAAAAAGAAGTAAAAACTATCACTAAAATTATTCAAGAAGAAATGACCAGCGTTACAGAAAGTGATTTACATTCGTTTTCAACCCCCTTAACAGTAGACGTCAATATAGGGGGTAACTGGGGAATACTTCACTAATTTAAGAACATTGCCTAAATTAGAACAATTTAGTATTTTTAAAGTAGTTTATGCACAAAAAAACAATAGCATTAATTGATGATGATAGAAATATACTTACAAGTTTAAGTATAGCACTTGAAAAAGAAGGTTTTAAAATTCAAACTTATATTGATGGTGAGAGTGCATTAATTGGGTTAACCAGAACACCACCTGATTTAGCAGTCATTGATATAAAGATGCCAAAAATGGATGGTGAAGAACTTTTAAAAAGATTAAGAAAAAAAACATCTCTCCCGGTAATTTTTTTAACATCAAAAGATGATGAGATAGATGAGTTATTAGGATTAAAATTAGGTGCAGATGACTTTATGAAAAAATCAGGGGGGTTTTCAACTAAGGTTTTGATTGAGAGAATTAGAGTTCAGCTTAGGAAAAAAGATATTAATATTAATCTTGAAGAAACAAAAAATATCATAGCTCACGGTAAACTTAAACTTGATCCTTCACAACTTGAATGTGAATGGAATGACAAACAATTACCAGATAAGTTAACCACTACAGAATTTTTAATAGTCAAAGAATTAGCAAAGAGACCAGGCATAATCAAGGAAAGAGCTCAATTGATGGACATTGCTTATAGAGAAGATACCGATATTGAAGACAGAACAATCGATAGTCATGTTAAGAGGATTAGAAAAAAGTTTAAAAAGGTTGACCCTGAATTTACTGCAATAGAAACAAGATATGGCAGTGGATACAGATGGAATGTTAGTTAATGTTCAACAATTTCCTTAAAAGCCTATCTATTTTAAAAAAATTTTTATTTATTAATTTAATAGTTTTTTTAGTTATTGGTAGCTTAACACTCATATATATTGGAAATGCTAAGCCTAATTTAATAAAAAATAAAAAAAGTAAACATATTCAAATAATAAATAATACAATTGAACATATTTTAAGGTTGAATATTAAGTTTGAAGAAGAGGATATTAGAAGATTTTTATTTTCAACAAGATTTTTATTTCAAAGTTTAGATAGAGTTATCTTATTTGATAATCAACTTAATTTAGTCGGAGATACAGATACATTAGATTTAGATCCAAGATCTTTCTCTAATAGGCTGGATATAGTTCAGCTAGAAATTCTAAATAAAGAAACAACCAAAAAAATAACTGAAAAAAAAAATATAGATAAAGAAAAAAATATTTCCATAAAAGATATTTTAAAAAATTATTTATTGTCAAAAGATTATGGAAGAGCATTTACTTTTACAGAAGAAGGATATGATAAATTTTTATTAACAACTGTAAAAAATGTATCAATAGGTGGTAATAATATTGGTTATTTAGCAATATCTGAAAATGCTAATGATATTAGAGCTACAATTAATGAGAGAAAAACCTTCATATTAAGAACTGCGATCTTTATTGGAATAGTAATCTTTGTATTTTCTTTTGTTTTAAATAGATATTTTCTTAAACCCATAAAAAATTTAGTTACATACACAAAAATAGTTAAAGAAAAGAGTAAAAAAAAAACAAATATAAATGAACTTAAAAGCAGAAATGATGAACTGGGGATGTTGTCAAATTCACTAGACGACATGACAAATGAACTTCAAAAAAGAATTTCTCACGCAGAAAATTTTTCAACAGATTTAGTTCATGAGATTAGAAATCCATTAACATCATTAAAAAGTGCATCTGAAATATTATATGAAACAGAAAATCACGAACAAAGAACCAAGTTAATTGATATTCTTAATCATGATGTAGAAAGAATTGAAAGACTAATTACAGATTATTCTCAGATGTTAAAAGATGAAGTTGCATTAAGTAAAGAAAAAATGAAAAAAATTGACCTAAAATTAATTGCAAAATCTGTAGTTGATGATTTTAATAATATTTATGAAGCCAAAAGAGGTATTCAAATAATTTTGAAAGACACAAATAACCAAGAAGAATATTTTATTAATGGAATAGAAAATAGAATTGAACAAATTATTGCAAATCTATTAGACAATTCAATTTCATTTAGTGATAATAATAAAAAAATCTTAGTTGAGGTGTCAAAAAATGAGAGAGAGAAAATAACTTTAAAAGTTATTGACGAAGGTAAAGGTTTTAAGGAAACAAGTACAAATAAGATATTTGATAGATTTTATAGCAACAGACCTGATAATTTTGGCGAACATTCTGGTTTAGGGTTAAATATTGTAAAAAACTTAGTAGATTTACATGGTGCCACTATTTACGCCTCTAACAACATAATGCAAAAAGGTGCAAATGTGGAAATTTTATTTCCTAAAGTCTAATCATAAGTTGATTAATTAATTTTTTCTTATATAAAATCGGGCAATGGACGATTTTAAAGTTAAAGATATATCTCTAGCGGAATTTGGAAGAAAAGAAATTTCTATAGCAGAAAGTGAAATGCCAGGACTAATGGCATTAAGAGAAGAGTATTCCGGAAAAGCACCATTAAAAGGAGCAAAAATTTTAGGATGCCTTCATATGACAATCCAAACAGCAGTATTAATTGAAACTCTAGTAGAACTTGGAGCAGAAGTTAGATGGTCTTCTTGTAACATTTTTTCAACACAAGATCATGCAGCAGCAGCAATTGCTAAAGCAGGAATACCAGTTTTTGCTTGGAAAGGTGAAACTGAAGAGGAAGCCATATGGTGCATAAGACAAACAATCGAAGGAAAAAAAGATTGGAAAGCAAATATGTTATTAGATGATGGCGGTGATTTAACTGCAATGATGCATAACGATTACAAAGATTTGTTAAAGGAAGTGAAAGGTGTTTCAGAGGAAACAACAACAGGAATTAAAGCATTAAACAAGATGGAAAAAGAAGGATCATTAATGATTCCAGCAATTAATGTTAACGATTCAGTTACAAAATCAAAATTTGACAACCTGTATGGTTGTAGAGAAAGCTTAGTAGATGGAATTAGAAGAGCTACCGATGTTATGATGTCGGGTAAAGTCGCAATTGTTGCAGGTTTTGGTGATGTTGGAAAAGGTAGTGCTGCATCGCTAAGACAAAGTGGTGCAAGAGTTATGGTTACAGAAGCAGATCCGATTTGTGCACTTCAAGCAGCAATGGAAGGTTATGAGGTTGTCTTAATGGATGAGGCAATAAGTAAAGCAGATATCGTTGTTACAGCTACAGGGAATATAGACATTGTCACAGCGGATCATATGAGAAGCATGAAAGATAGAGCAATATTATGTAATATTGGTCACTTTGATAATGAGATTCAAGTGGATGCTTTGAAAAATTATAAATGGACAGAAGTTAAGCCAGAAGTTGATGAAATAGAATTAATTGATGGAAAGAGAATTATTCTTTTAGCAAAAGGTAGATTAGTTAACCTAGGATGTGCAACAGGACATCCAAGTTTTGTAATGAGTGCATCATTTACAAATCAAGTAATGGCTCAAATAGAGCTTTGGGATAACCATAAAAATTATGAAAATAAAGTTTATGTTTTACCAAAGTCTTTAGATGAAAAAGTAGCTATGCTTCACTTAAAAAAAGTGGGTGCAAAACTTACAAAATTATCAAAAGACCAAGCTGACTACATAAGCGTTGAAACAGAAGGTCCATTCAAGCCCGATGCATATCGCTACTAATAGCGAAATAATAGATATCACTTTAGAAGTTAAGACAGCTGAATTAGCAAAAAAGTTTTCCAAAATATTAAAAAAAGGTGACGTGGTATTTTTTTATGGCGAAATTGGAGTTGGCAAGACAACGTTTATAAGATATTTAGTAAATTGCCTTCAAGTGAACAACGGTTTAAATCCTACAGAAATTACAAGTCCAACATTTAACTTAATAAATGAATATGATGTAGGAATTTTTACAATCCAACATTATGATTTATATAGATTAACAAGAAGTGATGAGACTAAAAATATTGGATTATTAGAAAATAAAAAAGAAATTCTAACATTAATTGAATGGCCTGAAAAAATTGATAATAAAATTGATAATAAAATTGATCTATTCTTTAAATATGGAGAAGATATGAGCAAAAGATTTTTGTCTATTAAAGGTTTAAGCAATGAGAAATTAAATGAGATCAGCTAAATTAACACTAAAAAAAATTAAGGGTGACGCATCATTTAGATCTTTTTATAGGAAAAAAAATTATAAAAGAAATTCAATTATAGTTTATGCAACGAAAGAAAAAGAAAAAAACTTGTTAATATATGATGCTATAAATAGTTTATTGATTGAGAATAGAATCCTAGCTCCAAAACTATATGAAGAAAATTATAAAAAAAACTTCATAGAAATTAAAGATTTTGGTGATGATACAGTGTTTAGTTTATTAAAGAAAAATGGAAGTAATAAGATTAATTTATATAAAAAATCAATTGATTTACTTAGTAAAATTCAAAAAATTAAACAAAGAAAAATTAAAAATTTTAATGGAAAAAATTATAAGATTCCAATTTATGAGAAAAATATCTTATTTAAAGAAGCTAAATTATTTTATGACTGGTATGCAAAAAAATGTATATCTAAAAAAAAATTACCAACTCTCAATATTGAAATTAATAAACAGATAAAATTTTTACTATCAAATCTTAAGTTAAAAAATGATACTTTAGTCCATCGAGATTTTCATGTATCGAATTTAATGAAATATAAAAAAGAATTAGCAACTATAGATACACAGGATGCATTAATAGGTAATAGAGCATATGATTTAGCATCTTTAATTGATGACGTTAGGTTTAAATCAAATAAAAAATTAAAAGATAATATTTATGATTATTATTTAAGATTGAACAAAAAACAAATCAATAAAGTCATTTTATTAAATGATTTCAATATATTATCAGTGATTAGAAATATGAAAATAATAGGCATTTTTGCGAGATTGGCTGTAAGAGATAAAAAAGTGAAATATTTGAAGCTAATACCTTATGCTTGGAGATTAATAGAATTAAGGATTAAAAATAATGAAATATTTGATGGCCTTAAAAAAGTGCTAGATCTTAATTTTTCAGAAAAATTAAGGAATCTTAAATGAAAGTTAATACTGCCTTAATCTTATGTGCTGGTTACGGAAAGAGATTAAACCCATTAACATTAGTGGAGCCAAAACCACTTTTAGAAATTAATAAAATTACGTTACTCGAAAACTGCATCAATCTAATTCAATCTTTAGGAATAAAAAAAGTAATAATAAATACATTTTATCTAAAAGAAAAAATTGAAGAATTTATCCAAAAAAAAAAATTTAATTTAGATATTCAAATAATTAATGACGGAAAAATAATTTTAAATACAGGCGGTGGAATTTTAAATATGATGAATTCTTCAAATAAGTCAGATTTCTTAGTTTTAAATCCAGATACAGTATGGAGCGAGAATTATGTAGAAGTTATCCACGATATGGAAAATTTTTATTTTTCCAACCAAATTAAGAATATACTTTTACTAACTAATAAAAATCTTAGTTTTGATAAAGAGTTAAAAGGTGATTTTAATCTTTCAAAAAATATAATTAAAAAAGATCTTCAAAATAATTTAATTTATACTGGGTGTCAAATAATCAATAAAAGATTGTTAGAGTCCCACTTAGTTAATAATTTTCCAATATCAAAAATTTGGAATGAATTAATTAATAGAAATGAGCTATACGGTTATGAATGCGCAGAAAATTTTTATCATTTAACCA
The DNA here is from genome assembly GCA_905612465.1 of uncultured Candidatus Pelagibacter sp. Classification (GTDB taxonomy): domain Bacteria; phylum Pseudomonadota; class Alphaproteobacteria; order Pelagibacterales; family Pelagibacteraceae; genus Pelagibacter. The sequence continues at coordinate 24,265 of CAJQSC010000033.1, forward strand.
ATCTTAAAGTTTATAAAGAATTATTAAAAAACAATTAAATCTTTAGATCTATCTTTATCTAAATATTTACATTTAGTAATTTCTTGTTTTGAGTTCAAATTAATTAAAAGTGGATTTCCTGTTGGTATTTCAAGTAAAGATATTTTTTTATTGTCTAGTTTAAATAAAAACTTGCACAAAGCTCTAATTGAATTGCCATGAGCTGAAATTAAAATATTTTTATTAGCCAGTAATTTTTTTTGAATATCAGAATTATAGTATTCTATTACTCTTTCATAGGTATCCTTAAGTGATTCAGTATCTGGAATTTTTTCTCTAGGAACAATTTTATATGCATCAATATTTATTGGATGATACGGATTATTTCTACTTAAAGGGTTAGGTTTTATATCCCAAGATCTTCTAAATTCATGAATTTTGCCTTCACCAAGTTTTTCCTTCATTTCATCTTTATTTAAACCTGTTAATGCTCCATAATGTCTTTCATTTAGTTGCCAAGCTCTTATGGGTTCTTTATTATTCCTTAAAGTGTCTTGAATAAGCTTTAGAGTATTAATTGCTCTTAATTGAAAAGATGAATAAAAATAGTCTATATCTATCTTTAATTCTTTAATGTACTCACCAGATTTGCATGCCTCTAGTTTTCCTTGTCCTGTAAGATCAACATCAACCCAACCTGTGAATCTTTTTTCAAGGTTCCATTCACTTTGACCATGTCTAACTAAAATCAAAATACTCATCTATTTACCTTTTTAGGTCAATTTGATAAATAAAACCATATTATTCAATGATTAAATTTTTATTTAGATTAAAGACTATTTTTCACGTATCCAATATTTTTTTAGTTTTTATATCTACATACCCAGGAAGTTTTTTGGGATGTTTTATCTATAAGGATTGCAATTTCGATCCTCAAATTACAAGAGATTTTTTTATATCATCAAATCACCTTTATGCATTTATAATTCTTTCTACATTAGGGATTTATGCCTATAAAAATGACGCCAGAATAAATATCTTAATTTTATATTTGTTTTTCTTATCAATATTCTTAGAACTCTTACATATCCTAATTCCAGTTAGGGCATTTGAATTAAGTGATTTATTTGGAAATTTATTTGGAGTATTTATAGTAGTTCTAATTTATAAAATTTTAAATAAATATGAAAAATTTAAAAAATAGTTTCTTAATCATAATTTTTTTTTTAATTGCTGATTGCTCTTCTATTCCATCCAATACATCAAATAGTTGCTTGATATTTGACGAAAGATATCTGTGGTATAAGCATGTTAAAAGTACTGAAAAAAAATGGGGTACCCCAATTTATGTTCAGTTGGCAATTATTAAGATGGAATCTGATTTTGATTGGTTAGCAAAGCCACAAAGACAAAAACTATTTAAAGTTATACCCTTTAAACGCCCCTCTAGCTCCTTTGGATATTCTCAAGCTGTAAAAGGAACATGGGAACAGTATAAAAAAGAAACAGGTAATAAACTTGCTACAAGAGCTAGATTTAAAGATAGTGTAGACTTTATTGGTTGGTACTCAGACAAAACTGAGACACTTTTAAAAATTTCTAAGAAAGATGTCTTTAGACAATATCTTGCATATCATGAAGGGTGGGGTGGTTATAAAAATTACAAGAAGAATCAGAAAGTTATAGGTTTAGCTAAAAAAGTAGAAAAGCAATCTAACAAATATAAATTACAATTACAAAAATGTCAGAAAAGATTAAATAAAAATAAATATATTATTTTTTAACGAAGTTGTTTTTTTAACTCTATATCAACTGCATCTATTCTTTTTGTATTTTTAGCTAATATTAAATACATAGTTGGAGTAACGTAAAGTGTAAAGAATGTTGATATAATCATTCCACCTAGAATAGTGGCACCCACAGCTAATCTTGATGCTTCACCTGCACCTGGTCCAATATTACCTATAACCAAAGGTATCATGGCTATCATAGTACTTATTGAGGTCATCATTATGGGTCTAAATCTTAACTGACACGCTTCTTTAACTGATGTTTCAATATTCTTGCCAGCAGTTCTTAATTGATTGGCATAATCAACAATTAGAATACTATTTTTAGTAGATATTCCTATCAATATGACCAGTGCTATTTGTGAGAAAATATTAATAGAACTATTTAAGAATAAGATAAAGACCAACCCTCCAAACAAAGCAAGTGGGACAGTTAGCATAATAATAAATGGGTGGATAAATGAATTAAAAGTTGCAGCCATTACCAAGTATGCTGTCAGGAAAGCTAATCCAAAAATAATAAACAATTCATTACTAGTTTCTTTAAGTTCCTCTGATTTTCCTTTCCATGCAATCTGACTAGAAGAGTTTACCTCTTGCATAGTTTTTTCTAAATACTCTATTGCTTCAGTTAGAGTATAATTTTCAGATAAATTTGCAGAAATAGTTACTGCTCTTTGTCTATTATATCTTGCTAATTTTTTTGCAGATCCATTTTCATTAAATTGAACTAAATTTGCTAGTGAAATTAGCTTTCCAGTAGTTTCAGACCTAACAAATATTTTTGAAAGTCCTTCTTGAGATCTTCTGTTAGTTAAATATTGTTGAAGAATAATTGGATATTCTTTACCAAGTTTATTAAATTTAGTTACAGTTTTTCCACCATAAAGAGTTTCTAATGTTTTACCGATTGATTCAGTAGAAACACCTAAATCTTTAGCTTTATTTTTATTAATTTGTAATTTTATTTCAGGTTTGTCTCTTGAATAATCGGAATCTAGTCTTGATAAATTTTTATTTTTTCTTAATTTTCTAATAACTTTAGATTGTATTTCTTCTAATTCTTCATAAGTGCTTCCTAGTATAACCATCTGAAGTGGTTTATTATAACTTGATACTCTAATTGATTGAGGTGATATTGGGAATGCTACAGCTTCAGGCACTGTTACTATTTTACCTATTGCTTGCCTCATTACAGTTATTGAACTTTGTTTCCGATTTTTCCAATCATCTAATAGAGCAATAATTATAAAGCTGTTAAATGAATTTTTGTTACTACCAAAACCAGGAACTCTCATTATAAACCTTTTATATGGGCTATCTTCAGCTTGAAGGAGAGGAATTAATCTCTTTTCAACATCTTCTGCTCTTTTTTCAGTATATTCAAAAGAACTTCCTTCATCAGTAAACCCAATGACAAGATAGACACCACGATCCTCCATTGGCATTAATTCTTTTTTTGTAAAATTGAATAAAACACCAGAGATAATAATAGTAAAAATGATGAATGAAATGATAATTTTTTTCTTATATAACCAGTATCCCAATGTTTCTTCATAAAAATTTGAGAATGATTGAAAAAATCTATC
>CAJQSC010000034.1 GCA_905612465.1 uncultured Candidatus Pelagibacter sp.
ATTTCAGTTTTGGGTCTTTTCCAATTTTCATTAGAAAATGTGTATAGAGTTAAGTATTTTATATCTACTTTTATGCACTCATTAATAACAGTTTCAACTGAATTTAAACCTGCTCTATGGCCAGCGTTTCTTGAATTTTTATGTTTAACACCCCATCTTCCGTTTCCATCCATAATGATGGCAACATGTTTAATTGGGTTCATATTGTCATTATTTCTTTTTCTTTTGCTTCAACTTTTTGATCTATAGTTTTGATATGTTCGTCTGTAAATACCTGTACAATTTTTTCATTTTTTTTTTCTTCATCTTCACTAATTTCTTTGTCTTTAATTAAATTTTTTAAATCATCATTAGCTTCTCTTCTAATATTTCTGATCGAAATTTTACACTTTTCTCCCATAGATTTAATTAATTTTTTAATCTCCATTCTTCTTTCTTCATTTAAATCTGGAACAGGTAATCTAATTAACTGACCATCTATTTGTGGATTTAAACCAAGCTCAGACTTTTTAATAGCCGCATCAACTAATGGAACATTATTAAGATCCCAGACTTGGATATTTATTGTTCTTGCATCAGGTGTTGTTATACTAGAAGTTTGATTTAACGGCATCGATTGTCCATAAACATCAACTTTAACTAAATCAAGCATTGCAGCATTTGCTCTACCAGTTCTTAGTGATGTTAACTCTTTTGAAAAAATTTCAATAGTCTTATCCATCTTCTGGTTGTATGTTTTTTCATCAAACATTTATTCACCTATCTTAACTCTAAAGAAATCATTAATCTTTAAGTCAGGTATATTAAGTTCTTTAATAATATCTTGTACTTTCTTTTTTGGTTCCATAACCCAGGCTTGTGTTAATAAAGAATTTTCTTCTTTAAATTTGCTCATTTTACCTAAACTAATTTTTTGTGCAATCTCCTCTGGTTTACCCGAACCTTTCAGCTCTTCTGTTACAAGATCCTGCTCTTTTTGAATAATATCATGGTTAATTAGATCTGAGCTTAAAGCTAATGGATTAGATGCAGCTATATGCATTGAAAGCTGTTTACCAAATACTTTAACAACGTCACTATCACTGGATGTCTCCAGAGAAGTTATAACTGATAATTTAGATAAGTTATCTTTGACTACAGTGTGCAAATAATTAAAATTTTTAGCACCTGATTTATTGAGTGTTTTAACTTTACCAATAGTTATTTTTTCACCCATTTTTGCAATTAATGAAATAAGATTACTCTCAACAGTTTCACCATTAGACATGTTAGATTTATTTAATTTGTCTATGTCAGAATTATTTTCATTATTTAGCTCACTTAATTCTTTTGCAAAAGAAACAAAGTCATCATTTTTGGCTACAAAGTCTGTCTCACAGTTTAACTCTATAATTGAAGTTTTATTTTCATCTCCAGAGGTTGCGATTACACCTTCCTTAGCATCTCTTGACATTTTTTTGGAAGCTTTAGAAATTCCCTTAACTCTTAAAATCTCTACCGCTTTATCTAAGTCTCCACCAGATTCTTTAACTGCTAAATTACAGTCTTTAAATCCAGCACCAGTTGCTTCTCTAAGTTGTTTTACTTTTTCTATATCACTCATATTAATTTAGCTTTTCTTTTTCTTTGTTTGAAAATTTAGCATCTAATTTTTCTCTATCTAATTCTTGAACAGTTTTAGTAGATTTTTCATTTGATTTAATATCTTTAACTTCTGGTTTTTCTTCAATTTTAGATGGAGATACTTTTTTTGCATTTTCAATAGTTTCTTTTATTAGGTTGCAATAAAGGTCAATTGCTCTTCTAGCATCATCATTACCTGGAATTGGAAAATCAATTCCATCTGGGTTTGAGTTACTATCTAGTATAGCACAAATTGGAATACCTAATTTAGATGCTTCTGCAATAGCTAAAGATTCATAATTTGTATCAATAATAAAAACTAAATCTGGAATTTTTTTCATTTCAGCTATTCCACCTAAGGCTCTTTCTAGTTTATCTTTTTTAACACTCATTTTTAATAGCTCTTTTTTTGTAAACCCTCTATTTTCTGCAAGAAGGTCTGCTTCATATTTCTTCATTTTTTTTATTGATCCAGATATTGTTCCCCAGTTAGTTAACATTCCACCTAACCACCTGTAATTTACAAAAAATTGTCCAGTTTCTTTTGCAACTTCTGCAATAGCCTCTGATGCTTGTTTTTTAGTTGATACAAAAAGAATTTTTCCATTATTAGCAATTGTATTGTAGACTTTTTCTAAAGCTACATTAGTCAATTCTAATGTTTGAGTTAAATCAATAATGTGAATTGAATCTCTTTTTCCAAAAATGTATTTTTTCATTTTTGGGTTCCATCTTAAAGTCTTATGACCTAAGTGAACGCCTGCTTCTAATAGTTGTTGGATAGTTAGACTTGGTATTTTCATATTTATTCCCGGTTAAGCCACCACAGTAATTTCCATTTAAGGACCGGAGGTATAAAACCACAAACTGTGTGCGTGTTAATTTAATTTAAGAGTTATTTACAAATTATTTATAGAACAAACAAGTCTTTTTTAATGAATAATGGTGGAAATATCATTGTTTCTGAGGATATTAATAGCTTTCCTATCAATAAGACGCTTATTTTTTAGTTTAAAGCTAATATCATTGTTTTCATCATTAATATTTATTATTACCTCGGTTGTGCCCTCCTCATCTACTAAATCGGATATCTTATCGATATCTTTAATTGACTTAATATTAAATACAATTTCATTAACAGGCTTATTAAAGAGATCTTTTAGAGATGCTATTTTTTGAACATTTATTCTTTTAGATTTGTTCTCATCGTTAGAAATGGTTTTGATCAAGGTTATAATTAAGGAACTGCCCTCTACTAAAACCTCTCTATTCAATTCTAAAATATCAGAAAAAATAAAGAGCTCAAAAACACTAGTCAAATCAGTGAACTTAATAACACCATAAGAATTACCTCTGGCAGTTTTTCTTTCAGTGATCTTTAATAGTGTAGCTGCAATATTTGCATCTTTTATAGTGTCGTCTAGATTAAATTTTGCATAATCAACTATTTTATAATCATCAAAAATTTCTTTAAATTGATTTAAAGGATGGTCGGATATAAAGAAACCAATAGCTTCGAATTCTCTTGATAATCGATCTTCAAACTTCCAATCTTCGATATTAAGAACTATTTCATTATCTTGCTCTTCGTCAGAATCAAAAAGATTAATTTGATTTGCTGCTTTATTTTCATAAATACTTTTTGTCTTTAAAATAAAATTAGGAATTGAATTAAATAATGCCTGTCTATTATTATCTATCTTATCAAAAGCACCAGCTTTAACTAATCCTTCCAACTGCAATTTATTGATATCTTTAGGGCTAACTCTATTTAGAAAATCATTGATTGATTTAAAATTACCATTTTCTTTTCTTTCCTTCACAACATTTGAGATTGCCTCAAGTCCCACACTTTTAATTCCACCCAAAGCATAATAGAAGTTTTCTTCATCAAATTGAAAATCTTCAAAGCATCTATTTATATCTGGTCTTACAACTTTGATATCAATTCTTTTAAGCTCTTCATGAAATTCCCCAAGTTTATTTTGATTTGATAAATCCATTGTCATTGAAGCTGCAAAAAACTCTTTAGGATAATATGTTTTTAAAAATGCTGTTTGATAAGAAATAATTGCATAAGCTGCTGCATGACTTTTGTTAAAACCATACTCAGCAAATGGTTCAATTTTTAAAAAGATACTTGCTGCAATATCCTTACTAATACCATTTTTGAGAGCACCAGCAATAAAACCTTGTTTTTGTCTTTCTAGTTCTGCTCTTTTTTTTTTACCCATTGCTCTTCTTAAAATATCAGCTTCGCCTGCGCTAAACCCAGATAGCTTTTGGGCTATTTGCATAACTTGTTCTTGATAAATGATTACACCATAGGTAGGTTTAAGAATATCCTCGAGTAAAGGATGCAAGTAATCTGGTGTTTGCCTTCCATGTTTACAGTCATTATAAACTGGTATGTTGCTCATAGGTCCTGGACGATAAAGAGCAACTAAAGCAATAATATCCTCAATATGATTGGGTTTCATTTGTAATAATGCTTCACGCATTCCAGCACTTTCCACTTGGAATAATCCAACTGTATGACCAGATGATAATAGATCAAAAACTTTCTTATCTTCAAAGTCAATATCTTCAATCTTAAAATCTTTAACTTTTTTATTAATTAGTTTTTGAGTTCTGTTAATTACAGTTAAAGTTTTTAAACCTAAAAAATCAAACTTGATCAAACCTGCATTTTCTGCTGAATACATGTCAAATTGCGTGGATGGTAATAACAAATCTGCAGCTGCATCTTTATATAATGGCACAACTTCTGTTAATTTTCTATCAGCTATTACGACACCAGCAGCATGAGTTGCAACATTTCTATTCAAACCTTCTAATTTTAAAGAAAGATCAGTTAATTTTTTTACACGAGGATCTTCATTAACTAATTTTTGCAATCGTGGTTCACTATTAATGCATTCAATTAAGCTTTGAGGTCTTGATGGATCAAATGGTATCATTTTTGAAATACTATCAACAAAGCCATATGGCAAACCTAATACTCTACCAACATCTCTAATAACCATTCTTGCTTTTAATTTTCCAAAGGTAATAATATGAGCAACACTGTCTTTATATTTTGTAGTTAAATATTTAAAAACAAGATCTCTTTTTTCCTCACAAAAATCTATATCAAAGTCAGGCATTGACACACGGTCTGGATTTAAAAATCTTTCAAATATTAAATTAAATTTGATTGGATCAACATCTGTAATAGATAAACACCAGGCAACTAGAGAGCCTGCACCAGAACCTCTACCCGGTCCTACTGGAATATCATTACTCTTAGCCCATTTAATATAGTCAGATACAATCAGGAAATAACTAGGGTATTTCATTTCAATAATAATCTTTAACTCATGATCTAGTCTGTCTTTATATTTAAAAAATCTATCATTACTTTCTAAAGAATTTTCTTCAATCTTAAAAACATTGAGAAATTTTTCTTTTAACCCATCTAATGAATCTTTTTTAAGTATTTCATCAGCACTACCTCCTTTTTCAGAACTAATATTTGGAAGTACAGGTTTGGAAAACTGTGG
>CAJQSC010000035.1 GCA_905612465.1 uncultured Candidatus Pelagibacter sp.
TTTTTTCAACATATTCACTTCTTTGAAAGCCATCAGGTAGTTCTTCTCTAACCGTTCCTTGAATTACTCGGGCCCCTGCAAAAGCTATAAGAGCACCAGGCTCAGCTAAATGAATATCCCCCAACATTGCATATGATGCTGTTATACCACCCGCAGTTGGATCTGTTAATACAACAATATAAGGAAGGTTATTTTTTTTGAGTTCATTAATTGCTAAAGTAGTTCTAGTCATTTGGGAGAGTGAAATTAAAGATTCCATCATTCTCATTCCTCCACCTGCAGTGAAAACTACAAAAGGTTGTTTATTTTCAATAGCATGCTGAACTCCATACAGGAATGCCTCGCCTTCAGCTGCACCAATTGAACCACCCACAAAATTAAAATCTGATGCAATAGCAGTAAGTTTTACATTTTGAATATTAGTATTGACCACCATCATTCCACAGTTCATACCTGTTTTTTTTCTAGCAGCTTTTAATCTGTCCTTATAAGATTTTGAGTCACTCCAATTTAAAGGGTCATCTTGAGGAATAGGAGTTTTTAACACTTCGTAATTATTTTTACCAAAAATAATATCAAATCTTTGACGTGGGTTTATTCTGTGGTGCTTATTACAAGATGGGCAAACCCATAAATTATCTTCTAAATCTTTTTTTAGAATTGGACCTTTACAACAAGAAGTCCAATCACTGTTGGCAATCTCTTCTTTACTTGCACGTATCTTGATTATTTTTTTTATTTTTTCACCGAAACGTAGAGTTTTTTTAATCCAATTCATGTAATTTTGTTTCTTAATCTTTTTACAATATTAGTTACATTTGTGACAGGATTTTGTCTTTTTTCTAATGATTTTGATATTTCTTTACACAAAGCACTACCAACCACTAATCCATCAGCTTTTCTTAGTGAGCCTATAGTATTTTCCGTAATTCCAAAACCAATTACAATATTTTTATTCTTATTTAGACTTTTAACTTTATCGTATCTTTCAAGTATTTTCTTTGGTGAAACTTTTAGTTTTCCACCTGTCGTCGAGAGCATACTGATGTAGTAGACCATATCATGAGAATCCCTAATAATTTTTTTCATTCTACTTGGTGATGTAGTAGGAGACACTAATTGAATAAAACTAATATTTTTTTTTTTACACTTTTTAGCAAAATCTTTGTTTTCAGGATAAGGTAAATCAACAACAATTAAGCCATCTACACCAACTTTTTTACAAATATTGATAAAGTTATTATCACCATATTGATAAATCATATTATAGTAACCCATTAAGATTACAGGTTTTGCCTTTTTGGATTTTTTAAAATCTTTAACTATCGAAAAAACATCTTTGATTTTAATCCCATTTTTTAAAGCTCTATAAGCACTTGATTGAATTTGACCACCATCTGCAATGGGAGTATTATGAGGAAAACCTATTTCACAAATATCAGCATAGTCTGCAATAGATTTTAATATTTCTAGTGATTTTTTTTTATTATTATCACCCGCAACCGTGTAAGTAAGTAACGCAGGCCTTTTTTCAATCTTAGTTTTTTTAAATACTAAATTAATTAAAGACATTTTAGTTAATCTTCCCCAATCTTGCTTTTAAAATATCTCTATCTTTTTTTGCATCTCCACATGAGTTTACTATAATAATTGTATTTTTACTTAACTTAGGGGCAATTTTGATTGCTTCTGCAAAGGCATGACATGGTTCTAAACTTGGGTTTATTTTTTCAAGTTTTGTAACAAGTTTATAAGCATTTAAAGCACTCTCGTCAGTTGCTGACGTATATCTTGCTCTTTTGGTATCTTTTAAAAAGCAGTGAATAGGGGACACACCTGGGTAATCTAATCCAGCAGAAATGGAATCAGTATCATTAATTTGCCCCTCATCATTTTGACAAACATAAGCAGCAGCTCCATGCAAAATTCCAAGTTTAGCACCATTTGTTAAAGGTGCTGCGTGAAGTTTAGAATTTTTTGGTCCACCAGCCTCAACTCCGATCAATTCAATTTGTTTTTTGTCGTAATCGATAAACTCACTCCAAAAACCATAGGCTGAACTTCCACCACCCACACAGTTAATGAGTTTAATATTTTTTGGAATTTTTTTAAATTCATATTGAATTTGAGGTTTTAACTCTCTTGAAATTTGAGCTGTGCTCCAGCCACAAATTTTAACAAATATATTGGGACCTACAGTAGAACCAACACACATATGAGTATTATCACAATTTGAAACCCAGTACCTCATACACTCACTAACAGCATCAACAAGTGTTTGGCTTCCAGAGTAAACAGGCACAACTTCAGCTCCATTTTTTTTCATTGCATCAACATTTGGTTTTTGTCTCTTTATGTCTTTTTCACCCATGAATATTTTACATTTAAGACCAAATTTCTTAGCAGCCATACTTAACATCTTGCCAGCATAACCAGCTCCTGTGTCACCAACGACATATTTTTTACCTGCTTTTTTAGCAATAAGACAATGAACTGTTGCATTATAGATTTTATGAGCTCCTCCGTTCGCCTCAGACACCATTTTGGCATATATTTGGGCACCACCTAAATGATTAGAAAGGTATTGAAGTTTTATAAATGAAGTGGGTGAGCCTATATAGTTCTTAAAGTAATAGTCTCTTTGTTTGAGAAATTTTTTGTCATATCTAAGCTTTTTAAAGAGTATAGTTAAATCCTCAACAGGTTTTTTCAGAGTCTCTGGAATAAAATTTCCACCAAACTTGCCACCCCAAAAACCACTTTTGTTATGTTGATC
>CAJQSC010000036.1 GCA_905612465.1 uncultured Candidatus Pelagibacter sp.
CAATGTCGTCATTTCTTAAAATTGTAATTTTATCTGAGCACTCTAAACTTAATCTTGAGTTCATTTTTACTCTACCAACATCAGAAAGATCATATCTATCCGAGCTAAAAAATAAATTATTAAAAATTTGAGTAGCAATTTCTACAGTCGGTGGTTCACCTGGTCTTAAAACTTTATAAATTTCTGTAATAGCATCTTCTTTATTGTTATTTTTATCATTTAATAAAGTTGTTAGTAAATATGGGCCTTTATTCATTGAATTTGTAATTGAAATTTCAATTGAAGATATAGCAGCTTCTAGGATCTGTTTAATAATTGTATCGTTTAACTCTGTACCTATTCTAAAGATTCCCTCCTCTTCATCATCACTTACTTTAACATCACTGTGCAAATATTTCCCATAAAGAGATTCTTGTGTAACAAGAATATCTTTTAGTCCATCACTAGCTAGCTTTTTTGCAGTTAAGTAATTAATTTTATCACCTAATTTAATAACAACATCACCAGTTTTATAATTTATAACCTCTTCAGCAAAATTTTTTGCTTTATAGTTTTCTGGATTAAATTTTGTTTTCCATTTTCCTGATTTGGTATCAAATGAATAGGTTTCTTTAGCATAAAATTCATCAGCTATTTCTGGTTTGGTAAACCCTAAAGACATTAATAAAGTTGAAACAAATATTTTTTTCTTTCTATCTATTTTAAAATATAAAAAATCTTTAACATCGTACTCTAAATCTAACCAAGAACCTCTATTTGGAATTACTCTACAATTGAAAAGAAGTTTTCCACTTGCATGGGATTTTCCTTTATCATGATCAAAAAATACACCTGGACTTCTATGCATTTGGTTAACAACTACTCTCTGAACCCCGTTCGTTATAAAAGTTCCACTATCTGTCATCATTGGAACTTCTCCCATATAAACCTCTTGCTCTTTTGCTGACAAAATATCTTTTGTGTTGTTTTCTTGGTCTATTTCATAAACAACAAGTCTTAAAGAGCACTTAAGTGCTGAGGTATATGACAGGCCTCTTTGAATACATTCTTCTGTATCAAATTTTGGCTTTTCTAATCTATAAGAAACATATTCTAGTGTTGCTTTGTCGTTTAAATCTTCAATAGGAAAAATACTTTTAAAAACTCTATCAAAACCTTTTGACAAATCCCCAGCTTCGGGATCAAAATCTGTTAATTGTTTGTAAGAATTTTTTTGGACTTCTATTAAGTTAGGAATAGATAAAGTTTCAGCCAGTTTACCAAAGCTTTTTCTAACATTTTTCTTTTGAGTAAAAGATAATTGCATTTATAAATAGTTACTGATTAAAAAAACAATCAGCAATTAAGTTCTTTCTAATTAATTTATTTAAGTTCTACTTTTGCGCCTGCTGCTTCTAATTTAGTCTTAAGTTCTTCAGCATCTTTTTTATTAACACCAGATTTAACTTCTTTTGGTGCACCCTCAACAAGATCTTTTGCTTCTTTAAGACCTAAAGATGTTGCTGCTCTAACTTCTTTGATAACATTAATTTTTTTCTCGCCTGCAGATATTAGCATCACTGTAAAATCATCTTTTGCTTCTTCAGCTGCTCCACCTGCTGCTGCTGCTGGTGCTGCTGCAGCCATAGCTGTAACACCCCATTTTTCCTCAAGTTGTTTTGAAAGTTCCGCTGCTTCAACAACAGTCAAACTCGATAAATCTTCAATAATTTTGTTAAGATCAGGCATATTTTTTTTACTCTTTAGGTTATTTTTTTAAGAATTTTCTGGGCTCAAACTACTCATTTTTTCAGAACGTGCAAGTAAAATACTTACAAATTTTGACGCTGGTGCTGCTAGAATTCCTACAATATTTGCTCTGGCTTCATCTAATGTTGGTAAATTAGCAACCTTCATAACTCCGGCTTTGTCTAAAACATTGCTACCCATAATTCCACCTAAAAGCTTCAAGTTTTCGTTGGTTTTAGCAAACTTTGATAAAATTCTTGCAGACATAATTGCATCATCTGAGAAAGCAACAGCAGTAGCTCCACTAAATAAGTCTGAAAGATCTTTACACTTAGTTTTTTCAAGAGCAAGTTTTGTAATTCTATTTTTAGTTATCTTAAATTTGATACCATGTTCTCTCATTTGTGCTCTTAACTCATCCAATTGAGACATTGTTAAACCCTGATAATGAGTAACTAATACAGCCTCATTGTTTTGAAACTGAGATTCCATCTCAGCAATATAGTTCTTTTTTTGGTCCCTAGTCATCATGATTATATAACTTTTCCTAATTTAACTTTGTAAGATACACCCATGCTGGATGTTACAAAGGTATTTTTAATTAAATCACCTTTTAAGGTAAGGTTGCCTTTTTCTTTTTCTAAAGTGTCTAAAATCGCATAATAATTTTTTAATAACTGGTCATCATGGAATGATTTTTTTCCAATACTAACACCAATATTTCCATCTTTATCATTTCTAATTTCAGCCTGCCCAGATTTAGCATCAGTTACAGCTTGCTTTACATCATCAGAAACAGACCCAAGTTTAGGGTTGGGCATAAGACCCTTTGGTCCTAAAACTTTTCCAAGCTTAGAAAGTTTAACCATCATTCCAGGTGTGCAAATTAATTTTTCAAAATTTAACTCACCAGCTTTAATTTTATCAATAAACTCTTCACTACCAACTATGTCTGCTCCCGCATCTTTAGCTTCTTGTGCTTTAGAATCTTCACAAACAACAGCTACTTTTACTTTTTTACCATTTCCACCTGGTAAATTAACTACAGTTCTAATGTTAACTTCACCTTTTTTTTGTTTGTTATTAACTTGGAAAGATAAATCAATTGATTCATCAAATTTCGTAGTACAGTTTTTTTTAATATTGGCTAATAACTTTTCAATTAACTCAGAAGCTAGATCCTCTTTATTCTCTGTTAATTTTTTAAATCTTTTTGATGTCATTAGTCTTTTACCTCTATACCCATTGATCTTGCTGAACCTGCAATAATTTTTACAGCTTGTTCTAAACTATGAGCATTAAGATCTTTCATCTTTTGAGTTGCAATTTCTTCAGCTTGTTTTTTTGTAATAGATCCAGCGATACTTCTGCCGGGTTCTTTTGAGCCACCTTTTAATTTAGCTGCCTCCTTAATGAAATGAGACGCTGGTGGAGATTTAATTTCAAAATCAAATTTTTTATCTTTATAAACGGTAATAATTACTGGAATTGGTTTACCAGCAAATGCTTTGGTTTTATCATTAAAAGCTTTACAAAATTCCATTATGTTGATTCCACGCTGACCTAAGGCTGGACCAACTGGGGGAGCAGGGTTTGCTTGACCACCTATAATTTGTAATTTTATGTATCCACTAATTTCTTTTGCCATTAACTTGCTTTCTCTACTTGGTTATACTCTAAATCAACAGGTGTTGGTCTTCCAAAAATTGATACAGAAACTTTTAACCTAGACTTCTCTTCATCAATATCTTCAACCATTCCACTGAATGATGCAAAAGGTCCATCTACAACCTGAACTTTTTCACCAATGATGTATTCTATACCAGACTTTGGCTGTGCCACACCATCTTTTATTTGACCTAAAATCTTTTCTATCTCCTTATCGGATACAGGTACTGGAATGCCTTTTGATCCCAAAAAACCACTTACTCTCTTTAGATTTTTTATCATATGATAAAGGTTATTATCCATCTCACTTTTTATTAATACATAACCTGGAAAATATTTCTTTTTTCTTTGAATTCTTTTTCCTCTTTTTACTTCAGTTACATCATGAGTTGGAACAACAATTTCTTCTATTTTATCTGAAATTTTTGCCTTTTCGGCTTCTTCCCTTATTAATCCAGCAACTTTATTCTCAAAATTTGAATGCGATTGAACAATATACCAATTTTTCATTAAATACTTACCTGTAATAGAGCTTCCAACAAAAATTTAAGAACTTGATCAAGAAGCAAAAAGAAAAGTGACATAACAACTGCCATAGCAAATACCATTAATGCACCTTGCATGGTTTCTTTTCCTGTTGGCCAAGAAACCTTAAAAGCTTCTTGTTTAACTTCTTGTATAAATTTTATCGGGTTTTTCATAATTTGCAATTTAGCTTATTTGGCAGGAGTGGAGGGACTCGAACCCTCAACCTCCGGTTTTGGAGACCGGCACTCTACCAATTGAGCTACACTCCTATAGAGTTTACTCTATAATTTTAGTTACTACTCCAGCTCCAACTGTTCTACCACCTTCACGAATAGCAAAATTTAATTTTTCACTCATCGCAATTGGAGTAATTAAAGTTACAGTAAATTTAGCATCATCACCAGGCATAACCATTTCTGTTCCAGCTGGTAACGTTACTTCACCAGTTACATCTGTTGTTCTAAAATAAAACTGAGGTCTGTATTTAGTAAAGAAAGGAGTGTGTCTTCCACCCTCGTCTTTTTTAAGTACATAAGCCTGAGCTTCAAATTTAGTATGAGGAGTAATTGAACCAGCTTTACAAAGAACTTGTCCTCTTTGAATGTCATCACGCTCAACACCTCTTAATAAAATACCGACGTTATCTCCCGCTTCACCAGAATCTAAAAGTTTTCTGAACATTTCAACACCAGTACAAACTGACTTCTTAGTTTCGGTAACTCCAACAATTTCAACTTCTTCTCCTGTTTTAATAACACCAGATTCTATTCTACCAGTTGCAACCGTTCCTCTTCCTGAAATTGAGAAAACATCCTCAACAGGCATTAGAAATGGTTTATCAACATCTCTAACTGGTTGAGGAATAAATTCGTCAACAGCTTTCATTAATTCTAAAATAGAATTTTTTCCAATTTCTTCATCTCTACCTTCAACAGCTGCTAGTGCAGATCCTTTAATAATAGGAGTTGTTTCACCTGGATATTTGTAAGAAGTTAAAAGTTCTCTAATTTCTTCTTCAACAAGTTCTATCATATCTTTGTCATCAACTTGGTCTACTTTATTTAAGTAAACAACAATTGAAGGAATACCAACTTGTCTTCCTAAAAGAATGTGTTCTCTAGTTTGAGGCATAGGACCATCAGCAGCGTTCACCACTAAAATTGCACCATCCATTTGAGCCGCACCTGTAATCATATTCTTTACATAGTCAGCGTGACCTGGGCAATCTACGTGTGCGTAATGTCTCTTCTCAGTTTCATACTCAACATGAGCAGTTGAAATTGTAATCCCTCTTTCTTTTTCTTCGGGAGCTTTATCAATTTGATCATAAGCTACTGCTTTTGCCCCACCAGTTTCTGCTAAAACATTTGTGATCGCTGCAGTTAATGTTGTTTTACCATGGTCGACATGACCGATTGTACCAATATTACAGTGTGGCTTATTTCTTATGAACTTTTCTTTTGACATTACTTTTTTACCTCAGTTTAGTTTTATTAATAATTTCTTTTTTTCTTGGAGCGGGTAAAGAGAATCGAACTCTTACATCCAGCTTGGAAGGCTAGCGTTCTACCATTGAACTACACCCGCACAACATCAAGAATAACACTCCATTGTTGTAAAAAAATATATTGAATGGTGGAGGGGGAAAGATTCGAACTTTCGAAGACCGAAGTCAACGGGTTTACAGCCCGCCCCATTTGACCGCTCTGGAACCCCTCCTTTTTGGGGAAGTGTCCCCTTCTTCAATAAAGCTTCAAACAACATGCGTTTTATATATTTTTATTATGCAATTGCAACACGAGATTTACTGTGAAAACATGGTAAAAACGTATAAACAACCATAAATTTATGAATAAATCATCTTTTTTGATCGTTGGACAGCATGCTGTTATTGAGGCTCTAAGAAACCCCAAGAGAAAAGTTTTAAAAGTTTTTTTAACAGAGGAAAGTAAAAAAAATATTCACCGAAAAAACCCTAAAAAAAATGTTCTTGAAGATGTAAAGGTTTATTTTAAATCAAAAAAAGAATTAGATAAATATACTTCAAAAGATCAAATGATGCACGGTGGTTACATCGCTGAAGTTGAGCATCTGGACCAACTTGAATTAAAAGAATTTATAAAAGGAAAAAATAATTTAACATTTGTTTGTATTGATGAGGTAACTGATCCAAGAAATATTGGTTCATTAATAAGAAGTGCAGCATCTTTTGGTATTGATGGATTAATAGTTAAAGAAAGACAATTTCCTTCAGACAGTAAACTAATGTATAAAGCTGCAAGTGGCTGTATGGAACATTTGAATATATTTGAAGTTTCCAATATTAATTCAACACTTAAAAATTTAAGAGAAAAAAATTTTTGGGTCTATGGTTTTGATGCTAAGGGAGATAAAAACTTTACTAAAGTCAAATGGGAAGGAAAAAATGTTCTTTTATTTGGTTCGGAAGGATTTGGAATGAGAGAGCATACTGGTAAATATACAGATTTTTTAGTTAAGATTGATATAAATAAAGATGTTGAAAGCTTAAATATATCAAATAGTGCAGCAATAGTATTTCATCATTTGAGTTTTTTAAAAAAAAATTCTTGATTAGTTTAACATTTCTTAATAGAAACCCATTATGCCCTTGTAGCTCAGCTGGTAGAGCAATTGATTTGTAATCAATAGGTCCGCGGTTCGACTCCGTGCGGGGGCACCACTTCTATAATTATTAAATTTTTATATTTTTTCCCAAATTTGGTTAGAGTAATTTTCATCAAAAAAGTATTCACTGGTTAATTTGAAGTTTAAATCTTCTAAAGTTTTATTAATTTCTTTATTTTGCTCCTTAAAATTTTTTGAATTTTCAATTAGTACACTTTTACAATTTCCTATGACAATTCTACCACCTTTTAAAATTAAATGCTCAATCCCATCAACATCAATTTTAATATAATCGGGATTAGGGATATTTAGTATTTCTAATATTTTATCCATAGAAAAACCAATAGTTTTGTAAATAAATTCTTCATTAATTTTATTTCCGTCTCCTCCGTAGTTTTTGTCAAAAGTTGAATGAGCCGAACCCCACATGCTACTTGTTAATTTTAATTCGCTCATTTTGGTATTGTCACTTAATGCAATTGGTAAAACTGAAAAATTGTTAAGATTGTTTAAATTAATATTTCTAGCAATTACTTCTAAATTAAAAAAAGATGGTTCAAAACCGTATACTTCATTGTCTTTTTTTGCTGCATAAATTGAATATAAACCAATATTACATCCAACGTCCCAAAATATAGATCTTTTTTTAAAGCTATCTATCCACTCTAAAGTTTTTGGTTCTTTTGTAGAAAAAGTTTTTGCCCTCCAATAACAAAGTCCATTTGGTACAGAAAGCTTAAATTCAATATTTTTATGTTTGACTAGAAATTCCCTTTCTAAACAATTATTGATAAAATTATTTAAAAAATAATTACCCGCATTAAATGATGATAGAATATTTACAATAATTATAGAGCTTTTTTTAAATATTTTTTTAATTAATTTATTCATGGTTGATTAAGACTTGTAAATTACTAGCTTATTGAGTTCAAGGTTTGTTTGATGTATCAAAATTTTTTAAAGATAAATAAATTAGAGATTGATTAGTTGAATGAGGTTGTGTTTAATAAAAACATTGGTATGTATAACAAAAATAGTAATGCCCTCGTGGTGAAATTGGTAGACACAACGGACTTAAAATCCGTGCCTTTTTGGAGTGCCAGTTCGAGTCTGGCCGAGGGCACCACTAAATGAATAAACTTTTAATAATTTCTGACAAGAATAAAAAATCTTTAAAAATTAAAAGATTATTAATAAAAAAGATTAATAAAAATCAATTCACAAAGAATAATCTTGTAATTGTAATTGGTGGAGATGGTTTTATGTTAGAAACCTTAAAGAAAAATAAAAATCCTAAAAAACAATTTTATGGAATTAATTCTGGAAACTATGGGTTTTTAATGAATAAATTTTTATCTAAAAATATTATTAAAAATTTATCTAATGCAAATATGATTTCTATTTCACCTTTAGAAATGATTGTAAAGAATAAGCATAACCAAATAAAAAGATCTTTAGCTATTAATGAGGTTTCAATTTTAAGACAAAGTAGACAAGCAGCATTTATATCTATCAAGCATGGATCAAAACAGATTATTAAGAAATTAGTTTCTGATGGAGTTTTAGTTTCCACGCCCGCAGGAAGTACTGCTTACAATCTATCAGTCCACGGACCCATCTTAAGCTTAAACTCAAAGAAATTATCTATTGCACCTATTAGTCCATTTCGCCCCAGAAGATGGAAAGGAAGAGTTGTAAATGATAAATTAAATATTTTAATAACTAATCTTGATACGTTGAAAAGACCAATAAGTGCTGTGGCTGATAATCTTGAATTTAGAAATGCTCAATCAATTACAATAAAGATAAATAATAAGATTAAATTCAATCTTTTGTATGACAATAATAGAAGTTTGCAAAAAAAAATCAAAATTGAACAATTAAGAAGAGAAACAGATTAAATTAATAGAGAAAATAATAATAAAACAACAAATAAAAACTTCAATTATTAGATTTTATTTCTGGCTAAAACAGTGATGAAAGAGCCTTTTGCAGCAATAATATTTTTTTTAAAAAACATAGTTTCTATCAATTTTTTTTTTTCATCTTTTTTTTTTGGTAAAAAAATATGGTAATATTGCATGATTGATTGTGCGACTTTTAAAAGTCCCAGTTTATAAAGTAATTTTTTTAGGGGATTCTTATTATAAGTGTCTTGAATATTTTCATACACATTTCCATTTCCTTTTTCTGAAAAAAGTCTTTCGTTACCTCTTGAATTCACATCAATTATATCAAAATATTTAGAAATTAAAATTTCAAGTGATTTGGTAGTAAAATGAGATACATGGCAACCTTCATTGAGCTTATCTTTATTTTTAAACTTAGAAAAGTCATCATTAGGAACTTCTATGTAAACTATGCCATCTTTTGATATTTTTTTTTTAATAAAACTTAGTAAGTTATTATGCTCATTTGCATTAATATGCTCAAAGGTGTGTGATGAAAAAAATAAATCTATTTCTCCATCTTTGTATGAATTCAAACTTTTCTTTTCTAGGCCTCTTAATTTCCAAATGTCATTATACCCTTCATTATCATCAATATTAACATTTGAATTTGGAAGTAGATTTTTAAATTGTGAGGTGGTTGCGCCTGCACCACCACCAAAATCAAGTATCGTATGACTTTCTTTTTTATTTAAAAAAGCAGATACAAAAAAAATTCTTTGTAATGATACAAGTGAAAATTTAAATTTTATCTTAGCTTGAACAAGCATTGAATTCATTCTTCTTTTAGAAAAGTCATTTAAGTAAAATTGATCTAATATTTCATCAGACAAAAAAGGTGTAGAATAAGAAAAGTTGCATTTATTACAGTGGTGCATTTTTCTATCACTAAATATTTCTTCTCGATGTTCTGAAAAGAATTTTTTGTTAACATAGTTAATAGAACTGTCCAAGTTATTCTTATCATCATTGCAACAGGGGCAGTTAATTGTAATATGATTCATAAAATTATGCTCTTATTATTACGACACTATATATCCAAAAAAATTAAAATTTCAACCTTTTACAACACAATCTCTTTAAAGAATGGATGCTTTCCTCTTTATATATTGTTTGCACTTCTTCAAAATATTTTTCAAAAAAAAATGGTTTATATTGGCTAGTTGCTACATCAAAAATGAAAGTGGTATCTTTGTTACAACAAGTTTTAAATAACTGTATATAATTTTCAAATGGATAATGATAGCCCATTGATTTAAGAGATATAACTAGGTCAATTTTTTTATCAATATTTATATCTTGACCTACATCTAGAATATTAATCCTATTATTCTCTAAGCCATTATTCAAAAGTATTTTTTTTGTTTCATTTAGATCGTTATAACTTTCATAATCTGAACTAAAGCCATATTTAATTTTATTATCTATTTGATTTTTATCTAATAAATAAAAATTAGCTTGATTTCTATAAATCCTATCTAAGAAAATATCAATAATACCAAGTCCACAACCTACATCCATTATATTTGAAACTCTATTAGGTAAAAATCTCTTAAAAGTTTCAATTTCTTTTTTAAATAGTTCTTCAGCAACTTTTGTAATATCTTTATTTTGAAAAAAATTTATGAATATATTTGTAAAAAACATTCTACCAAATTTTTTTCTTAGAAATTTTTGTTTTTTAGAAAGCAAATTGTTACGTTGTAAAAGTAATAATTTTCGAGATTTGGAATTTAAATTCATCGATAAAATATTAAATTAAGTTTGCAATCCTTGTTTGAGAAATTTATTATTTAGTTTGCAATTTTTATAACCTTTTTTTACTATATTTAGATACCGTTCGGTTGGGAATGTAAATGGTGTTTTTTTTACCATAGTATAAGTCATCACTTTTTTTCCATAATAAGTAAAATAATATTTTTTATATAGAATTGGGTAATCTTCATACACATCTAATTTTTTTTCATCACTTTTTGATATTTCAAATAAAGCCCCTGGAACAATTGAATTTTTTTTAAGTTCTATATCAGCAGCTCTATACTTACTTCTAAAAGTTAATTTAAAATTACTTAAATTAATTTTCTTTAAAAAGACACTGTCTTTGCATCTTCTTTTCATTTGGAAATGATTCAGGTTACTCCCATAAGCAAAATAAAGCATATTAAAAATTAATTGATATTTTTTTTATTGATAATAATGATTTCGGGGTTTTCATTTAGTTTTTTTCCTCTATCAGTTAAAAGTGCTATTCTACCATCATTCAGTTCAATTATATCTCTTATTCTTTTATCTAGCTTAATATTTTCTTTATATATTATTGACTTATTATCGTAATCAAAAACCATTCTAATGAGCTGATTGCTTGCCAATGTGGAAACAATTAAATTTCTATTCCATTTAGTAAAATAGCTATTTTCATAAATAATTAGATTGGAAATTCCAAGAGTGTTACCCCAAGAAAATAATGGTTTATAAAAAAAATTGTGAGTATTTTTGCTTATATCTAAAGGCCAAACTTTTTTATTATCATTGGCTTCCTTAATATAAGCATCAGAGGATTTATAATTTGTTCCATAAGTTGCTAAAGGCCACCCATAATTATTATTTTGAATAATATAATTAAGTTCATCTCCACCTGTTGGACCATGTTCAGTTGAAAAAATATTTTTATCATTATCTATAAATAAACCTTGTGGATTCCTATGGCCATAGCTAAAAATTTCAAATTTTAAATTTTTGATATTAATTTTTATTGTCTTCCCATACATATTTGTGAGGTCTTGACTTAAGGCTGGACCATTAACTCCATCAGCATAAAAATCTCCTATGCTTAATAAAATGTTGTCTTCATCAATTTTAATTAGTCTTCCTCCAGCTGAAGCAGCTGCAAATCTAGGATTAGTTGTAAGATCTACTGTCAAACATTTCTCAGTAGAAAAAATATTTTTCCACTTAGATATTTCAAATATATCAGTATTAATTATCTCTGCGTAATAAACACCCATCGTATAACAATCTTCTAAATCATCATATTCTAAAGAACTTGCAAATAATAACTTGTTTTCAAATTCAGTAAAATTATCAACTAAAATATCCTTTATACCAAAAAAGCGTTCAGCATAATTTCCGACTTTTTTTTCGTTATTTTTAATAAATAAACTTTTTTTATTGTCTATTTTTGATGAAAGAATTTTTTTAAATTCATTTTTTTTTTTATCATTTTTCTTTAATAAAAATAAATCACTATCTCCAGAAAGATAAAGGATAGTATCATCAACTTGGGCTATTCCTCCATAACTTGAGTAAACAGGTACTGTAAAGTATTCTAATTCAAGCGTGTTGTAAGCAGTGTCAATTTGAACAACTTTTATTTTTTCATTTAAAGCTAATCTCTCTTTAGCTGACTTTGATTTAAAGTTTTTAAAAATTTCTCTAAATGATAAATCATATTTTAATACATTTTTAAATTTTGTAATTTCTTCAGGATGTTCAAACGTCCAACCTATAGAAATTAATATGGAAATTATCCATAAAACTGGTATTAATATTTTTTTCATTTAATATAAATTTATTAATATTTTCTTATATATTCAAATAAAGTATTTAACTATCTAACAACTACTTCTATTTTTTTTTGATTAACAAACTCTAATATTTCAGAACTACACTTGTCAATTTTAAGCTGGTCTTCAGATCGTATTACTATTGATACACCTAATTTACCTGCTTGAAAAAAAGGATAACTGCCAATTTCTACATCCGTATTATTATCTTGGACATTAGTTAAAGAGTTTGCAATTTCACTTTCAACAGTTTTTAAACTTATTGTATGACTTAATATTGGGTCTCCACCTACTATCTCATTTTTTAACCCCCCCAGCATTGATTTTAAAATTGAAGGAACTCCCGGTAAACAAAAAACATTTTCAACATTAAATCCAGGTGCTCCACTTGTTGGGTTTAATATTAGATTGGCATCATGTGGCATCCATACCATTTTTTGTCGACCCTCATTAAACTCTCCTTCATTATAATAAGCTTCTAATATCTTAAAAGCTTCTTTGTGAATTTCATACTTTATGTTAAATGCTTTTGAAATAGATTTTGCGGTAATATCATCGTGTGTTGGGCCTATACCACCAGTGGTAAATACATAATTATTAACTTTTCTTAAATGATTAACTGTCTCAACGATCGTGCTTTCGATATCGGGGATAACCCTAACCTCATTAACTTTTACACCAATTGAATTCAACCATTGAGCAATTGTGCTAGTATTGGTGTCTAGTGTTCTTCCAGAGAGGATTTCATTTCCAATAATTAATATTGCAGCTTTAACTTTTGTGTTTTTTGTCATTTTTAAATATACAATTTAATTATGGAATTTACCAAAACTTTAATAAAAGGCAAACTTATCAAAAGATATAAAAGGTTTTTTGTGGATATTAAAATAGATAAAGAAATTATAACTGCTCACTGTCCAAACACTGGATCCATGAGAGGTTTATTAGACGAGAATAATGAAGTTTTTATTTCTAAAAATAACAATCCTAAAAGGAAACTTAAATATACTTTAGAAATTATTAAGGTTAAGAAGAATTTAGTAGGAGTTAATACACATTTTGCTAACAAGATAGCATACCATGGGTTATCTAATAATCTTGTTAAAGAAGTATCAAGTAGCGAGAGTATTAAACCTGAGGTTTTTTTTGACAAAGAAACGAGATTTGATTTTTTAGTCGAAAAAAACAAACAGAAAACATTTGTTGAAGTTAAAAATGTCACATTATTTAGAGATGAAAAAATCGCAGAATTTCCAGATTCAATTACAACCAGAGGATCTAAACATTTAAAGGCTCTCATTAACGCTATTAAAAAGGGTTATAAGTCTTATTTGTTATTCTTGGTTCAAATACAGGGTGTTGAAAAATTTAAAATAGCAAAAGATATTGATAAAGAATATTATGAAAATTATTTGCTTGCAAAAAAAGCAGGAGTTATTTTTTTAGCCTATCGTTGTAAAATTAATTTAAAAGAAATAAAAATAGAAAAAAAAATTAAAATTATCAATAACTAGTATTAAAAATTCTGACGATTAGTTTGACAGGGCATATTTAACAAAAGTATCACCTACTTTTTTGTAAACATCACGTAAATATTTGTCGTTGCCATTTCTTACTTTTCTAAATTGACTTTCCAAATTACTTATCCTTGTTACTATTTTTGATAGCGCATTTATACTGGTTCCATATCTTTTAAATACGTCATCTCTTATTCCCATTTGATCTTTTGTATATTCAAAAATTAGTTTCTCATGATGATCAAGTTTAAAATTTGATAGCTTAGATTTTTCATTATAATTATCTATCCACCCTAATATATCATATGTGAAATTTGACTCTACAGAGGAAGATTGAATTTTTGGATTTAACAAACCATG
This sequence comes from uncultured Candidatus Pelagibacter sp., assembly GCA_905612465.1. Classification (GTDB taxonomy): domain Bacteria; phylum Pseudomonadota; class Alphaproteobacteria; order Pelagibacterales; family Pelagibacteraceae; genus Pelagibacter. The sequence goes on from CAJQSC010000036.1 coordinate 13,960, forward strand.
TAGCTTCAACTCACAAAATTTACTAATTTCATCTATTTCAGATTTAATTTCATTCAAGTTTGAAATATTATTTTGCTTAGCTATAATAGCCTTATAAAGTTCAGACTTAAAAAACTCTAGCCATTCAGAACTGCTTTCAACTATACTTTTAGATTTATATTTATATATTAAGTTTCCACCAACTTCACCATTTTTAAGTTTTAAATAATTTTCATCGTCCCTATAATGTTCTACCAATTCTTCTTCAGAATCCCACAGTTCGCCTCTTGTTTCTTCAAGAAATCCATTTACTAAATTTTGAATTCCCGGAGAGGCATTCTTTAAATTATCAATAAGTATTTTTAAAAATGTTGCAGATTGAATATTGTAATTTTTTGCATAAAGAAAAAATTCATTAAATGGCTTACCATTGTGAAGAGATTCTACAAATAATGCCATTATTCTTAGATGTAAATAATCATCAAAAGACATGTCTTTTGTAATAACCCCAACTTCTTCATAATCAAAAATTCTTTTACCATCATACTCACCAAAATTTAAAGGTACTATTCTGAATTTACCCTCATAGCCAAATGCTTTTCTATAAGATGGTTTTTTAAACTCTGTACCATTTAACATCATCAAGGTATAAATAGTGACCGAAGCAGAGTTAGAGTTTAAAACATTATTTAAACCACTAATAAATGTTTCTTTTGTTTCTCCAGGAAGGCCTAAAATTAATTCAGCTTTTGTGCTTCGACCTTGTTCTATAAGGTGATTATTGACATCAATCATATGATCTAATTTAATATTTGCTCTTTTAACGTTTTTTAAAACTTGTTCATCCATTGACTGCATCGACATATTTATTGAAAACATGTCACCCAAAATATTAGTAATTTTCATTACTCGTTCTTTACTATTTTTTCCAGTAGTGGCCATTATCTGTTTAGGCCATCCATACCTTTCTTTGCTTTCTTTTAAATATTCGCAGGTTAGTTTATCCTGTGGATACATTCCAAAATTTACATCTGCCATATGCAAATTAGAGATACCAAGGTTGCCAGCTTTTTTTCCTATATAATCAATTTCATCTTTAACTCTTTGTTCTGAAAATTTATTTAATTTATGAAAATAGTCAGCACCAGTATGACAAAATGAACAGGTAAATGGGCACCCTCTATTAGTTTCTATGAAAGGTGTTAAGTCGCCATCAAAAAATTTATCTAAAAGACCATTAAGATAGGGTGATGGTATTTCATCTAAATCTTTAATTCTGTCTACGTATTTGCCCTTCATAAATTTTTTTGTTTTAGGGTGGATAAAAACAACGCCATCAATGTTATTTTCAAAAATTTTTTCTTGGTCGTCATTGCTTGAGAGAATTCTGCTAATAATATTAGAGCAAGACCTTTCACCCTCCAAAAGAGTATAAAAATCTGTATTTGGTCTCTCTCTTAAAAAAATCTCTTGTAACTCTGGTTCATGAGGAAAATTTGTACCACCTTGTATTATAATAACATTTGGATTAATTTTTTTTGCTACAGAGGCAATATATTCAGATAAATTACTATTCCATGAATAATTACTTAAACCTACAATGTCAGGAGGATTTTCTTTCAAATTTTTAATTACATCATTAGGGTACTTAAATAGTTCAATATCTATTTTATCTTTATGCTGTTTTAATAAGTAAGAGCCTACAAATCCAATATTAATAGGTATTGTATCTGAAACTAATATAATAGTATCATAGGTAAGGTCACACAGAAAAACTTTTAGTTTTTTTGATTTTATGGAACTCATAGAAAGTACAGTATATTAAAGATTTTTAAAATCAACAATATGTATTTTGTTTAGATATTAGTAGAAAGGCAAATTAACCCGCCCTAGTAATGCTTAATTAACTAGCTCTTAATATTTTTATACCTAAAGATTAATTTTTTATAATAACAAATAAATCTAAAAATATTAATTACCTTCACATACTATTGACATATTAAAATTAATTATTATTGTAAGGCCATATTGAATCATGGTGGGTAATTAATGTTAAAATCATTAGCTGTTCCTGCAACGGTAAAGTCCGAGTGCCACCCAGTATAGTCCGCTGTTGAACGAAGGCCAGGAAAAGTCTAGTTCTACAATGAAAATTAACAACGGCATAAAATTAACTGTTTCATATTTTTATGAAACATAACAATGGATGTGTCGTATGTTTTTAAGATTATTTCTAACTCTATTTTTGCTATCTAATACCTTTAATGCTTATGCATTGGAAAATTGTAAATGGAACAATAGTAAAGGTACCCCATGCATAACAATTAACAAAACACCAAATAGTTCAATTTTTAACGAAGAAGGTATAAACAAAATCACTATAACTAAACAAGATATAATCAATTCAGGTGCAGTTGACACTCTTAATGTTTTAAAACTAATTCCAGGACTTGATGTTTTTCAATCAGGTTCGATGGGTCAACAAACATCTATTTTTACTAGAGGGTCTGAGTCTAATCATACTCTCGTTCTTTTAAATGGAATTGCTATCAACGATCAATCTACAACAGATGGACTGCATGACTTTGGTCAAGATTTTATTCAAACTATTCAACAAATTGAAGTTTATAAAGGCGCTAATGGTGCACACTTTGGCCCAAGCGCTATTGCTGGAGCTATTAATTTTATCACTGATATTGATTATACAAATAGCTACTCAATAAATGGTTTTGGCTTAAAAAATAATTCGGTTAATGGAAATTATAGCAAGATCACAGATAATGGTTGGCATTTAAATGTAAAGGGAGCAACTACACAAAGTCAAACAAAAAGTGCTATTAAAAAAGGAGTTGAGGACGATGGTGTTAAAAATTATCAAGTTAATTTAAATAGTACAAAATGGATTAATGATAATTTAAAATTTAAATCAACTTTATACTCTAGAAGTACTAAAGCTGATTATGATGGTAGCGCTACAGATGAAGTGGGATATGAAGCAGATAATAAAATGTATACTCTACAGTCTTCTCTGGAGCATATATCTAAAGATTCTGAAAACAATTTAATATTTCATTATCATAATTATGATAGAGGCTATCGTAATGCTGGATATTTAGATGAATATGATAGTGAGTCTTTAGTTGTTAAAGCTGAAAGAACTTTTAAAGAAAATGATAAAATTTCATTTGGCTATGGAAGTGAATATAAATATGATTGGGGTGCGTTTGAGAATAGAGGAAGCTATACCGCTTCGACAAAAGGTCATATGAAAGACTTTGGCTTGTTTGCAAATGCAGGATTTAAAATTAATGAAAATCAAATATTATCAATTTATGGTAGAACAGATGATCACAACACAGCAGGCAGAAATCAAACTTATAAACTAAATTTCACACAAACCATGGGTCAATTAAAGTTAGCTGCAACACACTCAACTGGATTAAGAAATCCATCTTTATATGAACTTTATGGGTCTGATAATTATGGAATTGGTGGAAATACAAACCTTAAACCTGAAATAAGTGAAACTAACGAAATTTATGGAGAGTATAATTTTTCAAATAAATTAAAATTTACTTCTACAGCTTATAGGGCAAAAATATCTGATCGAATAGAATCGAATAGTGCTTATTCAAAACATGAAAATGAATTGATTTCTTTAAATCAAGAGGGTTTAGAAAGTGAGTTATTGTTTAGTGGGGATAATCAAAAAATTGCATTATTTACAAATATTTCCAAAAGTAAAAAAACCGATGGTTCCGCACAAAGTCGAAGACCATCTTTTTCGTTTGGTGGAAATTATTCTAAAAAATTTCAGTCTAGTAATTATGGTCTATTTAATTTGAGTTTAATTTATAAACACACAGGCAAATATATGGACTATGATGGTAGTGCAACTACAAAACAGAAAAGTACAGACTTAGTAGATTTATTAATTAAAAAAGATTGGTTTGGAAGTGTCATTTCTTTAAATATTACAAATTTATTAAATGAGCGCTATGAAAAGCCAGCACAGTATAGTCAAGATGCTAGACAATTAAGGATTGGAATAGTTAGAAACTATTAATTTTTTTATGATTAAATCAC
>CAJQSC010000037.1 GCA_905612465.1 uncultured Candidatus Pelagibacter sp.
AGCAGATAATTCATTATATTATTTCGATAAAAAAGGGAGTGAAGGACATTATGATCTAAATGGAAAGAGTGTCGAAAAAGCATTAATGAAAACACCTATTAATGGTGCAAGACTTTCTTCTTCGTTTGGAATGAGAAAACATCCTATTGATGGATTTAATAAAATGCATAGAGGAACTGATTTTGCTGCACCAATGGGAACTCCTATTATGGCTTCTGGGAGTGGCATTATAACAAGAGCAAGATGGTGTGGTGGTGGTGGAAACTGTATTAAGATAAAGCATAATTCTACGTATATAACAATTTATGCTCACCTAAAAAGTTTTGCTAATGGAATTAAAGAAGGAAAAAGGGTTAAGCAAGGACAAATTATTGGCTATGTGGGCTCAACTGGAAAATCAACAGGCCCTCACCTTCATTACGAAGTAGTCGTAAATGGAAAAAAAATTAATTCACAAAAATTAAAATTACCTTCTGGAAAAATATTAAAAGGAAAAAAAAGACAAATTTTTGAAGTTGACAAAATTAAATTAAATGTTTTAAAATCAGAGCTAATTATTGGAATAAACTAACTTATAGCTGGTTTTTTTTCAGCTACTTTCTTTTCTACAGTTTTAACAATTTTTTTTACTTCTGGTTTTTCCAAAGCTACTTTCACTTCTTTATTAATGGTAGTTGTCTTATCAATTTCTGCAGATTTGGTTATTTCAGCTGTTTTTACAGTATCGATGGGTTTAATTGTTTCAACTGGTTTGACTGTAGATAAATTAACTCTAGCTATTCTAAGGCTTTCCTGCTCATTTTGAACTCTGGTAAAATGATCAGCATGTTGAAAATAATTTTCAGATAAAATCTTGTCTTCATTTGCCAAGGCTTCTCTTGCTAAATCATTATACTTTTCAATTAATTTTACAGCATTATGATTATTTCTACCTGGAACACTTCTTCGGAAGTTATCATTATTAGAAAATTTTGATCCCTCATTATTACTTCTAAACGGGGGTCTTCTGTTATTATTATTATTACTTCTAAACGGGGGTCTTCTGTTATTATTATTATTATTATTACTTCTAAATGTTACCATATTTTTATCTTTTAATTTAAATTTTAGTGCTGATTATACAGCGATCATTATTTCCATAATCTTTTATGGCTTTGTTTACGTAAAAACCTTCTTCTTTTAATATTTTTTTAACTTTATTTTTTTGATTAAATCCAATCTCTAAAATAAATTTACCATTTTTCTTAATCAGATTTCCTGCTTTATTTATAACTTTTCTGATTTTTGAAAACCCATCAAGCCCACCGCTTAAAGCTAACTTTGGTTCAAAGTTAACAACGTTTTTTTCCAAATATTTTAGATTTAACGACTCAATATAAGGAGGATTTGAAACAACTAGATCATATTTCCCAATTTTAAAATTGTCAACACTAGAATGAAAAAACTTTACCCTGTTCATTAAATTTAGTTGTTTTGTATTAAATTTACTTACATTTATGCTTTTTTTAGAGATATCTATTCCTGTTCCATAAAACTTAGGTCTCTCTTTTAGTATAGATAAAAGAATGCATCCTGATCCAGTTCCAATATCTAGAACTTGTAATTGCACATCTTTTGAATAAATTTTCAAAACTTGCTCTATTATTAATTCAGTATCAGGCCTTGGAATTAATACATCTTTATTGACAAAAAATTGATCTTTCCAGAATTCTTTTTTATTTATTAGATAGGCAATTGGTTCCCCTTTTTTTCTTCTCTCAATTAAACATTTAAATTTGTCTAATTGTTCTGAGTTAAGAAGTTCTTTGGGGTTTAAAATAATATGTTTTTTATCTCTTTTAATTAAGTTGGATAACAATATCTCAGTATCAAGCTGAGGATTGGGTATTTTATTTTTTTTTAAGATATTTATTCCCTCGTTTAGGATGTTTTCTATATTCATTTTAATTAAGGTTGCTTAATTTTTCTTCTTGCGCTTGCAGTGTTAAGCTTTCTACCATTTCATCAAACGCTTCACCTTCTAAAAAGGCTTCAAGCTTATGTAATGTTAGATTAATACGATGATCTGTTACCCTTCCTTGTGGAAAATTATACGTTCTAATTCTTTCAGAACGATCTCCTGTTCCTATTTTACTTTTCCTATCTTGTGATCTTTCACCATCTATTCTAGACCTTTCTAATTCATAAAGTCGTGACCTTAAAATTAGCATTCCTTTTGCTTTATTTTTGTGTTGCGATTTTTGATCTTGCTGAGATACAGATAATCCAGTTGGAATATGGGTAATTCTCACAGCACTATCAGTTGTATTTACAGATTGTCCTCCTGGGCCACCTGCTCTGAAAACATCAATTCTCAAATCTGAATCATTTATTTTTATATCAACCTCCTCTGCTTCTGGCAGAACAGCCACTGTTGCAGCAGACGTATGAATTCTTCCTTGAGTTTCTGTATCTGGAACCCTCTGTACGCGATGAACTCCACTTTCATACTTCAGTGTTGAATAAATATTTTTTCCTCTAATTGATGCAATGACTTCTTTGAGCCCACCTGCCTCACTCTGGGACATACTTATTAATTCTAATTCCCATTTTTTTTGATGACTAACTTTTTCATACATTTTAAAAAGATCCGAAGCAAACAAACTTGCCTCTAAACCACCCGTGCCAGCTCTAATCTCTATAATTGCATTTTTTGTATCTGCCTCATCTTTGGGCAATAAAAATAATTTTAATTTTTTTTCGATTGTTTCATTTTCTAACTTAAGATCTTTTAATTCGGTTTCAGCCATTACTTTAAATTCATCATCACTACTAGGATCATTTAAAATCTTTTCTAAATCTTTTTTCTCTCCCTCATATGAAAAATATTTTTTAGCATCTTCAATTACATCATTTAAATCTGAGTATTCTTTTGATTTTTCAGCAAAAAGTTTTTTATCCACTTCACCTGTTGATAATTCTTTCTCTAATAAGGAATGTTTAGATATTAATTCTTCAATGGTTTTTAAAGGTATCATTTTGATTTTTTATCGAATTCAGCAGCTTTTTTTTCTACCTCACTTACAACTTTTGATATAATATCTTCTGATAAAACTTTTTCACTTTGAATACCAGATAAATAAAGCATGTTATTCCCTTTGCCTCCACCCGTGATGCCTATATCTGTCATAGCGGCTTCTCCTGGTCCATTCACTACGCAGCCAATAATTGATAACGTTATAGGAGTTTTAATATGAGAAAGTTTTTCTTCTAGTGTTTTTACAGTCTCAATTACTTGAAAAGCTTGTCTTGCACAAGATGGGCAGGATATAATTCTCACACCTCTATTCCTTAAATTAAGTGACTTTAATATTTCGTTACCTATTTTAATTTCTTTAACTGGATCATCAGATAATGAGATTCTTATTGTATCACCTATTCCGTCCATCAAAAGTGATCCTAAACCTATTGAAGATTTAATACTCCCCGAAATAAAACTACCCGCTTCTGTAATTCCTAGGTGCAAAGGATAATCTGTAACATTTGAAAGTTGACGATATGCAGCCATAGATAAAAAAACATCTGAAGACTTAACGCTAATTTTAAAATTAAAAAAATCTTGGTCTTCAAGGATTTTAATATTTCTTTGAGCACTTTCAACTAAAGCTTCTGGGCATGGTTCTTTATATTTTTCTAAAATATCCTTTTCAAGTGACCCTGCGTTTACACCTATTCTTATAGAGCAGCCATTATTTTTAGCAGCACTTAACACGTCATGAACCTTTGATTTATCACCTATGTTACCTGGATTAATCCTTAAACACTTTGCACCATTTTCTGCAGCTTCAATGGCTCTTTTATAATGAAAGTGAATATCTGCAATTATTGGCACAAAAACATTTTTAGTGATTTCCTTAAGCGCTAAAGTAGATTCTTTATCTGGACAAGAAACTCTTACAAGATCAGCTCCCTCTTCATGAATATCATTAATTTGTTTTATAGTTGCTTGAATATCTGTGGTTAATGTATTTGTCATTGATTGAACAGAAATAGGATTATCCCCACCTATTTTTACATCACCAACATTTACAACTTTTGTTTTCTTTCTATGAATATCTCTAAATGGTCTTAAGCTCATAATTTAATCTAATTTAAATTCTTTATGAAGAGCAGCTATAGCTCTTTTTACATACTCGTTAGATATCAAAACAGAAATTTTTATTTCAGAAGTTGAAATAACCATAATATTAATTTTTTTTGATGCTAGCGCTTGAAACATTCTATAAGTAATTCCAGGTGTTGTAATCATTCCAACTCCTATGATTGATACTTTAGAGACATTACTATCGTGTGTGAACTTTCTAAAAGAAATTTTTTTATTTTGTTTTATAATTTTCTCAGTTTTTTTTAAATCTTCTAATTTAATAGTGAAAGTTAAGTCTGTTTCTTTACTATTTAATGAAATATTTTGTACCACCATGTCTACATTAATTTGATTAAGTGACAATGGTTTAAAGATAGAAGCTGCAACACCAGGTTTATCTTTAACGCCAATCATTGTAACTTTAGCATCATTTTTGGTGGATGTAATTCCTGTTATAATTTGATCACTAAAAGCTTTTTTATTATTTGTTATTAAAGTACCTTTCTTTTTTACAAATGAAGATTTAACTGAAAAGCTTATATTATTTAATTTAGCATCTTGCACAGATGTTGGTTGCATAACTTTTGCTCCTAGAGATGCCATTTCAAGCATTTCATCATAAGAAATTTTATCGATTTTTTTTGCCTTTGAATGATTTCTTGGATCTGTTGTATACACACCATCTACGTCTGTATAAATATCACAAGCATCAGCATTAAAAAATTTTGCTAGCATTATTGCTGAAGCATCAGTTCCTCCTCTGCCTAATGTGGTAATTCTATTTTCTGAATTGATTCCTTGAAAGCCAGTAATAATTGGTATTCCACCTGATTTTATAAAACTGAGTATTTTATTTTTGTTAATCTTATTAATTCTTGATGAGCTGTATGGGCCCTCAGTAATAATTGGCACCTGCCAAGACATCCAAGATCTAGCTTTAAACCCAAGATGCTTTAATCTGCCAGCAATTAGTGCACATGCTGCCTGTTCACCTGTGGATAGCAAAACATCATATTCAGCTGCATCAAAATTTTTACTCAATTCTTTTGTTTGTCTAATTAGTTGATTGGTTGTCCCACTCATTGCGGAAGAAACCACAATTACTCCAAATTTTTTCTTTTTATAAGTAGCTATAATTTTAGCTACATTCTTAATTCTATCTATATTTCCTATAGAAGTTCCACCAAATTTTAATACAACAGTTTTCATCGATAATTTTGTTTGATTAATATTGATAAAATACATCTTAATTGTTATGTCCACAAGTCATCAATTATGAATTCAATAAATAAAAAAGAAATAGAAAAATTCTCTAAAATTGCTGAAGAGTGGTGGAATCCTAATGGCAAATTTAAACCTCTACATAATTTTAATCCTATAAGAATCAAATATATAAAAGAAAATATAATTAAAGATTTCAAAATTCAATACTCAGAAAAGCCATTAAATAAAATTAATTTACTAGATATTGGTTGTGGTGGAGGGTTGTTATCTGAGCCAATGTGTAGGCTAGGTGCTAATGTAGTTGGAATAGATGCTTCAGTAAAAAATATTAAAATTGCAAAATTTCATGCAAAAAAAAATAAACTTAAAATAAACTATAAAGTTGCATCACCAGAAAAATTAAAAACTAATATAAAGTTTGATGTAATTTTAAATATGGAAATAGTTGAACATGTTGAGAACATAGATTTTTTTATTAAAGAGAGCTCAAAATTATTAAAAAAAGATGGTATAATGTTTGTAGCAACTCTAAATAAAACTCTAAAGTCATATGCATTCGCAATCATAGGAGCTGAATATATTTTAAAATGGTTACCTATAGGAACTCATGACTGGGAAAAATTTATTAAACCTAATAATTTAATAAAAATTTCAGAAAAAAATGGTTTATCTCTAAAAAAATTAGATGGCATGAAGTTTAATATATTAGCTGATAGTTGGAAAGTTAGTAATGACACTTCTGTGAATTATATCGTTAAATTAAAAAAAAATTAATTCATATTATCTTTTATCCAAGGTATTATTTCTGCCTCTATACCTTCTTCTTTTAATTCTTTAAGGTCTTTTTTTGTTGCAGAGCCATAAATTCCTTTAGTAGCTTTCTTGCTTTTGTAATGAACAGATCGTGCTTCATAAGCAAAATTTTCTCCCACGTAATCAAAGTTATTTTTAATAAATTCTTGATATTTTAAAATTACTTTCTTAGTTTTTTTATATTTTAGAATTTGACTATCAGTCTTAGAGTTATTCTTTGAGGTAAATACGCTTGGTGACATTAAGGTCTTTTCTACACTTAATGAATTACAGGTATGGCAATTTATAAAAAAAAGTTTTTTTAATCTCTCATATTCTTCGGAGGAAGAAAACCAACTGTCAAAAATGCTTTCACAATCTTTACAAATAAGTCTGTATTTGATCATGTAGTATAGTTAATGATTAATATACTTAATTCAATATCCAATTAACTTCTATAATCAGCGTTGATCTCTATATATTTTTTTGTCAAGTCCATAGTGTAAGCAGTAAACTTTTTTGAACCCATATTAAGATTTATCAAAATATCTATTGATTGGTTCTTCATAAAATTTGCAACATCACTCTCTTTATAATTTTTTACAAGTTGACCTTTTTCTATAATTTTTATTTTACCGAATTGAATTGATAGTTTTTTTAAATCTATATCAACATTAGATTTACCAATCGCCATTATAATTCTTCCCCAATTTGGATCTTCACCTGCGATAGCTGTTTTAACAAGTGTTGAGTTTGAAATAGAAAATGCAATTTTTTTAGCATCTTTTTCATTTTTTGATTTAACAACATTAACTGTTATGAATTTACTAGCCCCCTCGCCATCTGCAACTATTCTTTTTGATAAGTTTAATAACACAGAGTGTAAAGCTCTATCAAAGCTAACTATCTTTTTATCATTGATATTATTTATAATTGGATTTTTTACCTTAGCTGTTGAAAAAATTGAGACCATATCATTTGTGCTTGTGTCTCCATCACAGCTTATTGCATTGAAAGTTGTATCAATATTTTTTTTAAGCAATTTACTTAGGATATCATTTGAAAGGTTTGCATCTGTAAAAATATAACCCAATGTAGTTGCCATATTTGGAAAAATCATTCCTGAACCTTTTGCTATTCCATAAATTTTCACTTTTGTATTTCCAATTGTACACTCTTCCATTGCAAGTTTTGGTCTCAGGTCTGTTGTCATGATACCTAGTGCAGCTTTCATCCAGATAAGCTTATTTTGAACATACTTAATCTTCTTAATCAATTCTGGAATGTTTTTTTTTATTTTTTCAGTTGGATACTTTTCACCTATCGTTCCTGTGCACCCAAATAGAATTTCATTATCAGATATTTTTTTTGGATAATCTTCATCTTCTTTTTGTTTTTCTGATAACTTGATAGATACTTCTTTTGCAATTTCTTTTAGACCTTTATAGCCATCTGGGCCTGTGAAAGCATTAGCATTTCTTGTATTAACTATAAGAGACTTTATTTTTTTACTTTTTATACTTAAGTTCCATTTTATATTTTCTGAAACTATTTTTGATTGTGTATAAACAGAAGCATAGTTTGCTCCATCTCTAAAATAGAACATAACCAAATCATCTCTTGGTTTGGCATATAAATTTGCACAAACAGCAGATATGGAAACTCCATCTATATGGTCTAGATCTTGAAAGTCGTTCATTTTAGAGTTGAAAGTTTGGGTGTTTATAAAGTTTTTAAGGTTTAATGGCATCTATTTAAAATTTTTATTTAATACTTATATTAAAAGTTATAATTAATTATATATCAAAAAAATCAGATGCTTAATCCTTTAAATTTTCTTTCAAAATTCATTAAATCAAGTAATCAAAAAGAACTTGATCGCATTGCTAAAATTGTTGAAAGGGTTAATTCTTATGAGGCTGTAATTAAGGAAATTCCCAATGAAGGGTTTCCTAAAAAAACAATAGAACTCAAAGAAAAACTTAAAGAAGGCAAAAATATTGATGATATATTACCTGAAGCTTTTGCACTAGTCAGAGAAGCATCAAAAAGAACTCGAAATGAAAGACATTATGATGTTCAAATAATAGGTGGTGTTGTTCTCCACGAGGGGAAAATTGCAGAAATGAGAACTGGTGAGGGAAAAACCTTAACCATAAGTCTTGCTGCTTACCTAAATGCTTTACTCGGCAAAGGCGTTCATGTTGTTACCGTTAATGACTATTTAGCTAAAAGAGATTCCCAAGAAATGGGGGAGATTTATAAATTCTTAGGATTAACTTCAGGTTATATAAATAATGACCAGGATGATTACGAAAGAAAGAAAAACTATAATTTTGATATTACATACGCAACTAACAGTGAATTAGGATTTGACTATCTAAGAGATAATATGAAACTCTCTAAGGAGCAAATGTCTCAAAGAGGGCATGTCTATACTATTGTAGATGAAATAGATTCTTGCTTGATTGACGAGGCTAGAACTCCATTAGTAATTTCTGGAACTGCAGAGGATAAAACGGAACAATACCTTGCAATCGATAAGTTCATTAAAAGACTAACACCTAAACATTATGAAATTGATGAAAAAGATAAAAATATTTTACTTACAAATGATGGAATAAATAATGTGGAAGAAATTTTTTCTAATGCAGGAATTTTAAAAAATAATAACTTTTATGACCCAGAAAACCTGAGCTTAGTTCATCATGTTAATCAATCTTTAAGAGCCAATCACTTATTTGAAAAAGGAAAAGATTATATAATTAAAGATGGAACATTAAAAATCATCGATGAACTTACCGGAAGAATCTTGGAGGGTAGAAGATTTGGCGATGGGCTGCATCAAGCTCTTGAAGCAAAAGAAAGAATAGATGTACAGGCTGAAAACCAGACTCTTGCATCTATAACCTATCAAAATTACTTCAAACTTTATGACAAGATTTCTGGATGTACTGGAACCGCTGCAACTGAGTCTCAAGAATTTTATGAAATATATAATTTAATTGTTGTTATTATTCCTACTAATAAAAAGATGATCAGAAAAGACTGGAATGATCAAATTTTTAGAACTGAAATAGAAAAAAATAAAGCCATCATTGAAAAAGTTATTGAATGTCACAAACAAGGACAACCAATTTTAGTTTTTACCTCTAGTGTTAATAAGTCTGAAATTTATTCAAAATTATTAAATGATGAAAAAATAAAACATGTCGTTTTAAATGCAAAAAATCATGAGAATGAAGCTGAAATCATAGCAAATGCTGGGAAAATAAACTCAGTTATAATTACTACAAGTATTTCAGGTAGAGGTGTTGACATTCAACTAGGTGGAAAAAAAGGAAGTCAACCTGATGAAGAGCTCTCAGTAAATAAGAACAAGATAAAATCATTAGGTGGATTGTATGTGGTTGGTACTGAAAGAATGGAGTCTAGGAGGGTTGATAATCAAGCCAGAGGACGGTCTGGGCGACAAGGTGATGAAGGAAGCTCAATTTTTTATGTTAGTTTAGAGGATGATTTGATGAGAATTTTTGGTTCAGAATCTATGAATAACATATTACAAAAGCTTGGATTAAAAGATGGGGAAAGTATTGACCACCCTTGGATTAATAAAGCACTTGAAAGAGCTCAACAAAAAGTAGAGGCAAGAAACTTTGACATAAGAAAGAATTTACTTAAATTTGATGATGTTTTAAATGATCAAAGACATGTAATTTTTTCTCAAAGAAACAATGTAATGAATAGTGAAAAAGTTTTTGATTATTCAGATGAATTTTTATCAGAAATTTCAGATCATTTAGTTGGCTTAAAAACTCAAAAATTGTCAAAAATTAAGAACAATGAGTTTAATAATCAATTAAAGATTTTACTTGGAAAAAGTGTCAATGATAATGAGTTAGAAAATTTAACTAATTCGAAAGATGAAGATTTTAAAGAAACAATTAATTCTAAATTTTTAGAATCAAGGAATAAAAGAATTAAAATACTAGATGAAGAAAAAGCAAAAGAAATTGAAAAAAGAATTTTTCTTCAATGCATAGATTTAAGCTGGAAGTCACACATTCAATATCTTGAACAATTAAGACAGGTTATAGGGCTTAGGTCTTATGGTCAGAGAGACCCATTGGTTGAATACAAAAAAGAAGCTTTTCATCTTTTTGAAAGTTTATTGAATAAATTAAAAATTGATTTTGTAACAATCTTAATCAATTTACAAATAGTCCAAGAGCCCCCTCAAAAAAAAGAAGTTCTCGAACCAACTAAAATTGACCCAAAATATATAGGGAAAAAAATGAGTAGAAATGAGCCTTGTTCATGTGGATCTGGTAAAAAGTATAAAAAATGCTGTGGTGCTTTATAAAAAAAATATTAAATAGCCTAGTGAAAGTATTGCAACAAAGGAAATTCCTAAATTTATTTTAGATTTAAGAAAATTTTCAATAAATGTATTAACTTTATTCTTTTTTATACTTAGTGAACTTAAATCATCTAATTGATTAATGAATCCCTTAGATCTTCCAATGGTTAGAAATTTATTTTTTCTATGGTTTAAAACTTCATCTCCACTCATGTTGAAGAATTCATTTAAGTTGTTTTCAATAGATTTTCTTACATTATCTAAAATTAAATCTCTATCTCTGTGGGCTCCACCAACTGGCTCTGGAATAATTTCATCAATTACTTTTAATTCTAAAAGATCTTTTGAAGATAGTTTCATTGCTTTTGCAGCATCAAGTGTTCTTTTTGGGTCCCTCCATAGAATGGTCGCACATCCTTCTGGAGATATGACTGAATAGATTGCATTTTCTAACATGATAACTTTATTGGATGAAGCTAAGGCTATTGCTCCACCTGAGCCGCCCTCTCCAATGACGATAGCAAATGTTGGTACACTTAATGACATACAACACTCTATCGACTTTGCAATTGCTTCAGCTTGACCTCTTTCTTCGGCTCCAACACCTGGGTATGCGCCTGGAGTATCTATAAAAGAAATTATTGGAATATTAAATTTATTTGCAAGTTTCATTAATCTAATAGTTTTTCTATAACCCTCAGGTCTCATCATTCCAAAATTCCTCTTAATTCTAGTTTCAAGACTGTCACCCTTCTCTTGACCTATAACTAAAACTGATCTTTCTTTAAATTTTGCAAACCCAGCCAAAACAGATTTGTCTTCTCCGTAAAATCTATCTCCAGATAATGGGATAAAATCTTCAAATAGATTATCTATAAAAAACTTAGCTTTAGGTCTATCTTCATGTCTTGCAACCAAGGTTGTTTGCCATGGGTCAAGGTTAGAGTAAATTTCTTGTAATTTCCTATCTATCTCTCCTTGAGACTCAGAAATTTTTTTTATATCTACTTCTGAAAGCCCATCTTGATTGTATGGATCTTTTAGCTTCTCTATCTCGACTTCTAAATTTTTGATATCTGTTTCAAAATTTAAATAATTTTTCATAAAAATAATTTTAATTATTAATTAAATAACAAAAAAGGCAATAAAATGTTTTAAATAATTAATATTTGACTTAATTATATTAACAAGTAATGTCCATTCTTATCGGGAGAGACTAAGTGTATTAGCGCCGAAGGAGCAACTACCCCGGAAACTCTCAGGCAAAAGGACCGATAATAAACATATAACACTCTGGAAAGAGATTTAATCTCGCCGATGGAGCAAAACTCTCAGGCAAACATACAGATGGGGTATAATGAGTGCTATGAAAGAACAATATACAAAAATACACAATCTATCAGTTTCTAATAAATTACTTAACTT
>CAJQSC010000038.1 GCA_905612465.1 uncultured Candidatus Pelagibacter sp.
AGTTACATTTTCAACATGAGCATGAGAGCCATTTGTGAAAATATATTTCTTTTCCTTAATTTTAATTAATTCTTCTCTTAATACTTCATCTTTTGGAAGCCAACTAATATCTATATCATGAACAAATTCAAGAAACTCATGTGGGTCAATTTTATCATGATTCATTAATCCCGATAATGTTGTCCCATATTCATAGAAATATTTTTTTTGAATTTCTCTTGCCTTAATTAAATCAACACTAAATTTCTTTGAAATGAAAGAAGACATTTTTTTATCAACTTCTGAAAAAACTTTTGTTTGACCACTATAAAGAGTATTATCAAGGTCAAATAACCAGTATTTTATATTTATTAAATTTTTCATTCTCTAATTAAAGTTCCAGAACCTTTATCAGATAATAACTCAAAAAGAAGTGAGTGATTTTTTCTTCCATCAATAATTACAACCCCCTTCACTCCATTACTAGCAACGTCTAGACAATTGTTAATTTTAGGTATCATTCCACCAGAGATAACCTCTTGATCAATTAATTCTTTAGCTTTTTTAGAGTTAATTTCAGGTATTAATTTTTCTTCTTTATCTAATACACCCTCTACATCACTAATAATCATTAACCTTCTAGCCTTTAACTCCTTAGCTATTGCACCAGCAACTGTATCTGCATTGATATTAAAAGTTTGATTATTTTCATTTAAACCTAGAGGAGCAATGACAGGTACTTCATTAGCTTTAATAATTTCTTTTAAAACATTAACCTTTATGTGAGTAGGGGTACCAACAAAACCTAATTCTTTGCTTTCAGGTTTTACAGTTATTATGTTATATTCTTTTGAAGTAATTCTTCTTGATTCACAGGATTGATTTTTTAAAGCAGCCACTATCTCTTTATTAAAATTAATTAAAACATCCTCAACTATATTAATTGTATTTTTATCAGTAACTCTTAATCCTTTAATAAAATTACTTTTAATACTAAGTTCGCTTAATCTATTATTGATCCTTTTTCCTCCACCATGAACAATTATAGGATTAAAGCCAAGCTTGTTTAAAACAACAACATCTTCGATAAAAATTTTAAATAATTTTGGGTCAACCAAAACACTGCCACCACATTTAATGACAATAAATTCATCATTATACTTTTTTAAATATTTTTTTACTTCTTCAACAGTTGGGCCGTCTTTAGGTAAGATGTTTATTAGTTCTTCTTCTCTTAACGATGACATTTAAGTTGTTTTAATAGTCATTTTTCTTTGGACAATATATTGCTGAATCATTGTGAATATATTGTTGAAACTCCAGTAGATAACAAGGCCCGCAGGGAACGGTGCAAGAATTACAGTTAGAAATACTGGGAAGAACATAAATATTTTTGCCTGTATGGGGTCTGGTGGAGTTGGGTTAAGCTTTTGCTGTATGAACATAGTGATACCCATAATTATAGGCCACGCACCTATTAATAAGAAAGAAGGTGGATCCCAAGGAATTAAACCAAAAACATTAAATAAAGACGTTGGATCTCTATCACTTAAGTCGTGTATCCATCCATAAAAAGGCATGTGTCTCATTTCAATAGTTACAAATAAAACTTTATATAATGCAAAGAAAACTGGAATTTGAACTAGTATGGGCAGACAACCACTCATGGGGTTAACTTTTTCTTTTTTATAAAGAGCCATCATCGCCTGTTGTAATTTCATCTTGTCACCCTTGTGCAATTCTTTTAATCTAGCCATCTCTGGAGCTAATAACTTCATCTTCCCCATAGATTTAAAACTAAAGTTGGCAAGAGGAAAGAAAGCCAATCGAATACAAACTGTAACAGCGATAATTGCTAAACCGTAATTGCCAAGTAATTTAAAGAAGTAGTCCAATACAAAAAATAAAGGCTTAGTTATAAAATACATAAAGCCCCAATCAATCGCTAGATCAAATTTATTGATATTTAGACTTTCAGCATAACCATCAATAACATTTACTCTTTTAGCTGCAACTATAATTTGAATTTTCTCTTCAATAGAACTGTTTGCTTTAACCTCAATACCTTTTGTGGATATATAGTTGGCTCTAAATTTATTTTTATAGTCAAAGGTTGTTTTAAACTCTTTACCTTTAGGGGGTATAATTGATGTAACCCAAAACTTATCTGAAATAGCAACAAACCCCTCCTGTGCAGTTTGAGTGAACTTCTTTTCCTGAATATCGTCGTAATCTTCTTCAATTAACTGATCATCAAGTACGGATAGAAACCCCTCGTGTAAAATATAAAAACCAGATATTTCTGGTAATTTATTTCTAATTATTTGTCCGTATGAATAAAAATTATAAGATTTATCTGATTTATTAATTATTTTTTCTTTTACAGTAAATAAAAACTGATCATCTAAGCTTATATATTTTTCAAATGTAACACCTTGAGAATTACTCCAAGTTAGTTTTACAGGACTATTATTAGTTAATCTTTTATTTCCAGAAACTTTCCAAACTGTAGAAGCATCAGGTATATCTATATTTTTGTTAGAGCTTACAAAGCCACTTTCGATTAAGTAACCATCTTCAACATTTCTTGGGCTTAATAGAGTTATTTTATCACTTCCATTAAGTTCAACATTATATTCTTTGAAAGTTAAATCATCTATTGCTGCACCTTTTAAAGAAATAGATCCAGCAACGCTACCATTTTCAAATTGAATTCTATCATTTTCTTTTAAAGCATCTGTTCTTGAAAGTTTTGCAAAGTTTTCATTTTTATCTAAGCTAGGAGTATCCGTATTATTTTCAATTTTTTTTTGTTCAGCCAGGTTTTGCTTAATAACTGCAGGATCAGGCTGAAAAAAAAGAGAGTATAAAATAATAACGGCTGCTGATAGTGATATTGCTGCTATTACGTTTCTAGTATCCATTACTTCTTAGCCTTTAATTCTTTATTTACTGGATCAAATCCTTCACCACCACCCAGTATTTTAATGGGGTGACATGAAAAAATTCTTTTTGTACTTTTTGAGACCCCTTTAATGAGTCCATACGTTTTTAAACATTCAATTGTATATTCTGAACATGTTGGAAGATACCTACACGAAGGAGTTAAATAGGGGCTAATAACCATTTTATAAAACTTGATCATGCCAATTAAAATGTTTGATATAATATTCATTACTTAATTTTTTCTATGTCTTGAAATAAAGTATCTTTTATTATCGCATATTCATTGTTTAGCATAGTTATTTTCGCAATCACAAGGTAAGAATAGTTTAAGTTTATTGATATATTTTTTACAGCTTCGTTTATAATATTTCTCAATCTTCTTTTAATTTTATTTCTTTTTACAGCACCACGGATCAGTTTTTTTTTAGCTACAAAGCTAATATTTAGTTTTTTATTATCCTTGTCCTTAAGAGGACCAAAGAAGAGAGTGATATATTTATTTGAGACTTTTTTATTCTTAAGCAAATTTTTGAAATCTTCGTTTTTAGAAAGAGCAACAATTTTGCTTTTCATTTAGTCTAGCTTATTTACCTTTTGGCTTTTTTTGAGTAGACGACACTGTAAGATCCTTACGTCCCTTATCACGTCTTCTCTTAAGAAGTTTTTTTCCACCTTTAGTTGCCATCTTTGATCTGAAACCATGTTTTTTAAGACGCTTTCCAACTTTGGGCTGATATGTTCTTTTCATAGGATTTATTAAACTTTTTTTAAATTTCGCCCTTTATAGTAATTATATGTATAAATAGCAAATAGAAGATTTTATAATACCATCAGTAATTATGGAAAAATCAAAAAAAGTTAAGATAACTTTAGGTTTATTTTACCTTCTGGTTGTTTCTTCATTTTTATACTTTTTTTTATCAAAATTTACCCTTGAAGAATTAACTAGCTATGAATTTATCAAAAATAATAGGGATTATTTTTTTGCTTTAAAGCAAACTAACTTATTTTTAATCTCTTTAGTATTTTTAGTGTCTACAATTATTTGGGTTGTCATGGCTGGATTTGGTTTGCCAGTTGCACTACTTGCAGGGTTTATTTTTGGTAAGTGGCTTGGGATATTCATATTAATGATTGGAATGACTATTGGTGCAACTATTTTATACATGCTAGGTAATTACTTTTTTAAAGAAGTGATTAAAGAAAAATTTTTAAATAGATTTAAAAACTTAGAAATAAAATTTAAGAAATCAGAATTTATTTATCTTTTAGCTTATAGATTTATAGGAGGAATCCCTTTTGCACTATCAAATGTATTACCTTGTATTTTTAATGTTAAGATAAGTAATTTTTTTTGGGCAACATTAATAGGTTTAACACCACAATTATTTCTAATCGTTTCAATTGGAAGTGGACTTGAGAAAGTTATAAAACAAAACTTAGAAGCCCCAAGAATTATAGATTTGATATATTCACCAGACATATATATTCCAATGCTTGCGTTTGCTGGATTAATAATAGTAACGATTATAGCTAAAAAGATATTTTATAAGAACTAATATGGTGCCCCCACAAAGAATCGAACTTTAAATTTATCCTTACCATGGATATGTTATACCATTTAACTATAGGGGCTATTTTGGTATTTATTGAAGTATTTCTATAATAAGTCATTTTTTTCAAAATATTGCCTTAATTTTTTTGATATAATGATTTATATCTAGCAGAGGAAAATTTTATGGGAATTCATTACGATTATAAATCTACCAAAGGCAATAAGCTAATGGAAAAACAAGCTAAAAGAGAAAAGAAGCTTGCTGAAAAAAGAGCTAAGCGTGAAGCTAAAGAAGGTCCAAGGGTAGAAGATGAGCCGGAAGAAATTTTAGATGCATCAAAACCTATTACTTTGGATTTTTTAACTAATCCAGATAAATAATGAGTGATAAAGAAAAAAATGAAAGATTAAGTTTAGCACTTAAAAAAAATCTTAAAAAAAGAAAAATTTTTCAAAAAAAAAACAAAAAAAAAAATAAATAATGCCAGTACTTTCTGATAAATCTATAAGAAAACTTGCACTCGAGGAGGCTATGATTTCTCCTTTTATAGACAAGCAGGTGAGAGATGGTAAAATTTCTTATGGTTTAAGTTCATTTGGTTATGACGCAAGAGTAGCTGATGAATTTAAAATCTTTCATAATGTAAACTCTTCTATTGTCGATCCCAAAAAGTTTACATCAGATAACTTTGTTACAAAGAAAAGTTCTGATTATATTATTATCCCCCCAAATTCTTTTGCCCTAGGAACTACAATAGAAGTTTTTAAAATTCCAAGAGATATTATGTGTATTGTTGTTGGTAAAAGTACATACGCAAGAACTGGAATTATAGTTAATGTAACACCCATTGAATCAGAATTTTTTGGCACTGTTACCTTGGAATTTTCAAATACTACTCCGCTACCAGCAAAAATATATGCAAATGAGGGAGTTGCTCAATTTTTATTTCTAAAAGGAGATCAGGCACCAGAAACTTCATATGCTGATCGTAAGGGTAAATATATGGGTCAAACTGGAGTAACTTTACCAAAAGTATAACCATGAAAAAATTGGAAGTCTTTGGAGCAGCAA
Organism: uncultured Candidatus Pelagibacter sp.; assembly: GCA_905612465.1. GTDB lineage: Bacteria > Pseudomonadota > Alphaproteobacteria > Pelagibacterales > Pelagibacteraceae > Pelagibacter. Next base: position 5,553 of record CAJQSC010000038.1, read on the forward strand.
AGCTCAAGGGACAAATTAAAATTTCAGGTTCTAAAAATGCATCTCTACCAATCTTAGCTGCTACTTTATTATCTGATAAAAAGATATCTTTAACAAATCTACCTAAGGTTAAGGATATTGAAACGATGATACTATTATTGAAGTCATTAGGTTCTTCAATTAAGAATAATAAAAAAACACTAACAATTAATAATAATAAACAAACTAAAACTTTTGCAGCCTATAGCTTAGTTAAAACTATGAGAGCAGGAATATTAGTTTTAGGACCATTACTTGCAAAGTTTGGTAAAGCAAAAGTATCCTTACCGGGTGGTTGTGCGATTGGTTCAAGGCCAGTTGATATTCACTTACAGGCACTATCAAAACTTGGGGTAAAATATAAAATTATCCAAGGATATGTTTACGCAAATGCCCCCAAAGGATTAATTGGAGCAAATATTAAATTCCCTAAAATTTCAGTCGGTGCTACAGAAAATTTAATTATTGCAGCATGTCTAGCTAAAGGAAAAACAATATTATCAAATTGTGCGATAGAGCCTGAAATTAAAGATTTAGTTAACTTCTTAATTAATATGGGATGTAATATTAAATGGACTGCAAAAAGGACTATTAAGATTAATGGAGTAAATAATCTTAGTGAAACAAAATATGAGGTAATGCCAGACAGAATAGAAGCGGGAACCTATTTAATTGCAGCTGCTTTAACAGGGGGAAATTTAAAGGTTGTAGGAATGGACCCAAAAATCATAAACACAGAAATTGATATTCTAAAAAAGATAGGTGCAAAAATTACTCAAAAGAAAAATGAAATATTAATTCAAGGAAGTAAAAAAATTAAAAATATAAATTTGAAAACATCTCCTTATCCAGGGTTTCCAACAGATTTACAGGCACAAATGATGGTCTTGTTGTGTAAAGCTAATAAGAAATCTTTTATTAAAGAAGAAATATTTGAAAATAGATTTATGCATGTTGCAGAATTAAATCGAATGGGAGCCAAAATTTCTATTAATGGAAATAAAGCAACGATAGAAGGAAATATTAAATTTGAAGCAGCAGAATTAATGGCAACAGACTTAAGGGCATCCGTTTCTCTAATACTTGCAGCACTTGCCTCTAAAGGAAAGTCTGTAATTAATAGAATATATCACCTTGATAGAGGGTATGAAAATATAGAAAAGAAGTTAAAAAAAGTAGGTGCTAAAATTAGAAGAATTAATTAATGGGAAAAAAGTATTTATCAAAAATCATTGCAAACGACAATGAAGGATTACAAATGATTTCAGCATGTTGTGCAG
>CAJQSC010000039.1 GCA_905612465.1 uncultured Candidatus Pelagibacter sp.
AAAGGTCAACAATCAGAATTTACTGATATATTTAAAGAAGATTTAAAAGAACTTGGTTATGAATAAAGTTTAGTGATTTGAGTGTTCTATCAAAATTACTATATTGATTTGTAATATTCACATTTATTACAAACACTCATGTCTCCATTTAAAAAATTGGTTTGAGTCATTAGCTTTTCATGATTTTTCATTTGATCAAGATTTTGTTCTAGTAAATTTCCTATTGAAAATCCTAAGGAGTAATCATTACAGCAAATGTTTACATCTCCATTAGGAAGTAGAACTCCTGAATTTAACCTTCTGTATGAGCAATAATAGAGTTTTTTACGTTTAATATTACTGAAATAACTGAAAAATTTATACCTATCATTTTTTTGATCAATATAATTATTTCTTGAATTAATTTTTTTGCTTGAATTTATAAAATTTTTTTCGATAACTTTTTCATTAATTAGTTTTTCTAATAGGTCTTCAATTTTTTTATGAGGTTTGTCACCAATTATTCTAATACTTAAAGAATTTTTATCTAAAATATTTGCCTGATGTCTAATTGCTTTTTCAAGATAAAATAGATATGAATCTTTTACACTTAGCTTCATTAATCCTTCATTATCTGGTAAGTGAAAACCAACAGATTCAAATTTTATATTCGTATTTGACATAAATTCTTGGGATTCTTTTTTACCATGCATAGTAGTGGTAACTTTCTGCGTATAGCCTTTTTCATCTAATATTTTTACAAAATCAACAAAGTTACTATGAAGCAATGGCTCTGTATATCCAGCCCAAGATACTATGGTATCACTCGGTATATTTTTTATCATTTTTTCAAAATTTTCTATTTCCATTATTTTTTTTGAATTTCTCTCTCTTGCTTCTGATACGATTAACGTTTGAGGACAATATGAGCACATCATGGTACAGCCAATTTGAGGAGTAATCTCTATAGCTTTTCGTTTATTCTTTGAGAGTTCTAAAGAAATAAATTTTCCCAACTTCGTTGAATTATAAAATAAAGTTATGAATTTATAAAGATAGATAATAAATAAATCTCTAAAAAACCTATCTTTTTTTAATAAAATTAGATTAAGAAATTTACCCATAATATCTGATATAACATATCTTTTATATAATATGAGCAATATAATAAATTTTTAATCACGGTGTGGAGGATGCGAGTTAGCTGCAAACTTTTGTATCTTAAACTATTGCTTGCAAATCAAAACCCGATATCTATAGTGTTTTTTTAAGCAGGCGGGTCTAGCTCATTGGTAGAGCGAATCGTTGCCAACGATTAGGTAGAGGGTTCGATTCCCTTGACCCGCTCCATTAAATTCGAGATATTTTGTTATATGAATGATCTTCTAAATAAAAAATGTATCCCATGTGAAGGAGGAATCTTACCTTTTGATATAAGTGAAATACACAAATACCAAAAAAAAGTAGACGGATGGAAAGTAAATGCAAATAAAGAGAAAATTTATTTCTTAGAAAAAGAATTTACTTTTAAAAACTTTATTAATAGCCAGAATTTTATCAATAAAGTTGGAGAAATTTCAGAAGCAGAAGGACATCATCCAGATATTTCTTTTGGATGGGGGTATGCAAAAATTATAATTACCACACATGCAATAGAAGGTTTATCAGAAAATGATTTTATTCTAGCTGCTAAAATTGATCAGATTTTTAATGTCTAAAATGTCTTGTTTTAGAAAAGACTAAAATAGTATTTGTTAGGTTTGCAAATTTTATTATCTCTTTATCTCTTATTGATCCAGAAGGTTGTATCACAGCAGTAATGCCTGACTGCACTAATTTTTCTATACCATCAACAAATGGAAAAAATGCATCTGAAGCTGCGACCACCTCTTCATTTAAATTTTGAAATTTATTCATTTTATCTATTGCAATTTGACAGCTATCAAGTCTACTAGGTTGTCCAGATCCAATACCTACAGTTGTTTCTTGACTAGCTAAAACAATTGCATTTGACTTAACATATCTACATACATTAAATGCAAAAATTAAATTTTTCAGTTGAGATTTATTAGGCTTTTTTTTTGAAACTATTTTAAAATCTTTAATATTAAATTTTTCTATATCTTCTGATTGAGTTAAAATAGAGTCATTAGTTGAATTAAACCTTACTAAATTTTTTATCACAAAATTGGTTGCATCGACAAGCCGTACATTTTTTTTATTCTTTAAAATTTTTAATGCGTCAGGATCAAAGCCATTTGCAATAATAACTTCTAAGAAAATATTATTTAGTTCTATAGCTAGTGTTTTATTTATTTTGTAATTACATGAAACTATTCCCCCAAAAGCACTTATGGGGTCACATCTTAGTGCTAATTGGTAGCTTTCTAATTTACTTTTATTGATAGAAACACCACATGGGTTAGCATGCTTAACAATAACAGTTCCTAAATTTTTTGGTAAAGATTTAGAAATAGTTAAGGCAGAGAATATATCATTGTAATTATTATAACTCAGTTGCTTTCCATGAACTTGTCTAATATCCAAAATTTGTGTTTTTGAATATATGGCAGCATCCTGGTGTGGGTTTTCACCATATCTTAATCTTTCAATTAAATTTCCATAGATAATTTTTTTTTTAGGAAAATTGTTATTTTGAATTTTATTAAAGTAATTCGAGATTACAGCATCATAATAGGCTGTTTCAGAAAAAGCCTCTAATGACATTTTCTCTCTAAACCCAATAGATGTAGAACCTTTATTCTTTTCTATCTCATTAATTAGTTCATCATATTGATCTGAAGATGTAATGACAGTAACATCATTATAGTTTTTTGCAGCAGCCCTCACCATTGTTGGGCCCCCAATATCAATATTTTCTATAATTTTTAAGTGGTTATTTGAGTGCTCTAGGGTTTTTTCAAAAGGGTAAAAGTTAACAATAACTAAGTCTATTTCTTCAAAATTATTATTTTTTAAATCCTTGATGTGGGATTTATTATTTCTTTTACTCAATATGCCAGCATGTATTTTTGGATGTAATGTTTTAACTCTTCCACCAAGTATTTCAGAAAAGCCTGTGTAATCAGAAACCTCTAAACATTCGAACTTAAGTTTTCTGATCTCTTTGTAAGTGCCACCTGAACTTATTAATTTAATTTTGTGCTTAATTAAAATTTTTAAAAGATTTTTTAAATTTTTCTTATCAGAAACTGAAATTAGTGCTTTTTTTATTTTCTTCATTATAATTTTGTAATTTCCCATTTTATAGTCTGGTTTTCATCATTAGTCATTCCAGAAATGACTATATTCTGATTATCAAGAAAAGAATCTTTTCTACCAAAATATAGACCATTATCAATATTCATATTATTGTTGTGAGATTTAAATTTCCAGCCCTCACCATCAAGGTCTATAAGTATTGATCTATTATCTTGGGTTTTCATTATTTTAATATTGGGCTCTAAATGAAATCTAATATCAAATTTTAAATTTTTAAGGCCATTTTTAGAAATTATTTTATCATGACCAATAAACTTCATCTGCTCTGGATAAAATTCTATTTCTCTTTCATGGATGACACCATATTGTTTTAAATAACCATCATGTGCTGCATTAATTTTCCAGTAATTTTTTTCAAAAACAATATCCTTTTTTAATATTTTCAATCCATGAGAAATTTTAGAACTTTCATTCTTAGTTTTATTTAATTTACATGAAGATCTATCATCTAAAATTAGAGAACTATGTACGGCGCTTGATTTTGATACTTTATTTAATTGGTGATGGTGGTTTTGAAAATAACCAGAATTACAAATTAACTTTTTTCCATTTGATATTATTTCAAAAGATAGTGCACCCGCTTGATAGTTTGAAGAAAACTTCCTATCAGGACTTGACCCAACATCCATAATTAGTGAGGTTTTTTTGCTGTTAAGAGCTGCGTACCCTCCCAATTCATTATTTTGATTTTTGAAATTATAACCAAGCTTTTTTAAATAATGATCGAAATCAATATTATTTGTTTCATTATTACCGTTGAAAAGTAGATCTATTTTATTATTTTTCCAAGTGAATGCATAAGCTTGACCTAAGTAATATATATTTTCATTAATAAAGTCAGGTATTTCACTTTGAGATTCTTTGAACCACTCTCTAATTAAAATAAAATATTTTAAGTAAAAGCATAATTGTCTGATACTCCTTGATTTTGGAAAACCATCATTATCAAAAGAAAATTTTACAAGTTTTCTTAGCAAGCTTAGTCCTATTCTTAAATACCCATCTTTATCTTTGTAGGATAAACCAGTTAAAATAATAGCTGCACAGCCTATCATTTTATCATCAACCCATTCTGATCGTTCTATTTCATTAATCAAATGATTAATTTGTTTTTTTATAATCCCATTAAACTTATTTTTGTAGTCAGAGCCACTATCCTCAAAAGTAAGTCTGGTGTTAGAAGTCCAAGCGATTATTCTCTTAGCTACTATATCAACCTCCCAACTCCTAGAGTCATATCTGTGGTTTTTATCTATCCATTGTGAAATTATATTTTGGGTATCCTTTTTTGAAGATCTTAAATCTAAACTGAATAGCCAAAAAAAACTATTTAGGTTTTTATAATCTTTTTCATTTAAATCTTTATTATCCCATATTTTATTTAATGAATAATTTTCAATATTAGTTTTTTTTTTATCATATTTAATGAGTGAGTTTAGCAAGTTAGGATTTGGGGAATATTCTAAAGAATTAATAATAGTAGATGTAATTTTTCTATTATACAGATTTGAGCTCAAATATAGGGAGCAAATTCTTTTTTTAGAAAATAAATATGTGTTATTAATAAAGTTTAATAAATTAATAAAAACCATTATCTTAACTTGATTTTAAAAGATCTATGTTTTTTTTTATATTTCCATTATTGTTTTTAAATACAGTGGTGCCAGAAACCAAAATATTAGCTCCAGCTTCAATGGCTAATTTATTGTTATCAAAGTTAATCCCACCATCAATCTCAATATCAAACTTTAAGTTTCTTTGATCTTTTATTTTTTTTAATTTCTTAATTTTATCTAATACTTCAGGAATAAATTTTTGCCCTCCAAACCCAGGATTTACACTCATAATTAAAACTAAATCAATTTGATTCAATAAACCAGTTATCAAATCAATTTCAGTTTTAGGGTTTAATGAAACTCCAACCTTTTTATTTAAGCTTTTAATATATTGAATAGAATTTTTTAAATCCTCTGTTGCTTCTGGATGTATTGTGATAATATCAGCTCCTGCATCAGCATAATCTTGAATGTATTTATGAACAGGGGATATCATTAAATGAACGTCAAATGGCAGCTGTGTATACTGTCTTAAGGCTTTAATAATTGGAGGTCCCATTGTTAAATTTGGAACAAAATGTCCATCCATCACATCCACATGAATCATATCAGCACCACCTTCCTCTAATCTTTTAATTTCATTTCCTAACTGACTAAAGTCAGCAGATAAAATTGAAGGTGATATTTGTATTTTTTTCATTGATTACTACATCAGTAGTATCAATTTTATTTTCAATTTGAATTAATTATTTACCAAAAATACGATAAATTTCTGTAGCAATTTCACTTTCTAAAGGAAAAGATAACATTCCCATGACCGAATACCCCAACAGGTATGGCATAAGGTAAAATCTGATCATATAAAAAAACCAAGCTACATAAAGTGGAACAAGAGGGTCTATAATAAACGTGGGTGTAATTGGTTTAAATAACTTTATTAAGGGGTTTGTTAATCTTACAAACGCTTTCATGAAAAAAAACTCTGAGTTTTCTCTTTGAAAAATATTCATCGCAACTCTTCCAATAAGAGTCCACATAACGACACCCAAGATGTAATCAATTATAAGAATAGAAGGATGCATTTCTGGCATAAATATAAAAAGGAATTTTATTTTTTAACTCAATTAAGGGGCGAAATAAATCGCCCCTTAATAATAAATTTAATTAGTGTTGTTTTCCAAGAATTGTTTTACCACTTGGAATACGAAGCTCATCAATCATATTTTGAGTAGCTGCGTCTGGTGCTTTTGTTAGTAAACTAACAACCACCATAGAAACTAAACTAACTGATGCTCCAACGATACCAAATGTAAGTTGAGTAATACCCAAGAATCCAGCTCCACCAGTACGTACCCAAATTAGATACCAAGTACCAGATGCTAATCCTAGAAGCATTCCTGCAACAGCACCAGGACCATTCGCTCTTTTCCACCATACACCTAGTACAAGCGGGAAGAACAATCCTGACATCGCAAAGTCAAAAGCCCAGATTACTGAACCTAAGATACCTTGGATACCCATTGCGGCAATAGTTGCTCCAGCAAAACCAATCAATACAAGTAATACTCTTGCAACAATTAATCTTTTTGCAGCTTCTGCTTTTGGATCAATGATCTTGTAGTACAAGTCATGAGACAAAGCATTAGCAATTGCTAAAACTAAACCATCAGCAGTAGACATGGCAGCAGCCATACCTCCAGCAGCAACTAGACCTGAGATTACATAAGGTAATCCAGCAATTTCTGGAGTAGCTAACACAACCGCTTTACCACCCATGAAAAACTCATTTAATTCAAGAGTTCCATTTCCGTTAAAGTCGCTAACAAACATTAAGTTAGCTTGGTTCCAGTTTTGATACCAATCTATTGCTTGAACCTCAGCTATTGACTTACCAATAATCCCTGTTGAAAGTGTTGGATCAATCAGTGATAGTTTTGATAATGTCGCTAACATCGGTGCAGTTGAGTATAAAATGAAGATGAAAAGTAGCGACCATGCTACAGATCTTCTAGCTGATTTTACACTTGGAGTAGTAAAGTATCTCATCATAACGTGAGGCAAAGAAGCTGTTCCTGCCATCATACAAATTGCTAGAGAAATGAATCCCCAGTTTGTTCCATTAACTGATGAGTGTGCTTTAGTTATTCCAGCTAAGCCTTTTGGTACCGTAGCTAAGTCGGCAGCTGAGTTTTTCACAAAACCAAACTGACTTTCTAGTTCAGCAATTCTAGCCACCTCATCTCCCAACATTAAATGTGGGAAGAATCCAGCACCCATTTTACTACTGATCCAGAATACAGGAAGTAAGTAAGCAATAATTAAAACTATATATTGCGCAACTTGTGTCCATGTAACCGCTCTCATTCCACCAAGCATAGAACAAAGTAATATACTTGCTAATCCGACATACACAGCAATTTTAAAAGGAATATCTAAAGCTACTGAAGCAATAGTTCCCGTTGCATTGATTTGTGCAGTCACATATGTGAATGAAGCTACTGTTAATACTAGTACTGCAGAAAGTCTTGCTGCGTTACCACCATATCTTGTACCAACAAAATCTGGAACTGTGTAACAGCCAAATTTTCTTAAGTAAGGTGCTAGTAAAGTAGATACAAGTATATAACCACCTGTCCAACCAACTAACAACGCCATATAGCCATAGCCTTTGAAATAAATACCACCTGCCATTGCAACGAATGATGCACCAGACATCCAGTCTGCCGCAGTAGCCATTCCGTTAAATACAGTAGGTACTTGTCTCCCCGCTACGTAGTATGCGTCCATCTGAAGTGTACGTGATAACCATCCGATTATCGCATAGATAGCAATTGTGAATACTACAAAAGAAATTCCTATTGCTTTTGCAGACATCCCCATTTGTTCAGCAATCGCCATTAAGATTATGAATCCAATAAAACCACCTGTATAGATTCCATAAACTTTTGGTAGATTGTCTATAAATTTACCTTTTATCATTAGCTATCCTCTCTTTCAGTGAAACCAAACTCTTCATCTATCTTCTCTTGTCTACCCGCAAACCAGAAATTCAAAATTACAAATGCTAATAATGAACCCTGACATGTCATATAATATGACAGTGGATAACCAAAAGGTCTGAAGCTAGATGCTTCCATTTCAGTTCCGAAAAAAAAGATGCCAATTGAGAATACAAACCAGATTGCTAAAGTAATGAACAGTAGCCCTCTAGTTTTTTCCCAGTGTTTTGCTTTGTTTGACATTTTACTCTCCCTATATAGTTAAGAGAGAAACACTAACCATAATGAGATAGATTGAAAGCCTTTAAATAGTTCGAATTAGGGCCATTTTTGTAATATAAAGCATCCAAAAGGTAGGTAAAAGTGCTCAAATATAAACTTAAAATAAAAGACATCAAACTTGAAGATATTAGAGTTTATCTATTTGCTTTATTTAAGGGAATACTTCCAAAGAAAAAAATTAAGAATATTGAAGATCTTACATTATTTGTTCAAAAACAATCAGCATGGGTATCGCAGGTAACTCTATATAATTACTTAAAAACAAGAATGGGTACAAAGTGGGTACTTCATTTTGATGATGAAATATTTTTAGCATCTATTAATAAAGCTAAATGGAATATTTATGCCATAGCACTTCAGGATCTTACTTTTTACAGTCTATCATACCTGAATGTTTTTTGTAATTATCAGGATATGGATAAAGCCAGTGAAATTTACGATGAAATTTTGACTAAGGAAACTGAAAATGGAATGCCTAAAGAAATTATTTTACAAGCAAAAGAAAAATTTACAGAACGATTACAAAAAATGGATTGGAACACATACTATAAGTCTTGGCCATTTAATGAAAGTGCACTAACTTTATATAAATGGGCACCAGTAGCCGAAGAATTAAAAACCTTAGATAGAAAAATAGTTTTAAACTCTATGATTTTAAAATGGGATAATATTAAAGATGAGTTTACAAAATTAATTAAAATTTAAATGTTTTTTCTATTATCCACTAAGCTTTGCACAACACTTGGGTCAGCTAAAGTCGACGTATCACCCAATTGGTCATGTTCATTGGCGGCAATTTTTCTTAAAATTCTTCTCATAATTTTTCCAGATCTTGTTTTTGGAAGACCAGGAGAAAAATGAATAATATCAGGTGTTGCAAGTGCTCCAATTTGTTTTCTAACCCAAAGTTTTAAATCTCTTTCAAGATCTAAATCTGATTTTTCTCCAACATTTAGAGTTACATAACAATATAGACCATTACCTTTAATATCGTGTGGGTAACCAACTACAGCAGCTTCAGCAACTTTTGGATGAGCAACGAATGCGCTCTCTATTTCAGCAGTTCCAAGGTTATGGCCAGAGACAATAATTACATCATCTACACGACCAGTTATCCAGTAGTAACCATCTTTATCTCTTTTAGCACCATCACCTGTAAAATATTTTCCATCAAACTGAGAAAAATAAGTATCAATAAATCTTTGATGATCACCGTAAACAGTTCTCATTTGTCCAGGCCAAGATTGAGAAATACATAACCTTCCTTCACCAACTCCCTTAATTTCTTTCCCATCTTTATCAACTATAGAGGGCTTAATTCCATAAAAAGGTTTACTTGCAGAACCAGGTTTTAAATTCATAGCTCCAGTTTGAGGACTAATTAAAATTCCACCAGTTTCAGTTTGCCACCATGTATCAACAATCGGACATTTAGAATTTCCAATAGTTTTGTAATACCACATCCATGCTCGAGGATTTATCGGCTCTCCAACTGTTCCGAGAAGTTTGAGTGACTTTCTAGAAGTTTTTTTTACATACTTATCTCCTTCTTTCATAATAGATCTAATGGCTGTAGGAGCAGTATAAAAAATATTAACTTTATATTTATCAACAATCTGCCACCATCTCGACCAATCAGGATAATTTGGAACACCTTCATGCATTACTGTAGTTGCACCATTAGCAAGAGGTCCATAAATAATATAACTGTGTCCTGTGACCCAACCTATATCCGCCGTACACCAGTAGACGTCCTTTGGCTTATAGTTAAAAATATATTGATGTGTCATAGATGCGTAAACCATATAACCACCTGTTGTATGCAAAACTCCTTTTGGTTTTCCAGTAGAGCCCGATGTGTAGAGAATAAATAAAGGGTCTTCTGCGTTCATTTCTTCAGGCTCACATTTATTTGATACATTTTTAATTAAATCATCGTACCAAATATCTCTTCCTTTTACCCAATTAACTTTATTACCTGTCCTTTTTACAACTATACATTTTTTAACATTAGGACATTTTCTTAATGCTTCATCTGTAATTTTTTTTAAGTGAATAGTTTTACCAGCCCTAACCCCTTCGTCTGCAGTTATAATATATTCAGATTCACAGTCATTAATTCTTGTAGTAATAGAGTCAGCAGAAAATCCACCAAAAATAATAGAGTGAACTGCACCAATCCTAGCGCAAGCTAGCATTGTTACTGCAAGTTCTGGGATCATAGTTAAATAAATCGTAACTCGATCACCTTTTTTAATCCCTAGTTTTCTTAAACCATTTGCAGCTTTAGAAACTTCATTGTGCAATTGTTTGTATGAAATCTTTCTACTATCTTTTGGATCATCACCTACCCAAATAATTGCTGTTTTATCTTTTTTATCTTTAAGGTGACGGTCTATGCAATTAGCAGAAGCATTTAGTGTTCCATCTTCATACCATTTAATTCTAACTTCTTTTTTACTGTATTTAACATCTTTAATTTTTTTATATGGTTTAATCCAAGTAATTCTTTTTCCCTCAATCTTCCAAAAGTCATCATTTTTTTTAATCGAGTCAGAGTATTTTTTTTGGTATTTTGCTTTATTTACTAGAGCACTTTTTACCCACTCAGGTTTAGTTTTAATAATTAATTCTTTATCTTCAATTTCTTTTAAAACTTTTTTTTTAATCTGTTTTACTTTTTTTCTAACCGTAGATTGTTTAAGAACTTTTTTTTTAACTTTTGATTTAATTTTATTTTTTTTTGGCATGAGATTTTTTAAACAATACTCATCTTATTTAAAATTTTCCAGCTTTTAGAGTCTATGGGCATAACAGATAATCTGCTTTGTCTAATAAGTGATAAATGGCTAAGAGACTTAGTTTTTTTAACCTCTTCAAGAGTTACATTTTTCTTTAATTTTTCTTTAAACTTTACTTGAACAGCTACAAATCGTCCATCCTTGTCAGTTTTATCTAAGAAAGCTTCTTTAATGACCTCTACTATTCCAACAATTTCTTTGCCAATATTTGAATGATAAAAAAAACAGAGATCTCCTTTTTTCATTCCCTTTAAATTTTTTGCAGCCTGATAGTTTCTTACTCCATCCCAGGGAGCACCCTTTGCCCCTGCTTTTTTTTGTTGATCGATTGACCAAACATCAGGCTCAGATTTCATTAACCAGTAGTTCATTTAATTATTGCTCTAAAGTTTACTTATCTTTTAA
>CAJQSC010000040.1 GCA_905612465.1 uncultured Candidatus Pelagibacter sp.
TTAGTCTATTTACGTCAACTGGAAGAATTATAAAAAAAACTATCCACCAGATTATAATGTAAATTATAGCAAGACCTGTTGCACTCATCTAAATTCTAACAAGATTAATATTTATAAATGGTCTTTTACCGGTCAATTCTTTAGCACATTTTCTACATGTAATTTTTAATGCATCAATTAAATTGTATTCTTGTTTTTTACTTTTTATAGAAAAGGTTCTAGTAGTTTTTTCTATTGCTTCTTCTAATTCATAAATAAATTCGTCAGTATCATAAACAGGCAACCCTCTAAAGGTTAATACGGGTCTTTTATGAATATTACCCTTTGCAGTGATTAAAATAGTAACCTCCATATATCCATTAGCAGCTATATTTTTTCTATCTTTAATTGATTGAGCGTCTTCTTCAACACTCATATTTCCATCTAAATAAAGTCTACCACTTGGAGCTTTATCAAAAACATGTGGTTTACCTGGAGCTAGTTTTACAATATCACCATTTTCTACTTGAACGGGGTGTGGGACTTTCATTTCATGAGCAAATTTCATATGTTCAATCATATGTCTGTGTTCTCCATGGACAGGCACTGCGCATTGAGGCTTAATCCAATCATACATTTCTCTAAGATCATCTCTATTTGGGTGACCAGAAACATGAACAAACTCACTTTCCTCAGAAATAACTTCAATACCATCCCTAACTAATTGATTTTGTAATTTGTATAATTTCTTTTCATTGCCTGGAATAATTTTTGATGAAAAAATAACAGCATCATCTTTTTCAATGAAAACATCCGGATGAGTATAGCTTGAAATTCTCATAAGTGCTGCCATAGGCTCTCCTTGGCTACCAGTACAAAGGTAAACAATTTTTTCTCTAGCAATTTTTTTCGCTTCACGAGCGTCTATAGGTTCAATAACATTTTTCAAATACCCACATTGTCTTGCTGCTTTAAATATTCTATGCATAGATCTTCCAACAAGAGATATTTGTCTACCAGTTTTTTCTGCACAATAAAAAGCAGTTTCCATACGTGCTACATTTGATGCAAAAGAAGCCATAACTATTCTTTTTTTAAGGCTGCCCATAATATTTAATAAACTTTTTCTAACATCTAATTCAGAGCCAGCTTTTCCCATACTAAATACATTTGTAGAGTCACAAATCATAGCAAGAACACCTTCTTTACCTATCTCTTTAAGTCTATCAGAATTAATTTTTTCACCAATTAGTGGTTCTGGGTCAATCTTCCAATCCCCAGTATGCAATATTACACCAGCAGGAGTTTCAATTCTAAGACCATTAGGCTCAAGAATTGAGTGGGTTAACGTGATGTACTCTATTTTAAAAGGATCCAAATCTACCGTTCCATTTAATTGAACTATTTTTATATAGTTAGTTGCATCAATATTTTTTTCTTTAAGTTTTTCTTTTATTAAAACTGCAGTGAATGGAGTTGCAAAAATTTTACATTTTAATTGAGGCCAAAGATGTGCAATTGCTCCTATATGATCTTCATGTGCATGGGTTAAAATAATTCCTAAAAGGTCTTCTTTTTTATCGACAATAAATCCAGGATCTGGATAAATAAGATCAATTCCTGGTAATGTGTCATCAGCAAACGTAACTCCTATATCAACCATGATCCATTTATGCTCACCTGGTTTTCCGTAGGCGAACAGGTTCATATTCATGCCAATTTCTCCTGAGCCCCCTAAAGGGCAAAATAATAGTTCATCTTTCATATTTATTTAATTAAAGTTGTGGCTCTGATTAGGCCGTTAATTGTAATGTCTTTATTTATTGAAACTTTCGATTTTGTTGAATTTTTGAACAAATCAGAAAATCCTCCAGTAATTATAATTTTAAAGGACTTCTTAGTCTCTTTCTTAATTAAATTAACAATATTGTCAATTAAACCCTCATAACCCCAAAAAAATCCAGCTCTAACGGCACTAATTGTGTTTAAACCAATAACTTTATTGGTTTTTTTTAGATTAATCCTTGGAATTTGTGTTGCTTTATCAGTCAACGTATCAAGTGAAAGCTTAACACCAGGCGCAATAACACCACCATGATAAGTATCTTTTATTAAAACATCAAATGTTGTGGCAGTCCCAAAATCTAAGATTATAAAATTATCTTTGTTATTAATGACACTAATTGCGTTAGCCAGTCTATCTGATCCTATTTGTTTATAGTTAACCTTGATCTTAATCATTTTGTTTAACTTAAGTTTTTTAAGTTCATGACATTTAATTTTATGTATTTTGTTAAAAAAGCTTTTAATTTCATTAAATGATTTAGGAACAACACTACAAAATAAACATTTATCAATTATTTTATTTTTTAAGTTTAAATTGGATAAAGACTTTTTAAGTAACGAAGAATTTATTTTTTTTGTTATTATAGTAACTCTTTTAATAATAATATTTTTAGAGTTTACCAAGCAGATCTTTGTTTCAGTATTTCCTATATCACCAACAATAATCATTTTAAATTTCTATCTAAGTTTTTTATATTAAATTTAGGAAACATTGGAATGAAAGCTTCATAAATTTTTTTTAGTTTTAAAGCTGCGTTATTAGGGTTAATTTTTACACCAGTTAGATCAAAAAGGTTTGTAGTCGCGTAATCCTTTATAGAGGGGCTCTTAATCAAATTTATGCCTATTCCTACTATAATAAATGTTTTCCCTGATTTAGATAATGTTTCCTGCAGTATACCTGAAATTTTCATATTATTTATTAATAAATCATTTGGTTTTTTAATTGTAATTTTATCTTTATAAAAATTTGATAATAATTTTTTAACCAAAAAGCAGTTTATTTTTGTTAAATTTTTTAATGATAATTGAATCATGTTAACTTGAAAAAAAATACTAACAAATAAATTTCCTTTGAATGAAGTCCATTTTTTTCCATACTGACCTCTGCCTCTTTTCTGTTTCTCGGCAATTACAATGCCTGATCTATTATTAGTATTTTTAATTATTTTAAATGCTCGGTCATTTGTACTATTTATGATTTTAAAATTAAACTTTTTTAGCTTCATTAAATTATATTAATACTAGATACAATTTCTACTAACTTACTTGGAAAGATAAAGTACAAAAGAATTAACAACGTTGAAAGGGTTAATGATATTTTCAACCAAACACTATGATCAGTGTCATATTTTTCTCTTTTTTCATCAAAATAAATAACCTTAATTATTCTTAAATAATAAAAAGCAGCAATCACAGTTGATAATAGACCGACAATTGCTAAAAAATACATTGATTGCTCAATTACAGACATAAATACATAAAACTTAGCAAAAAAACCAGCCAATGGTGGAATACCAGCCAATGAAAAAAGTATAATAAGTAATGAAAGGGATAAAACTGGATGGTTTTTTGACAGTCCAGATAAATCATCAATAGTTTCAAAATACTGATCATTTCTTTTCATCATAAATAAACAACTAAATAAACCAAGATTCATTATCATGTAGATAAAAATATAAACTATAGATGACTGAATACCTTCATTAGTTCCAACAGAAAGTCCAGCTAAAGCATAACCAATGTGGCCAATAGAACTATACGCAACTAATCTTTTTAAATTTTTCTGTCCAATCGCTGCAACAGCTCCAAATATCATTGAAGCAATTGATAAAAAAATTATGATTGGTTGCCATTGATCAATCATGTTAAAAAATGGGACATACAAGAATCTTATAAAGACAGTTAAAGCTGCAATTTTAGGAACTACAGCAAAAAATAATGTTACAGATGTTGGAGACCCTTCATAAACATCTGGTGCCCACATATGAAATGGTACAGCAGATATTTTAAAGGCTAATCCAACTAAAATAAAAACTATTCCAAATGTTAGCCCATAATGAGTGGAATCCATTGAATTACCAATTATATTGAAATTGGTTGAACCAGAAAAACCATAGATTAGAGAGCAACCATAAAGTAATAAACCAGAAGAAAGTGCACTTAATACAAAATACTTAAGACCTGATTCTGATGACTTTAATTGATCTCTATTAAACGATGCCAAAACATACAAAGCTAACGATTGTAATTCAAGTCCAATATAAAAAACCATAAGATCATTAGAGCTAATCATAACCATCATTCCTAAAATTGAACAAAGGATCAAAATTGGATATTCTATTAAAAAGATTTTAGATATTTTCAAATATTTTGTTGAAATTGATAAAACAAAAGCACCACCTACAATTGTAAGTATTTTCATTAAAGATGAGAGGCTATCAATTACATAGCTATCTCCAAACAAGGTTGCAATACTGTCAAAAGGTTTATTTAATATTAAAATTGCAGTAATTAGCAAAAATCCTATTGAAAGATTATGAATTAAGCTTGAACTATTTTTTTTAAAAACACCCAAAATCAATAAAAACATTATTGATAAAGAAATAAAAATTTCAGGAGAGATCAAATTCAAATTATTCATTACTTTTGCACCTCAGGACCAAACATGTTTAGGTTAAAATTATACATTTCAATTAAATCATTTACCGATACTTCAATGGTGTTAATAAGTGGTTCTGGATAAAAACCAAAGAATAATACTGGTATAGCCAAACTCCATAAAATAAATTTTTCAGAATTATCTAAATCAGGTATTTTTAAAAGATCTTTGTTTACTAGATTTCCAAAAACTACTCTTCTATATAACCATAACATGTATGCAGCACCAAAAATGACCCCAAAACTAGCAATAACTGCTACTAAAAAATTATCTTTAAATGCACCCATTAAAATTAAAAACTCTCCTATAAAGCCACTTGTTCCAGGTAGTCCTAATGCAGCTAGGGTAAACAGCATAAATAGAATTGAATATTTGGGCATTACAGAAACCAGACCACCGTAAGTTTTAATTAATCTTGAATGCATACGATCATAAACCACACCAACACATAAAAATAATGCTGCTGAAACAAGTCCATGACTAATCATTTGGATTATACTGCCTTCAATACCCTGTTGCGTGATCGTAAAAATTCCCAATGTTACAAAACCCATATGTGCCACAGAAGAATATGCTATTAATTTTTTCATATCTTCCTGCATTAGGGCAACTAGAGATGCATAAATTATTGCAATTAAACTCAGTGCATAAACTAATGGAGTAAATAATTCAGAAGCTACTGGAAATAAACCTAAGGAAAATCTAATAAAACCGTACCCAGCCATTTTTAAAAGAATAGCTGCCAATAGAACAGATCCAGCAGTTGGGGCTTCTACATGAGCATCAGGTAACCAAGTGTGAACTGGCCACATAGGAGTTTTGACAGCAAAAGAACTAAAAAAAGCAAGCCACAATAAGTTTTGATATTTTGTGTCTATACCTAATTCGTAAAGTTGAACTATGTCTGTTGTGCCAGCAATCCAATAAATCGAAATTATTGCAACTAACATCAAAACAGACCCAAGCAATGTATATAAGAAAAATTTAAAGGCAGAATAAACTCTTCTTTCACCTCCCCATATTCCAATGATTAAAAACATAGGAATTAGTCCAGCTTCAAAAAATAAATAGAATACAACTAGATCAAGTGAGCAAAAAACTCCAATCATTAAACTCTCCATTACTAATATGGCAATAAGAAAATCTCTTAACTTTACTTTAATTGTGTTGTTAACAGATATTATGCACAATGGGGTAATAAGTGTTGTTAGAATTATAAATAAAATTGAAATTCCATCTATACCCACTTTATAATTAACAAAACCTTTTAACCATTCTTTATTTTCAACAAATTGAAAAGTTGATGTAGACGGGTCAAATAAATACCATAAATAAACTGAGATTAAAAAATTAACAAAAGAAGTGAATAAGGCAACATATTTTCCAGTATTAGAATTTTTATCTTTTGAAAATAGTAAAAATAAAGCTCCAATAGTTGGTAAAAGAATTAAAGATGATAAAATTGGAAAATTCATTATTGTAAAATTAGAAATGTTAATAATGCAGAAAGACCAATCAATATCATAAAGGCATATTGATAAATAAATCCACTTTGAAATTTACTAGCTCTTAATGATAAGTTTTTAATTAGTAGAGAAAGACCATCAGGTCCAAACTTATCAATAATTTTTATGTCAATTGTTTTCCAAAAGAATAATCCAATTTTTTTTGAAGATTGGATGAATATAATGTCGTATAATTCATCAAAGTACCATTTATTAACTAAGAAATTATATAACGGTCTATTAGATTCAGCAATTTGATTTGGTAGCTCTTTATTTTTTACAAATAAGTAATAAGCAATTGGAATAGATAAAAGGACAAGTATGGGTGTAATCAAAATAATCCATAAAGGGGGGTGATCAGTGCTTAATGGATTTAGAAATTTAATAGATTCTCCCCAAAATTGATTTTCTCCTCCATGACCAATAAATAAATCTTTAAATAAAAAACCTGCAAAAATTGCACCTATTGCTAATACAATCAAAGGTATAAGCATGACCAACGGAGACTCGTGCATTTCTTCAATTTTTATTTTTTTATTATTATAAGTTCCATGAAATGTTTTAAAAATTAATCTCCACGAATATATTGAGGTAAGTAAAGCTGTTAAAATACCAACACCCGCTGCATAATAACCTACTGTATTGCCTCTAAGATAAGCAAATTCTATAATCGCATCTTTTGAGTAGAAACCAGAAAGGAAAGGAAAGCCCGTAAGAGCCAGTGTCCCAATAATCATTAAAATCCAAGTATAAGGTAACTTTTTATACACAGCACCCATTTGATTAATATCTTGTTCATCCTTAAATGAGTGGATTACAGATCCTGATCCTAAGAATAGCAATGCCTTAAAAAAGGCATGAGTAAACAAATGAAACATTGCAACATTATAAGCACCAACACCTACTGCAAAAAACATATATCCTAACTGACTACAAGTTGAGTAAGCAATTATCTTTTTAATATCCGTTTGAACTAATGCTACAGTTGCAGCAAAAAAAGCAGTTGTCATTCCAACTACTGTAATAATATTTAAAGTTAAAGGAGAATATTCAAAAATTGGAGAACATCTAACAATCAAAAAGACTCCAGCTGTAACCATTGTAGCGGCATGTATTAGTGCAGATACAGGTGTGGGACCTTCCATGGCGTCAGGTAGCCATGTGTGTAAAAGAATTTGTGCTGATTTACCCATGGCTCCTATAAATAAAAGGATACAAATTAGATCTATAGCCTTGATGTGCATTCCTAAAAATAATAATTCTTTGTCAATAATTTGTGGTATTTGTTGAAATACCTCAGAGTAATTGACAGTACCAAATAGATAAAAAATTAAAAATATTCCTAAGGCAAGTCCAAAATCACCCACTCTATTAACAACGAAAGCTTTTATAGCGGCTGCATTTGCTGAATCTTTTTTATACCAAAAGCCAATTAAAAAGTAAGAACAAAGGCCTACACCCTCCCACCCAAAAAATAATTGAAGAAAATTATCTGATGTAACTAACGTTAACATTGCAAACGTAAAGAGTGAAAGATATGCCATAAATCTTGGTTTATGAGGATCGTGAGACATATAACCAATTGAATAAATATGAACTAGTGAAGAAACCAGAGTTACAACAACAAGCATTACCGAAGATAACGCATCTACTTTAATAGACCAATTTACATCAAGTGTTCCTGAATTAATCCAAGTAGCAACAATTACATTACTTTCATATCCGTTAACAATAACTTGATAAAATAAAGTTAAAGATAGCAGCGCTGAAATGGAAACAAAAACACTGGTTATTATTTCAGAATTTCTATCACCTATAAATTTACCAAAAAAACCAGATATAATAGATGCTAGCAGGGGAAGAAATAATAATGTAAATTCCATATTATCCTTTCAAACTATTTATCTCTTCAACTCTAATTGTTGATGAGTTTCGATAATAAACCACTATTATTGCTAAACCTATTGCAGCTTCAGCAGCAGCTACAGTTAAAATAAAGAGTGTAAAAATTTGCCCTGTTATGTCATTCAAAAATATAGAGAAAGCCACCAAGTTAATATTCACTGCTAATAGAATAAGCTCAATACTCATTAATATTACTATGATATTTTTTCTATTTAAAAATATACCAACTATACCAATGGTAAATATTATGGCTCCTAGAGTAAGGTAATGACCCAAACCTATGTCAATCATCAGACTTAACTCCTTGATTACTAGGAACATCTATCAATTCAACACCATCAGTTCTTTCTCTAGATATTTGACTAAAATAACTTTGTCTTTTAACACCAGATCTCTTCCTAAAAGTAAGAACAATAGCCCCTATCATTGCAACTAATAAAATCATTCCACTTAATTGAAAGATATGAATGTAGTCAGTATATACAACATAGCCTATAGCATGAGTATTGCTAATGCCACTATCTATATTTAATGACATAGATGAAACGAGATCTGGCTTGTATTTCCATCCACCAATAACAATAATTAATTCAAAAAATATAATAGTACTTATGATTAATCCAACAGGAATATGCTTTGAGCTCTCTCTAGCACTAAACCATTGGTTTTTTTGTTGAGCCACATTTAACATCATTACAACGAACAAAAATAAAACTGCTACCGCTCCAACATAAATAATTAACATTATCATGCCAAGAAATTCTGCACCTATCATTATAAACAAGCAAGAAATACTAATAAAATCTAAAATTAAAAAGAAGACAGAATGAACAGTATTTTTAGAAACTGTAACCATTATCGCAGAAACAATTGCTATTAATGAGAAGATATAAAAAAAAATTGCATGTGCTAACATAATTATTATCTATAAGGTTTATCTGCTTTAATATTTGCAGCTAAGATGTTTTCCCATCTATCTCCATTATCCAAAAGTTTTTCTTTATTATAATAAAGTTCTTCTCTTGTTTCTGTTGAAAATTCAAAGTTAGGACCTTGAACAATTGCATCAACTGGACAAGATTCTTCACAAAGGCCACAGTAAATACACTTCATCATATCAATATCGTATCGAGTAGTTTTTCGACTTCCATCTGCTCTTTCTGAGGATTCAATTGTAATTGCTTGAGCAGGGCATACAGCTTCGCACAATTTGCAAGCAATACATCTTTCTTCGCCATCAGGATATCTTCTTAAAGCGTGCTCTCCTCTGAAACGTGGACTGATTTTACCCTTTTCAAATGGATAGTTTATTGTTTTTTTTGGTTTAAAAAACTCTCTTAAGGCGATCCTAAGACCACCTAAAAAATCTAACATAAAAATTGTTTTAAATATTCTTGAAATTTTCATAATTAATTTGTTGGTAAGAGGTTAAAGTAAAATAAATAACTTGCTGTAAGAACTACCCACGATAACGATAAAGGTAAAAAAATTTTCCAACCTAATCTCATTAACTGATCGTATCTATATCTTGGAACAATTGCCTTTACTAAAGCAAAAAGTATAAAAAGAAGTAATATCTTTAGGATTAACCAAACGGCTCCAGGAATTACATTAAAAGGAAATAAATCTATTGGGGAAAGCCATCCACCTAAAAACAGAACTGATCCCATTGCACACATAAGAAGAATATTTGCATACTCACCTAACCAAAACATTGCATACATCATTCCGGAATACTCGGTCTGATATCCAGCAACTAGTTCAGCTTCGGCTTCTGGCAAGTCAAATGGTGGTCGATTTGTTTCAGCCAAAGCAGATATAAAAAAAATTATAAACATTGGAAATAATGGAATTACGAACCATAAATTTTCCTGAGCCATCACTATATCATTTAAATTTAACGAACCCACACACAGCAAAACATTAATTATAATAACACCAATTGAAACTTCATAAGATACCATTTGAGCTGCTGATCTAATTGCACCTAAAAAAGGGTATTTTGAGTTCGAGGCCCAACCACCCATAATAATTCCATAAACACCCAATGATGAAACTGCAAATAGATAAAGAATACCAACGTTGATATCTGCTAATACATGAGTTGCGCTAAATGGAATAACTGCCCAAGAGATCAACGCCAAAGTCATTGTAACAATTGGAGCTAATATAAAGATTACTTTATTAGAGCTTGAGGGAATAATAACTTCTTTGAACATGTATTTTAATGCATCGGCCAAAGATTGAAGTAAACCAAAAGGTCCTACAACATTTGGTCCTTGTCTTTTTTGAACAAATGCCCAAATACGACGATCAAGCCAAACAATCATTGCTACAGAAACAAGAACTGGTACTAGTAAAAATAAGATTTTATATGTCTCTGAAAAAATTATAGTTAAATATTCCATTTTATTAACCTTCTGTACCCGTTAATTTTAAATTAATTTTAGCTTTTTTACATTCAAACATTGTTTTTGAAGCTCTCGCTATCGCATTTGAGTAATAATAATCTTCATTCTCAACTTTTAAAATCTCTTTATTAAATTCCAAATTTTTAACACTAGAAGCTTTGATAGATTTATCTTTTTCAATGAATAAATTAATTTGGTTAAGCAAACTACTATCTAGCTCATCCTTATCATTAAATAATTTTCTATGATTCATTGCCTCTGCTAGTTCGTTAATTATCAACCAGTCTTCCTTAGCTTCTTCTGGTGGAAAAGAGGCCTTATAGGCTTTCTGTAGTTTACCTTCAAGGTTTGTAAAATAACCATTTTGCTCTGTATATGCAGCTCCTGGAAGTATAATATCTGCAATATCAGCTCCCTTATCACCATGGCTTCCTTGATAAATTACAAATTCATTCTTTTTTTCAAATTTAAGATTGTCTACTCCTAATAAGTAAACAATTTCAAACATGTGATTTTCTAAATTTTTTAGTACTTCATTTGAACCATCTACCGTTTTATATAATCCTAAATCAAAGCTACCAACCGTAGATGCATTTTCTGAAATTGTATTTAAAGAATTCCACTCATCTGATATTTTATTATTTTTCTTTAAAAAAGATTTAAAAGATTCAAAAATGTATTTTGCAGATTTAGTTTTTAGAGATGACTGACCAAAGATAATTAAAGGTTTTTTGGCCTGTTTAATTAAATTCGATACTTCATGGTTATCTTCTGTAATTTTTTTAATATTTTCAATATCTCCATCTAAAGACTCATAAGGATAAGTTAGATCACCAACATTATTTAAAGAAATTATTTTTGTTTTATTTTGTAAGTAAGCCTTTCTAATACGTGCATTTAAAATTGTTGCTTCATATCTGGGATTACTTCCTACAAGTAAAATAAAATCCGCCTCTTCTATTCCATTAATTGTTGAATTGAATAAGTAGTTTTCTCTATTTTGAGGATTTAAATATGTGTGATCACTTCTTGATTCAACATTATATGAACCTAGTGTTTTATTAAAAAACTCTTTAAATATGTAGAGTGTTTCCATGTTAACTAAATCACCAGACATTCCACATATTTTATTTTTGTCAGCATTCTTAAATTTTGACTTAATTATATTAAAAACTTCATTCCATGACGCTTTCTCAAATTTACCATTATATTTTATATAAGGCGTATCTAGACGTTGATTTAACAAACCATCACAAGCATATCTTGTTTTATCTGAAATCCATTCTTCATTAATATCTTCATTAATTCTTGGTAAAATTCTTTTTACTTCCCAACCATACGTATCAACTCTAATGTTTGAGCCAATAGCATCCATTACATCGATAGATTCCGTCTTTTTTAATTCCCAGGGTCTAGCCTCAAAAACATAGGGCTTGGATGTTAAAGCACCAACAGGGCATAAATCTACAACATTAGCTGATAATTCTGATTGCATAGACTGCTCAAGATATGTCGTAATTTCCATATCTTCACCTCTACCTATTGCTCCGATCTCTGTTACACCAGCAACCTCTGTAGCAAACCTAACACATCTCGTACAATGTATGCATCTGGTCATTTGTGTTTTAATTAAAGGTCCCATATTTTTTTCAGAAACTTCTCTTTTATTTTCTTTGTATCTAGATTTATCAACGCCATAGAACATAGATTGATCTTGTAAATCACATTCACCGCCCTGATCACAAACAGGACAATCCAATGGATGATTAGCCAACAAAAATTCCATAACACCTTTTCTTGCTTTTTCAACAAACTCAGTATTTGTTTTGATATTCATTCCTTCCGCTGCAGGCATGGCACATGAGGCTACAGGTTTAGGGGATTTTTCTAATTCCACTAAACACATTCTACAATTACCCGCTATTGATAATTTTTCATGATAACAAAATCTTGGGATTTCAACTCCAGCTTTTTCACAAGCTTGAAGTACAGTTAGTCCCTCATCAACCTCCACATCAATTTCATTAACTTTTAATTTAAGCATTTTTTTTATCCAATAAATGTTGATCTACTAAATAGGGAATATTTTTTTCTTTTTTTATAGTTGGGTTAAGATTATTTCTATCTTCAATTTCTTTTTTAAAATGTCTTAACAACCCTTGTACAGGCCATGAAGACCCCTCACCAAAAGCACAAATAGTGTGTCCTGCGATTTGATTTGTTACGTCTCCCAACATATCAACTTCATCTCTTGATGCTTCACCTTTGCTCATTCTTTCAAGCATTCTCCACATCCACCCCGTACCTTCTCTGCAAGGTGTGCATTGACCACAACTTTCATGTTTGTAAAATCTTGCAATTCTTGCCATGCATTTAATGATGTCTTGATCTTTATTGATAACAACTATTCCTGCGGTTCCTAATCCACTTTTTTCTGCCATTAGTGAATCAAAATCCATTGTTAAAGTCTCACAAGTTTTTTGTGGTATTAACGGCATTGATGAACCACCAGGTATTACGGCCTGTAAATTATCCCACCCACCAATTACACCACCAGCATGAACTTCAATTAATTCTTTGAGAGATATACTCATTTCTTCTTCAACATTGCATGGATTGTTAACATTTCCAGATATACAAAAAATTTTTGTTCCAGTATTCTTTGCTTTACCTAAGGAAGCAAACCACTTACCACCTCTTCTTAAGATAGTTGGGATAACAGCAATAGTCTCAACATTATTAATTATAGTTGGACACCCATAAAGACCAATTAAAGCTGGGAAGGGTGGTTTTAACCTCGGCTGACCTTTTTTACCCTCTATGCTTTCAAGTAATGCAGTTTCTTCTCCACATATATACGCTCCTGCTCCATAGTGGATATAAATATCTAAATCCCAGCCAGTTCCAGATGCATTTTTTCCTATTAAATTTTTTTCATAAGCTTCGTCAATTGCTGTTTGAAGTTTCTCTCCATCTATAAAATACTCTCCTCTTATATAAATATAACAAACGTGAGCTTGAACAGCGTATGCAGCAATTAAACATCCTTCTATTAGTTTATGAGGTTCAAATCTTAAAATATCTCTATCTTTGCAAGTACCTGGCTCTGACTCATCACCATTTATAACAAGATAATGAGGTCTTGAGCCTAATTCTTTTGGTGCAAAAGACCATTTTAAACCAGTTGGAAATCCAGCTCCACCTCTACCTCTAAGTTCTGAGGCTTTAACTTCAGTAATTATCCAATCTCTGCCTTTATCAATTAAATCTTTAGTGTTAGTCCAGTCACCTCTTTCTTTTGAAGACTCAACATCTGAACCTTTATCGTTATATAAATTCTGAAATATTCTATCTTCGTCTTTAAGCATTTTTTAAATCCATAAGTGTTTTCCTATTATTCTCAGGTTCATTGTTTTTACGACCTCTATATGATCCTGGTTTAGGTATTTCACCACCTAGGATCTTATCTAAAATTTTTAATGTGTTTTCCTTATCTAAATCTTCATAATAATCATCATTGACCTGCATCATGGGTGCATTAACGCATGCACCTAAACACTCAACTTCCATCCAAGAGCAACTTTGATCTTTTGATAATTCATTTTCATTTTCAGAAATTTTTTCTTTGCAGGCCTCAACAACTTTATATGCACCTCTGATCATGCATGGTGTGGTTGTGCAAACCTGTATAAAATATTTACCAACAGGTGCAAGATTATACATTGTATAAAATGTTGCTACTTCATAAATCTTTATATATGGCATGTCTAAAAATTTACCAATACACTTCATGGCAGCTAATGGAATCCAGTTACTATTTTGTTTTTGTGCTATATAAAGTAAAGCCATGACAGCACTTTGCTGTTTATCCTTAGGATATTTTTCAATAATTACTTTAGCCGCTTCTAATGAAGCAGCATTGAATTCAAAATTCTCAGGCTGTTCCTTTGAAGGTCTTCTTAAGCTCATTATCTATCCACCTCTCCAAACACTATATCCAAAGAGCCTAATACAGCAGGTACATCCGCAAGCATATGGCCTTTAATTAAATAATCCATTGCAGCTAAATGAGAAAATCCTGGGGCTCTTATTTTACACTTATATGGTTTGCTAGATCCATCAGATATTAGATAAACACCAAACTCACCTTTGGGAGCTTCAACGGCTGTATAAATCTCATCTTTATCTACTCGATAACCTTCTGTAAATAGTTTGAAGTGATGAATTAAAGCTTCCATAGATTGTTTAATATCTTTTTTTGGTGGTGGGCTGATCTTTCCATCGGATGATTTAACTGGTCCCTTAGTCATTTTAGCAAGACATTGTTTGATTATAAAAACACTTTCTCTCATTTCATCTATTCTACATAAATATCTGTCATAACAGTCTCCATTCTTTCCAACAGGTATCTTAAATTCTAATTGTTCATAACATTCATAAGGTTGTGATTTTCTTAAATCCCATGGAACACCAGAGCCTCTAATCATAACGCCACTAAAAGAATAATCTAAAGCATCGTCTTTAGTCACAATTCCAATATCGACATTTCTTTGTTTGAATATTCTGTTGTCAGTTAATAATGTTTCAAGATCATCAATTATTTTAGGGAAAGACTCACAAAATCTTCCTATATCCTCCTCTAATCCCGTAGGTAGATCTTGATGAACTCCTCCTGCTCTAAAATAATTAGCATGGAGTCTTGAGCCTGAGGCCCTTTCATAAAAAGTCATTAAAGTTTCGCGCTCCTCAAACCCCCATAAAGAAGGTGTTAACGCACCAACATCTAATGCTTGAGTAGTTACATTTAATATATGACTTAAAATTCTTCCAATCTCACAAAACATAACTCTTATAAATTGAGCCCTAATTGGTACATCAATCCTTAATATTTTCTCTATAGCTAAAGCAAAAGCATGCTCCTGGTTCATGGGCGCAACATAATCAAGTCTGTCAAAATAAGGTACTGCTTGCATGTATGTTTTATTTTCTATTAATTTTTCAGTACCTCGGTGCAACAATCCAATATGAGGATCTGCTTTTTCAACAACTTCACCATCTAATTCTAAAATTAATCTTAATACTCCATGCGCAGCTGGGTGTTGAGGACCAAAATTAAGATTTAATGTTTTAGTTTTTTTTGTCATTTTCCTGATCTGTCTGTTTTTTGATATATTTAGTTCCCTCCCAAGGACTTTCATAATCAAAATTTCTATAATTTTGCTCTAATTTAACTGGTTCTTTAATTACTTTTTTTTGTTCTTCACTATATCTGACTTCGGTGTGTCCAGTTAAGGGAAAGTCTTTTCTTAACGGATGGCCTTCAAAACCATAATCTGTAAGTATTCTTCTTAAATCAGGGTGATCTTTAAATTTAACTCCGTACATATCAAAAACTTCACGCTCCATCCAATTAGCAGCTGGATATATTGTTGTTAATGTTGGGATAACTTCATTTTCATTGATTGAATAGCTTAATACAATACGTTGATTAAATTCGTGACTTAGAAATAAATAAACAACTTTAAAGCGTTTTGTCATTTCTGGATAATCAACCACAGTTACATCAATTAATTGTCTAAATTTTGTATTTTCATTACTTTTGATAAATAATGTAACATCAATTAAATCTTCACTATCAATATTTAAATAAAGTTGTGCGTGTCTAATTTCAGACTTTTTAATCTTTGTTGTAAGTTCTGAATTAATTTTTTTTTCAAGATCTGTTAAGTTAATCATATTAATTATCTTTCAAAAGATCCTTTGTTTCTAATTTTTTTTTGAAGTTGCATGATACCATATAATAATGCTTCAGCTGATGGTGGGCAACCAGGTACATAAATATCAACTGGTATAATTTTATCACAGCCACGAACAACAGAATAAGAGTAATGATAATAACCACCGCCATTAGCACAACTGCCCATGGATATAACATATCTTGGTTCTGGCATTTGATCGTAAACTTTTCTTAAAGCTGGTGCCATTTTATTAGTTAAAGTGCCAGCAACAATCATAACATCAGACTGTCTAGGAGAGCCACGTGGGGCCGCACCGAATCTTTCTAAATCATATCTTGGCATTGCAGTTTGCATCATTTCAACTGCACAGCATGCTAAACCAAAAGTCATCCAATGTAATGAGCCAGCTCTAGACCAGTTTATAAGATTATCAAGTGAAGTTGTTATAAAACCATTTTTACTAAAATCTTCCGAAAGTTTTTTAAACTCTTCAGGTATTTCTTTATTTGTATTTTCTAAATTCATTTTTAAATTTCTATTCCCAGTCTAGGGCACCTTTTTTCCATTCATAGATAAAACCAATAGTTAGTATAAACAAAAAAATCATCATTGAAGAAAAGCCTAACAAGCCTATATTTCCAAGAGAGATTGCCCATGGGAAAAGAAAAGCTATCTCTAAATCAAAAATTATAAAAAGGATTGCTACTAAATAAAACCTAACATCAAACTCTATTCTTGAATCTTCAAAAGGTTCAAATCCACACTCGTATGCTGAAAGTTTTTCAGGATCAGGATGTTTTGGGGAAAGTATTAGATTAATCACAACAAAGGCACAACTCAAAGCAAGAGCTATAATTAAAAACAAAATTATTGGCAGATAATCTTTTAAAAATTCTGAAAGCATGAAGTCTATATACCAGTTTTTATATCATGTTGAAGAGTTCTTACGTCACATTTTAATTGATATTTACTCAAAAAATAAGGAAAAGTGGCGGGAGTGAAGGGACTCGAACCCTCGACCTATCGCGTGACAGGCGATCGCTCTAACCAACTGAGCTACACCCCCACTTTAATTATTTTGGTGGGTAGTAAAGGACTCGAACCTTTGACCCCCTCGGTGTAAACGAGATGCTCTACCAGCTGAGCTAACCACCCTAAACCAAAATTATTGTTTAGTTATAACAATTATTTATGAAAGTCAAAACAGATATTGAAGAAGAAATGGATATAAATTGGTGATTATTGAATACTAGCTTGAGATTTATCTTCAGATTTAGAAATTTTTTCCACCTCTACCCACTCAACTCTTTTTAACTCTTTAGTTAATGCTATTTTTAACACTTCATCCGCATGTTCTACTGGAGTAATTTTAATATCATCAGTTATTTTTTTAGGCATATCGACTAAATCTTTTTCATTTTCTTTAGGTATAATAACTTGTTTAATTCCAGCCCTATGTGCTGCAAGTAATTTTTCTTTTAGCCCACCAATTGGCAATACCTGTCCTGTTAATGTTACTTCACCAGTCATAGCAACATCTCTTCTTACAGGATTATTGGTTATAGCTGATACAATAGATGTAACCATTCCAATACCTGCAGAAGGACCATCTTTAGGGGTAGCACCTTCTGGAACATGAATATGAAAATCTTTTTTTTCAAATAAAGGTGGAATGATTCCATAGTCTAAACTTTTAGATCTAATGTATGA
This sequence comes from uncultured Candidatus Pelagibacter sp., assembly GCA_905612465.1. Taxonomy (GTDB): domain Bacteria; phylum Pseudomonadota; class Alphaproteobacteria; order Pelagibacterales; family Pelagibacteraceae; genus Pelagibacter. The sequence continues at coordinate 17,756 of CAJQSC010000040.1, forward strand.
TTTTGCAGCCTTAATAGATTCTTGCATTACTTCGCCAAGTTTTCCTGTGATTTGCATTTTACCTTTACCAGGCATAATGACCGTCTCGATTTTTAGTATTTCACCACCATACTCTGTCCAAGCTAAACCAGTAACTACACCAATTTTATCTTCACTTTCAAGTTCACCAAATTTAAACTTTTGTATTCCAAGGTACTCTGATAAATTTTTTAAATCAATTTTAACTTCTTTTTCTTCACCTGTTACAACTTTTTTTACAACTTTTCTTGCAACTTTTGAAATCTCTCTTTCTAAATTTCTAACACCAGATTCTTTTGTATAACTTCTAATAATTTCTTTAATAATATCTTGTGATAACGTCATTTCTTTTTCTTTAACACCATTGTCTTTAATTTGTTTAGGTAAAAGGTATTTATTTGCAATGTTAATTTTTTCATCTTCTGTGTAACCAGCTAATCTGATTACTTCCATTCTATCCAATAATGGTGGCAATATATTTAATGTATTAGCTGTTGTTACAAACATAACGTCAGAAAGGTCATAATCAACTTCTAGATAGTGATCATTAAATGTTGAATTTTGTTCTGGATCTAATGCTTCTAACAAAGCTGAAGATGGGTCTCCTCTATAGTCATTTCCAATTTTATCTATCTCATCAAGAAGAATTAAAGGATTTTTAGTACCTGCTTTCTTCATCATTTGAATAATTTTTCCAGGTAAAGATCCAATATAAGTTCTTCTGTGACCTCTAATTTCAGCTTCATCACGCATTCCACCTACTGAAACTCTTACAAACTCTCTATTTGTAGCTTTTGCAATTGATTTACCTAAGGATGTTTTTCCAACACCTGGGGGGCCAACTAGACATAAAATTGGACCTTTAATCTTTTCCATTCTTTTTTGAACAGCCAAAAATTCAATAATTCTCTCTTTAACTTTATCTAAACCAAAGTGATCGGCATCTAATACAGCTAAAGCTTTATTAAGATCAATAGCAACTTCA
>CAJQSC010000041.1 GCA_905612465.1 uncultured Candidatus Pelagibacter sp.
TGTACTAGTGTCTAGTGCAGATGTCGCCTCATCAAAGAAAAATATTTTAGGGTTTTTTAGAATAGTTCTTGCAATAGCAACTCTCTGTTTTTCTCCACCAGATAACTTCAATCCTCTTTCCCCTACAATTGTTTCATAACCATCTGGTAAAGTTGTTACAAAATCATGTATATCTGCATTTTGTGCAGCACTAATAACCTCTTCTTTAGTAGCACCAGTATTACCGTAAGCTATATTATAATAAATTGTATCATTAAATAAGACAGTATCTTGCGGGACTACACCAATAATTTTTCTTAAAGAGCTTTGAGAAATTTTATTTATATTCATGTCATTAATAAAAATATTTCCCTCTTTGGGGTCATAAAACTTAAATAACAATCTACTTATTGTTGATTTACCAGCACCAGTTGGACCTACGATTGCTACTTTTTTTCCATTAGGCACATTAAATGAAATATTTTTGATGATAGTTCTTCTTACATCATAATCAAAACTAACATTCTCAAATCTAATTTCTGCAACATTACTTTGAGGTATATCTTTTAGGTTATCTTCGGATGTTGTTGAAACTTCTAATAAACTAAACATATTTTCCATGTCTGTTAATGCTTGTCTAATTTCCCTATAGACTGAGCCTAGCCAATTTAATGGCTGATATAATTGAAACATATAAGCATTAATAACTACAAATCCACCAACATCGATGTCTCCACTCTTAATACCATAAGCTGACATTACCAACATGATAGTAATTCCAAGCATTATAATGAATGTTTGAGCAACATTTAATAATGAAAGTGAATGTCTACTTTGATTTGCTGCTAACTCATATTCTCCTAATGATTGATCAAGCCTGTTAAATTCAAATTTTTCATTATTAAAATATTTAACAGTTTCATAGTTCAATAAACTATCAATCATTTTTGTACTGATATCATTATCAGCTTGATTCATTCTTTTTCTAAATTCATTTCTCCATTCTGTGATTTGAAAAGTTAAATAGGAATAAAGACTAATAGTCGTAAGGGTTATAATTGCATACCATGGTCCATACAAATAAAGCAAAATTCCAGAAACCAAGAAAATCTCAAAAAAAGTAGGAACTACGTTGAATAAAACGTACCTTAGAAGGAAATCTATTCCCTTAGTTCCTCTATCTATATATTTAGCTAGTGCTCCAGTTTGTCTATCCAAATGAAACTGCAATGAAAGAGCATGCAAATGTTTAAACATATTCAAGGATATTTGCCTAATAGAGTGTTGAGAAACTTTTGAAAACAAAGCATCCCTAACCTGAACAAACGTAAAAGCAATTATTGTTGTAACACCGTAACCAACAATTAAGGCAATTGGCACCAACATGTATAAATTAATACCTGAGCTTAATTCTGTTAAGGAGTTTACTGCACCACCCAATACTAAAGGAGTACTAACGCTTGCTATTTTCGCTAAAACTAAAGCAACAACTGCAAAACTAACTCGTGTTCTTAAATCCCTTCTTTTTTCTGGCCACAAATAAGGAAGTAATAACTTAAAAGTCTTAATATATTTACCCTTTTTCACAATCTAGGTATAGCTGATTAGCAATAATTTGTTACGAGCAAATTAGACTTTATAATGAATTAAAAATTGATATTTTAACTAAAAAAGCAATAAGGAGATATAAATGTTAAACGTATATTTAGCAGGTGAAATTCATAGTAATTGGCGAGAAGAAATTATTCAACTTTGTGAAAAAGAGAAATTAGATATTAAATTTACTTCTCCTATCACTGATCACGAAGCTTCTGATAATTGTGGTGTAGAAATTCTAGGTGCTGAAGAAAAAAATTTTTGGAAAGATAGAAAAGGTGCCAATATTAACTCCATTAGAACCAAGAAATCTATTCAAGATTGTGATGTCATCATTGTTAAGTTTGGTGAAAAATATAAACAATGGAATGCAGCCTTTGATGCTGGTTATGCTACAGCGCTTAATAAATCTATGATTGTTATTCATAATGATGATCATCAACATGCCCTTAAAGAAGTGGATGGCTCTGCTGCAGCTGTTGCATCAGATCAAAAACAAGCTTTTCGTATATTGAAATATATATTGCAAGGTTCTTTAAAATAGTGAGAACAGCCTTATTATTTGGCTCATCTGGATTGGTTGGAGGGCATCTTCTTAATCAATTAATTAAGGATACTAATTACTCTAAGATAAAGTTATTTGTTCGTTCAGCTCCTGAGATCACCGATTCTAAAGTTGAAATTATTAAAACTGATTTTAATAATTTAGAAAATCACAAAGAAGATATCATAGGCGATGATTGTTTTATTTGTATTGGCACAACTAAGAAAAATTCACCTAACAAAGATGAATATCGAAGAATTGAACTTGATGTTCCCAAAGAAATTGCTCAAATTGCAAAATCTAATTTGGTCAACTCATTTATTTTTGTCTCTGCATTATATGCAAACTCCAAGGGTTTGGGAGACTATGTAAGATTCAAAGGACTGGTTGAAGAAGAATTGAAAAGACTTAATTTTCCTAAATTAAGAATAATGAGACCCTCCTTTTTAATGGGAGATAGAAAAAAAAACAGAGCAAGTGAAAAAATAGGTATCTTCGCCTTTAAGTTACTTTCTCCTTTGCTTTTAGGCCCTTTAAAGAAAATAAAACCTATTCATTCGGAAACTGTTGCAAAAGCAATGATAGCTGTTGTTCAAAATGACATTCAACAAAATATTTTTGAGTCCAATGAAATAGTCGAATTAAATAAATAATATTATTTCTGGTTTAAGATTTTTTTAGCTGGATCTGTTTTTTTAATCCAAGATTTAGGAATTGAGTCAACACCTTTTAAAGCTGAAAAATAAGCTCCAATAAAATTGACTCTAGAACAGCTACAACCACCAGCTTTGATAGTTCTCAAAATAGCACCTTCATAACTTGTTGAATTAATAATTGAGTGAATTGAACTATTAAAAGTTCCTGGATAGCTACACGCCATTCCTAATTTTTTAACTACTACAGGGTGAGGTCTTGATTTTAATCTTTTTACTTTTTTAATGTCCTCAACAACACTCTTAAAATATGTTTTTTTTTTAAATTTTTTTAAGAATTCATTTATGGGATCTTTAGCACCCTTTAGAGCAAAATCTATTAGATGAAACTTAGCCAAAGCATATTTAAGGCTTATTTTTGAAACAGTAACTGTGGAGATAATCTTTTTTAAGCTATTAAAATCATAACCATATAAAAAATATGGTAGAGCGGCACAATAGCCATCCGACTCGTTTACTTTAGAACCACCTGTTAATTTCTTTTTAGCTTTAATATTTTTAACTGTTTCAATGATGTTTTGATGTATCCAAGGTCCTTTAATTATACCCCGCCAATCTTTAACTTTTCTATACTTGGCTCTTAGATTAAGGTTTTTCCAATACACACTTCCAGGACCAAAGTTTTTAGTAATATTTTTTTTAAATCTTTCTTCTATATTTTTATGTCCTTCAACCAATGTTTTGAACATGACTTGACCAACATCATTGTAGCCTGAAACTTTTCCAGTTTTAATATTATAAAAAGGACTTTTATTTTTTTTTAAGAAAGTAAAATCTTTCTTTCCCTTAATATAAGTTAGCAATTTCTTTTGATTATAAACCCAGTGTAATGGTCTAGCCGCAGCATCAGCAACAGTTGCGCCCAAAAATACATGTAGATTATTTTTCACTTTAATTAGTGTGATAAATGTTTTTCAGCCTCAAGTGCTGCCATACATCCCATGCCAGCAGCTGTAACTGCTTGTCTGAATATTTTGTCCTTAACATCACCTGCAGCATAAACTCCAGGGATATTAGTTTCAGTAGAATCTGGTTTAGTAATTAAATAACCTTCTTTATCCATATCTAATTGCTCTTTAAATAAAGCTGTTGCTGGATCGTGACCGATAGCAATAAATAAGCCATGAACTTTAATTTCATCAATTTTATTCGTTTTAAGGTTTTTAACTTTAATAGCTGTAACATTTTTAGGTTCACTATCTCCAATGACTTCCTCAACGGCGCTATCCCAAATTATTTCAATTTTTTTATTTGCCATTAATTTCTTTTGAAGTAATTTTTCTGCTCTTAAAGTATCTCGTCTATGAATTAATTTTACTTTTGATGCAAATTTTGTAAGAAATATTGCCTCTTCAACTGCAGCATTCCCACCACCAACAACTGCCACTACTTTTTCTTTAAAGAAAAAACCATCACATGTTGCAC